>JAUREO010000004.1 GCA_030827365.1 Candidatus Poseidonia sp. | reverse complement strand
ACCATCGTTCTCAATGATGGTGATGTTCCCTGGCTCTCCCGCGGGAAGACCTTGATCATTCTGCTTGAATGGGTTGTTCTTTTGATAAATCACGATGTCGGGGGCTGAGTCTCCTGTGAATTCACCAACTTCGACCATTTCGACATTTGCGAATTCATCCCAATCGGCGTTACGGCTCTGATTACCTGCGACCCAGATATCTTGACGTTCACTAAAATCGCCATTTCCATCATTCCACAAAATGGTGAATGAATGAGTACCATCCGTAGCAACAGCCATGTCGTCGTAGCCATCACAATCGAAATCCCCAATGGCAATTTCAGCAGGGTCTCTGTTCGTGGTATAATTTCTTGCTTGTGAGGCACTCGCTGTTCCTGCAATGGCAAGTGTTGTCGACAACAACATCAACATGACAAGGGATATGCTTCGTAATTTTTCATTTAACTCGTGATTTTTAAGAGCCATAGTCATCACTAACCTCGCCGAATACCTGTTTGACTATAATGCCTTTGCATTTAGGTTTAAGGAAAAACAACACAGTGATTTGATTTCGATAAAAAATAACAACGGAAAAATCCGTCAAATCCGGCCACCCAGCCATTTTGGTGAAGGGCCCCAACCAATCGCATCACCACCATGGATTTTCACGAGTTTTCCCGCACTAAACAGCGATTCAAGGAAAACTTCGAGTTCAACACCCTCTCTGCCACCGAGATGTTTACTTGCGATTTCTTCGATGTCTTCTGTTCGCAAACCACTTGCTCCAAATTCTCGGACAACAATGCCCATCAAAGCACGCAACCATGCCTCTGCTTCTGGGTCGACACTCATCATGCCATGTAGTGGTTCTGGTTTTTCGATGTCCTCGAGAGCCTCCATCAATGCTATGGGGTCAGGTCGTTCGTATTGACCCAACTCAAGACGTGAAATAGCTTCATTGAGATTTAATTCCCCAATCGGACGACGAACAACGGGTATGCGAGTAGGATCTGGTTCTGGCCCCATATCGGTTGGAGGTTCGTTTGAAGAAAATTCAGGTTCAAAATCTTCATCCATTTCCCCATCAAGTAATTTCCTTGAGGTCACAGAAGAAATGTTGGTTGCTTGAGCGGAGAAGGCAACAGGAGTATACCACCCAACACCAGTCAATCCCAATTCCTCAACTTTCTCCTCAACCCATGATGCTTCGCCTTCGATAAGAATCTCAATATCATCATCTTCGGAATGGAATCTGTACCTCACCACTCCAAGAAGACGACTCATTTTTTCACCAAATTCCATCATGCTGCAAGTTGCCTTAAGACCGTATGGAGGATTCCACCGTTCCTGTAGTATTCAACCTCAACGGGTGTGTCAAGACGAATGACTGCTTTGAATTCTTTGATGGTACCATCGTTTTTCGTTGCAACAATATCAATCGATTGTAAAGGTTCAACATCGTCAGTAATTGGGATAGAGTAGGATTCAAAGCCATCAAGACCGAGGCTTTCATGGGATTCTCCATCGAGGAAGGTCAGTGGCAAAACGCCCATGCCGACGAGGTTTGAACGATGAATGCGTTCGAACGATTGTGCTATGACTGCCTTGACACCAAGCAAATAGGTCCCCTTCGCAGCCCAGTCTCTTGACGAACCTGTCCCGTATTGTTCTCCAGCAAGTACGATTTTGGGCGAAGAAATTTGAGCAGCGTCATACACACTGCAGATTTCACCAGTATCATGGTTGAAAGCAAAACCACCCTCTGTGCCAGGTGCCATTTGATTTCGAATTCGAACATTAGCAAAAGTTCCTCGCATCATGATTTCATGGTTACCTCGACGGCTACCAAACGAATTGAAATCGCGCTTTTGAACACCTCTGTTTTGAAGCCATGTTCCTGCTGGACCGTCTGCTGGGAACGAACCTGCTGGTGAAATGTGGTCTGTGGTAATCGAATCACCTAATTTGAGTAAGACCTTTGCCCCATCAATGGGTGATATAGGGTCAGGTTTTGTCGATAAGCCTTGGAAAAATGAAGGTAATCGAATGTATGTCGATGTCTCTTCCCAAGGATAAAGTGGGCTTGATGTTGCTGGAATAGCATCCCATCGTGGTTCATTCATCACATCGGAATATCGCTCATGAAACATTTCTGGAGTAATGGTTGCGAGGGCCTGGTTGATTTCTTCATTCGAAGGCCATAGGTCCGCAAGCATCACAGCATTCCCTTCTGAATCCTTTCCGAGTGCATCGGTGTCGAGGTTAATATCAAGCGTTCCAGCAAGGGCATAGGCAATTACAAGAGGCGGACTTGCGAGATAGGATGCCTTCACCTTACCGTGCACTCGCCCCTCGAAGTTTCGATTTCCAGAAAGAACAGAGCCGACGATGAGACCTGCCTCGTCGATGGCTGATTCAATTTCAGGAGGTAAGGGTCCAGAGTTACCGATGCAGGTGGTACAACCGTAACCTACGACGTTGAAGCCGAGGGCACTCAAATCTTCATCAAGTCCAGTGGCCTTGTAGTATTCAGTAACCACCCTTGAACCAGGTGCAAGCGATGTTTTGACCCAAGGCTTGACATCCAAACCTCGTTGCCTTGCCTTTCTCGCCAACAAACCTGCTGCGAGCATGACACTAGGGTTTGAGGTGTTGGTGCATGACGTTATTGCAGCGATGACCACGTCTCCATGATTCAAATCGTACATTGCACCATCATTTGGAACGATAGCACTCCTTGAGAGGTCTTCTTTTGATAGTCCGTGACCATGGAGGCCAAGTGTATTGGTGAGTGACTCGTTGAAGTGCTGCTTCATTGCACTCAAATCAACTCGATCTTGTGGGCGCTTTGGCCCAGCGAGCGAGGGTCTAATGGTCGCCAAATCCAGTTCGAGCAAGGTGGTGTAGTGCTTTTCTGGAGCTTGAGCATCATACCACAACCCTTGAGCTTTCGAGTAGGCTTCAACGCCTGCAATGGATGCTTGGGCACGACCGGTCAAGGACAGGTATTCGAGCGTGCGCTCGTCAACTGGGAAGAACCCGCAGGTTGCACCATATTCTGGAGCCATGTTTGCAATGGTGGCTCGGTCGGCCAAACTGAGATGCTTGATACCTTGGCCGAAAAATTCGACAAATTTACCAACAACACCCAATTCTCGAAGGATCTCAACTATTCGAAGGGTCATGTCTGTGGCTGTTACACCTTGCCCTAAGGCCCCAGTGAGACGAACACCAACAACATCTGGGGAGAGCATGTAAATGGGTTGGCCGAGCATTACAGCTTCTGCTTCAATGCCACCAACACCCCATCCAAGAACACCAAGACCATTGACCATCGTCGTGTGAGAATCTGTGCCTACGAGCGTGTCTGCGAGCCATATGTTTGACTCTTGTCGTGCTACACTTGCAAGAAATTCGAGGTTGATTTGATGAACGATACCTCGTGCTGGTGGAACGACTTGGAAATTTGAAAGTGACTGCTGCCCCCATTTGAGGAAGGTATAACGTTCTAGGTTTCGATTATATTCAATGTCAAGATTCAGAGCAAGAGCGTCATCATTTGCACCTGAAACATCAACTTGAACTGAATGGTCGATGACCAAATCGACAGGAACCTGAGGATTGACTTTTGAAGGGTCGCCACCTAGTTCAACCATGGCATCACGGAGAGCGGCAAGGTCCACAACAGCAGGAACTCCAGTGAAATCTTGAAGAATGACACGAGAGGGGCGAAATGGGATTTCAACTCGTTCTCCTTGTGCTTGCCATCCAGCGATGGTTCGAATATCTTCATCCTTGATAAGAAAACCATCGCAATTTCTCATCGCTCCTTCGAGTAAAATTCTCATGGAATAAGGGAGATGTTGGGTCGAAATTCCAACTTCGTCCAGCCGGTTTATGGCAAAATAATCACCGCCAACCTCAAGAGTTTTACGGGCTTGAAAAGGGTCGAGAGGTTCCATGTTTTAGGCCACAAAGCAGGAGTCTATGAAGGCAACGGAAACCGTTCCTCCTGTAATAACTTCAATGCTCACCAAAATTGGTACCATGGTCGTGATTCCGATTGGCCAACAAATGTTGCGGAAACAAGAACGACATCTTCCATCGGTTTGTCATTCGATGCTGTGTCAACTTCACTGAGTGTGGTCACGATATCACAACCAACGGTGATTTTTCCAAACACAGTGTGAACACCATCAAGCCAACTTGGACCTTCTCCACCGTTGCTGTCTTGGGGTATGAGGAAAAATTGACTTCCACCTGTGTTCGCTTGTGAGGTTTTTGCCATGGAGATCGTACAAGGGTCGTGGACAAGACCGTTATCAGCCTCATCTGGAATGGTCCATGCTTCATTTCCTTGACCTGAACAGGATGAATCGGTTGAATCTTGGCCGTTGCATAAATTGGACCATACAAGAGCGTGGCCTCCAGTTCCGTCGGCATTGGTGAAATCTCCACCTTGAATCATGAAGTCATCGATGATTCGATGGAAAATGGTGTTATCGTATTCTCCTTGTGCCACGATTTCCTTGAAATTTTCAACATGGATTGGAGCTTTGTCAGGGTAAAGTTCAAGTGCGATGGTTCCCGATTTCTCAACACCATTTTCACTCCATTCAAGATGGAGTTCGACGATATCCGTTGTTTCAGAACCGAGACTGTTCATGTATTGAACCAAGGCAAGTATGGTGACCAAACCAAGAAACAGTGTTACAATTCCTGCCAAAGTCGGAGCCCCATTTGACAACAACTTCGGGAAAGAGGATTCACCAATGCCCTTGTTTTGCATTTCGTTCTTGAGTTCGTTGTACGTCGAATTGGTTTTTTTATCACGAGGATTCATGATGAGTGAATCATTGAGTAATTTTGCTGCCTTTCGATAATCGCCGACAGAGCCCGTGGATTTGGCTTTTAGCCAAGTTGCATGACCTGCAAGATGGAGTGTTTTGGCTTCAGTTCCCTTTTCATCCACTTCACGCAAGATGGCTAAGGCTTGGTCTGGTTTGTTCTTGACGATTGCCTTTTCTGCCTTATCCCAAGCAGTTGCAAGTTCGTTGCCTTCTTTTGATGAAGAATTAGGGGTAGATTTTCCACTGTCCATGTTTGGCCGAAGTGGTTGACAATTTTGTTTTTCCCTCTTCGTTGAGTTCACATCTGACAAAGAAGAAACAACACCTTCAAAGACTTACTGTCCACGGAAAGGTCAAGCAGAACCACTTGTGATGCAACGGCAGGAATGGCATATGGCTCCTATCATTAACGACTTTACGCTCAACATTGCGACTGCCAACGGAACTGGCTCTCAATCTGCAAACCTCATCTTACTTCAGTCCATTTTTGAAATGGGTATTGAAGTCAGTGGTAAGAACTTGTTTCCGTCAAACATCTCTGGTTTGCCTACGTGGTACATCATCCGAGTATCCGACCAAGGCTACCAAGCACCTGGAAATCGAGTTGACCTTCAAGTTTTAGTCAATCCAGCAACCTGGGAGGAAGACCTTGCCGCTCTTGAACCGGGAACTGTTGTCGTATGGAATTCAGATGGCAAAATGCCCATGGAACGTGAAGATGTCATTTCATACCCCATTCCAATGAATTCACTTGCTCGAAAACTCAACCCAAAATTGGCAAAACTCGTTTCTAATATCATCTATGTCGGTGCACTTGCAGAAATATTAGGTATCGAAAATGAAGCATTGGAATCAGCAGTGATGAAACAGTTCAAGGGCAAAGCGAGTGCAATCGAACTCAACACTTCTGCACTTTCACTCGGAAGAGAATATTTCATTGAAAATCTTTCAAAACAAGACAATTATGTTCTTGAGCCGAGGGAGAGAAAACAAGAACGCTTTTTCATCGAAGGTAACGAAGCAACCGCACTTGGTTGTATTTTTGGTGGCGTCCAAATGTTGTCTTGGTATCCAATTACTCCATCATCTTCGCTTGCCGAATCGATTATCGCTTATGTCCCTAAACTTCGACTCAACAGCGAAGGAGAACCTACCGTTGCCATCATCCAATCTGAAGATGAGCTCGCAGCAGCAGGTATGGTCATTGGTGCAGGCTGGGCAGGTGCACGTGGCATGACAGCAACTTCTGGTCCAGGAATTTCACTGATGCAGGAATTCATCGGCCTTGCGTATTTCGCTGAAGTACCATCCGTGTTCTGGGATGTGAACAGAGTTGGTCCGTCAACCGGCCTGCCAACAAGAACTCAACAGTCGGACATTCAAATCTTGTACGAGGGGAGCCACGGCGATACTCAACACATCGTGCTCATCCCCGGAACCGTTGAGGAATGCTTTGAATTCGGCTGGAAGGCTTTTGATGTTGCAGAACGCTATCAAACACCTGTCTTTGGGTTATCAGATTTGGATTTGGGCATGAACCGATGGTCTTGTGCTGGCTTTGATTATCCTGACCAACCAATGGATAGAGGAAAGGTGATTCGAGACAAAGATGTTTTTGAAGCATTTGAAGACTTTGGAAGATACAAAGATTTCGATGGTGACGGTATTCCCTACAGAACATTACCTGGTTCGGGTATGGATCCAATCTTGTACAGAGGAACAGGACACAACGAGAAAGGAAAATATTCCGAGAAACCCGAAGATTATCTCTACCTCATGAATCGCCTTCGCCAAAAGATTACGAATGCAAGAAATGACTTGCCTGCGCCGATTTTACGACAAGAAGATGAATGCGAAATTGGAATTATCTATCTTGGCAGCATGGAAAATTCGATTCAAGAAATTGACGACATCTTGGAATCAACCGGCATGAAGGTGAGTCAATGCAGAGTACGTGCATTACCACTGCATGGAGAGGTTGAAGCATTCATTGAACGACATGAAATGGTCATCGTTCTCGAAATCAATAGGGATGGACAGTTGTATGCCATTATTCGGAAAGAAATCCCAAACCATCTTGTGCCAAAGGTCCACTCGGTTGCATATTCAGATGGAATGCCACCAAGAGGCAAAATCTATGCTGAAAAAATTCTCAAAAAAATTGAGGAGGTGCGACTGTGACTGAAAAAGTTGTCAAATTGAATGTCATCAATGAACCAAAAGAAAGCTACACTGGAGGTCCATCATCGCTTTGCCCCGGTTGTGGACACGACCAAATTTCAACAGTGATCATCAATGCTGCATGGGAAAATGGAATCGAACCTCATCGAATTGCGAAGATGTCTGGAATCGGTTGCTCATCAAAAACACCTGCGTACTATCTCGGTCAGTCTCACGGCTTTAACACCGTTCACGGAAGAATGCCATCGGTAACGACAGGAGCAAATGCAGTTCACCCAGACCTGCTGTATCTCGGCGTTTCCGGTGATGGGGACTCAGCATCCATTGGAATTGGTCAACTTATTCACGCCATTCGACGAAACCTCGATATGGTCTATATCGTTGAAAACAATGGAGTGTATGGATTGACGAAGGGTCAATATTCTGCCACAGCCGACATCGGTTCTCAGAAAAAGAAAGGTAAGGTGAACAAAACTCAGCCAATCGACCTTTGTGCCCTCGCAGTGAACCTTGGCTGCACCTTTGTTGCACGCTCTTTTTCAGGTTCTAAATCTCAACTCACCTCTCTGATAAAAGCGGCCATGTCGCACAAAGGATTTGCACTTATTGACGTCATTTCACCATGTGTTACATTTAACAACAACGATGAATCAATGAAGTCGTATGGCTATGTGAAAGATAATGAAATCACGCTTCACATGGCTGACTATATTCCTCACTTCAATCCGGTTCCAGAAGTTGAAGTGCCCGAGGGCCATTATAGAGATATAACGCTGCACGATGGTTCGGTGATTCGACTTGAAACCATCTCAGAAGAACATGACCCTGGAAATGCAGTGGCTGCATTGTCAGCACTTCACCAAGCTGAACAAGAAAAGAAGCATGTGACTGGCCTGCTGTACTTTAATCCAAATAAAGAATCTTTTACTGAGGAACTAAATTTGCCATTAAAGGCACTCATCCATCACTCGGATGACGAATTACGCCCCACAAAAGCACAACTCGATGCGATCAACCAAGCACTCTTGGGATAATCAGACGAGTGAAAGGTAAAATACCACTCCTCATAGTTTAGCGCGATGTTCGGTATTGCTGGAACAATGGCTCTAGATGCCATACCTTACGCCCTCGTATTCGTAATTATATCTTTAGCGATGTTCAAAATATATCGCCAGAAAAAGCGGAGAATGCAGTTCATCATGATGAATGCTGAAGCAGAAAAATATGGTCTTTTAACTAAAATTGAATTCGTGGATGGCCATACAAAACTGGTCACATTTTCAAGACAAATTGAAACCCTGAACATTAAAGAATACGATGCTTGGAAAATTCGAGACAACAATAGGGGGAAAAATTACGAACAATACAAACTCGCGACAGAAACAGATGTATCTGGCGATGAAACTACCGAAGAATTGTTTTCTCAACAGCGAGAATCGGACAGGAAGACTTGGAATCTCGCCTATGGTAACGCCATGCAAAAACATCTCAAATTTTCTGGAAAGGAGATTTTTGGCTCTGGCGTGTCCCGAATCGATTTGTCCGATGAAGAAAAATTGGATTTGGCAAACAGAACAAAGCGAGAAGGCCTTCTAACGGGCCACATTCAAATCTCACTGATGTGGGACGACTTCAACGACCTTGACCTCTATGTCATTACACCAAGCAACGAAGAAATTTCTTTCCAAAAACGTCGAAGTCAGTGCGGCGGACGCATGGATGTTGATATGAATGAAAAACCACTCAGTGACACCCCAATAGAAAACGTGATTTGGGCAAAAACACCGCCGGAGGGCATGTACAAAGTGTTGGTTCACTTCCATCGGCACCATATGCGTGGTGATTCTCAACCGACCACCACATTCAAACTTCGAGTGGGTGTTTGGGGTGAAGAAAAGCATTTTACAGGTACCATTCAACATGGTTCACCATTACAACATGTGGTCTCTTTCTATGTTGAAAGTTGAACAAAGTAGTCCCTCCCGGATTCGAACCGAGGTCACGGGAACCAGAATCCCGTATGATGGACCGCTACACTAAGGGACTTCCATCAAAGCGTAAAAATTCGCCTTATTGAACTCAACGGTAGGATTCCAAAGATTCAAACAAACCGAAAGAGCAATTTCGACACCCACGAAAGCATCATGATAATCATGAATGAGGCAAGGGCGTATTTAGCCCATGGTCGTGTTGGTTTCGATTCACCCCACAAGTCAATGCCCATTTCTTCTGCTTCTTTGTTAAGGTAAGCTAATTGTTCGAGGTGCTCCTCGACTGATTTCGCTTGCTCCATCAAGAAATCGCAAACCAAGTATGCTTAAGATATTTTATATACTTCCTTTTTTGAAATTCAAACATGCAGAAAACTCTCGCACTGACAATAGTATCGGTGCTCCTGCTCGCAGGATGCACCGGAGTAACAGAAGAACTGATAGACGAACTCGTTGAAACCGTCGTACCGGGTTGTAATGACCCGGCTGCTTTCAACTACGATGAGAACGCTTCAAACGCCGAGGCGTGTCTCACAGAGGCCATTCTCACTTCAGCCCTCAAAGACCTTCTTGTCGACACCCCAGGGCCTGATGAATCTGTTGGTATGATTGAGGTAGTTGATTCGACTGAAGACGGAATGGAAATGACCATGACGACAACCATGGTGATTTCACCCGCATCAGGAATGCACGTTGGAATGTCAGTTGACTCTGGAATGATCAGTTTTGAAAATCATTGGTGGGCATTTCCAAATGGTGATGGCACAACAATTTATGTTGATTATAACGGTGAAAAATTCGCTATGCAAAGCGCCCTTGGATTCACTGATACTCTCCTCCAAATGTCTGCCGAAGATGATGATTCGTCAGATGACGATAACGACGTGGGCTTGGACATGTCCATGTATGATTGGGAAACTGCAGATTTCACTCACGAATTGAGTATGGTTGGAACGGAAGTGTATCATCAATTCACAACCGACCTTATCCTCGAGGGTGAGACTCATGCCATCGAAATCTTGGTCGACGCCAGTCTTGTCATCCGAACAATCAATGTGGATATTGCCGAGACTGAGACCTCAGGGCAGATAACATTCTTGACTGCAAGTGAAATTGCTGCTGACCTTTCCATCGATTCCTCAGAATATTCTGCTACGGAAGCATTACCGTTCTCCCTTGGTGAATCTGATTCATTCGACCTCATGGTCCATGAAGAATCAAACGATGAAATGACCATGATTTGGGAATGTCAATATTTCACCAATGAGTCAATGCCTACTGAATACGGAAATTGGGATTCATTAGACGACTCAATGTGCGGAGAAGTTGTAGACTCAACAATAGTCATTGACGAGACATACTCTGGGGAACTCGGTATGCCTCAAGCATTCAACATGATCGAAGATGAAGAAGAAATACTCATATCAATCTCGAATGAGATGATCATTTCCATGATTATGTCCGATTACTCTGTAGAGACAGGTGACTCAACAGGCATGTGGTGTGAAGAAGAAGGTGGCACATACGACTCGACCGCTGACACTTGCTCATTGACATTTGCTGAAATTACAGCTTATGATGACATGTATATGGAAATCATCACAGAGGAAGGAGAATACGAGCTCCTCCATTACCAATACGACGCAGCCACAACAAGCGGTATACTCGCATTAGCAATGTATGGATACACATGCCATGATGGCGAAGTGATTGATGCAGACTGGGTCAACGACGGTATGGACGACTGTGCAGATGGTTCAGACGAATTCGATGATGGAGGCGGAGAAGAATGGACCTTTATCTGCGGAAATGGTGACGAAATCCCATTCAGTTGGGTCAACGACGGTATGGACGACTGTGCAGATGGTGCTGATGAGCAACAATATGATACAGATGGTAACCCCACTAACTGGTATGACTGCATGGATGGTTCTCAAGTTTGGATTTCTGAAGTCAATGATGGAGTCGAAGACTGTCCAGATGGCACTGATGAATACTACGAAGATGATGGAGGATTTGACCACTACTTTGATTACATTTGGGTATGTGAACCGTTTATCGAATCAACCGCATGGACCGCTGGTGGCATGGATGCGTGGGATGGTTACACCCTTGATTCATCAATGTGTGAAACATTGGTCGAATGGGATATGACCATGACAGATACAGAAGCCACGATACCAATGTCATGGTACATGTATTTCGAGGATGACATCGTCGGGCACATGGAACTTGTCGAGGACACCACAGAGATGGCAACCTATCTCTATGTAACCGTAGATGATTGGTCGGTTGCAACAGGTGATTCAACGGGAGATTGGTGTGATGGTCAGTATGATTCTACCGAAGATACTTGCGAAATGGAAGTCGGAGAACTTCTCGATGCAGATGATTCGATGATTGAATTCTTTGATAATTGGGAAGGTGACAATATTCACATTCTTTACGAGTATGACACAGCGACTGGCTTTGGACTGTTTGCTTTCCCCGAGGAAGTCTTTTTGTGCTACTCAGGAGAAATTGAATGGGTATATGCTGATGCCTTCGATGACGGCTGGGAAGACTGTGCTGACGGCTCAGATGAACCAGAATACGAAGGCGATGGCATTGAAACCACATTGTGGTACGATGGAGCAGACCTTTATTGGGCACTCGAGTACGATAATGACGATGAATTCGCCTATGTTGTCGTTGAATTGTTTGACCAAATGACTGGCGATTCCCTCATGAGTTCTGAATTTACCTCGGATTATGTCATGGTCACCGCAGCGGAGGCAGGATTTACTGATGGTGAATGCTATTATGCCAAGGCAACCTCATACGATATTGATGATATGTACCTCACCATGTCAGAAGAATGGTTCTGTACTGGCGATGAACCGTGGGATGATGAAACAGAAGATATGATCGTGACCGCAGATGGCTTAATTGCCTTTGAAGGCGACCTCTCCGATTATCATGCTGTCTTAGCAATATGTACAGAAGAATACGATGATGACACAGATGAATCGACGACTGTTTGTGAAAACTCAACAGTGCCCGCCACTGCTCTTGCAGATGCTATGGCTGATGGAGGAGCAAACGGTATTTTCTTCTTCGATGAAGATGACTCAGGCACCCTATCCATCGGCGATTACTTTACGGTAAGTGAAGATGTTGATGCAGAGTGGAACACGCTACGATTGTACAGTGAATCTGCTGATGCATACAGCGACGAGAACCCAACTTTGCCAGGCTTTACTGGATTGATTGCTGTTCTTGGTCTGCTCGGTGCTCTTCTCGTTCGCAAGAATGAATGAGTTCAACAAGTCAAGGGCAACACTTCAAAGGCAACGGGCCTTGAAGATGCTTCATGAGCGAAGTCCCTCAGGGCGTTCACCTTGGTGTTGTAGCACGTAAGCCACCTCGGCCAACGGCTACAATGACGATTACACGAGATGGCCCTCGTGGTGTTGAGGTGCTGTTAGGGAAACGTGCACCAACCATGCAAGCGTTCCCAGATTACTGGGCGTTTTGTGGTGGGGGTGTTTCGAAATTTGACCGAGAGTTATCCGGTGAAATCAACATCGATGCGAATCATTTGTGTATTGTTCGAGAGATGAGCGAAGAACTCGGTTTGTGCCTTACGAGCCATGGCGTCGTCGTATTATCAAGTGAACATAGAACGACGATTCTTACACAAAAAGATGGCTTCCATCAACTTGTGAGAGCAGGTGACATCAGTATAGACACCTCAAGGTTACAAACCTTTAGCCATCGCACGACACCTCCATTTGGACCGGTTCAATTTGATAATGCATTCATGCATATTCATCTCAATTTAGACGAAACATCCGCCATCTCAATCGATTTAGAACCACAAACAGAGTTTACAGAAATTCGATGGTCGACCCCTGCAGTGTATTTGAATGAGTGGCAACAACATCTGATGAAAATCGCCCCACCTGTGGTCACCATCTTGATGGAAATCGAGCGAACTCTTGACCAATTTGGCGGTAACATGCATGAGGCAAGTCAAGATATTGAGGCGCGTCTTCCGGGTCGAGAATCGATTCTTTTCGCTCACGGTGTTGAAGTTGTCCCCATCAAGACTGCAACGCTGCCGCCAGCCGACCACACGAATTGTTATCTTGTTGGCGACCCGAATGGAGATTTCATCATCGTAGATCCTGCTGTTCGAAAACGAGAAGATTTGGAGAGCCTCGTTTCTGCAGTACAACGACATCGAGGCACACCGATTGCTGTTGCATACACACATACACATTCTGACCATGTGGGTGATGAAGGGCTATTGAAGGAGGCTTTTGACCTCCCTGTGTGGGCGAGTGAAGTGTGTGCTCAAGACATTCATGTGGACCGAATTCTCAATGACATGGAATCTTTACAACTTGGAGAACAGACTTGGACAGTTCTGCACACCCCAGGGCATCATCCAGGACACATTTGTTTTTTGAGCGAAGCAGGGCTGATCGCAGGCGACATGGTTGCAGGCGTTGGAACGATACTCATCCCTCCATATTCAGGTTCCATGGGCATCTATCTTGAACAATTACGTCGTCTCATGGGTCTTTGCCCACATCTCGTGTTTCCAAGTCATGGCCCAGTGATAGCACAACCTGAATTGATTTTTTCTCATTACATTCACCATCGAGAACAGCGACATGCTCGAGTTCTTTCGGCCGTCAAACAAGGAATGACGAGCCTCGTTAGCATTTCTGAGGTAGCATATGCTGATACACAAGATGCACACCCTGAATTGGCAAAGGACCAAACATTATCCCATTTGTTGGAGCTTGAAGTTGAGGGAAGAGTTCTTCATGAAGATTCAAAATGGTATTTTAGTATGTAAAAAAGTAGCACTTAGTGCATTTGGATTGCTTTTTATGCCTCGTAGGTTGTCGACCTCGCTATTGCCTGTTTTGGCCCAAAAAAAGTGTCGTTTCGATACGCACGAAAAACACAAATTTCCAAAATCCTTAAACTTAAAACAACATGCGTGGCGCTCATGGTTACACAATACAAAACACACAACAACAACCATAAAAAACATACCAACAACAAGCAGACTTTCGTTTCAATCTTCTTCGTTGCATTCATGATTTCAAGTCTCTTTTCAGGAATAAGTTCTTCAAATTCTGAATCATCTCAAGGTTCTCAACCAACTCCAGCGGTTTGTCTAAAACAACATATCAATGCTGATGCAGGCATCATTCACTGCAACAAGAACACGCAAGAAGGCTACACTCTTTTTGCCACCAATGCAGACCCCAATATCTACCTCATTGACCAACGCGGTGAAATGGTTCACATGTGGACTTCGAAAGAAACGAAGGCATCTGGATTTGGCATGGATTTAGGTGAGAACGGTACACTCTTGCGAGTTCTTGATGTTGAAAATGGTACACAAACCGCAATGCAGGCGGGGGGCGGTGCTACCAAAATTGAGATTTTAGATTGGAACAGTAATTTGCTTTGGAGTATTGAACAAAATTCAGATCAACTTCGATTTCATCACGATGCAAAATTCCTACCAAATGGTAATGTCATAGCGATTTTATGGGAATTTTTCGATGATTCGGAAGCAATCGCTCTTGGAAGGAATGAAGAAGACCTCATTGGTCGAGGGTTGTGGCCAGATGCCATTATTGAATATCAGCAATCGGATTCTGGTCTTGCTGAGGTCGTTTGGGAGTGGCACTTTATGGACCACATCATACAAGATGTCGACCCCGAATTACCAAATTTTGGTAGTATATCGGATTATCCTAGAAAATTAAACATCAATGCAGTTGGACCAAACAGCGCGGCTGATGACCCCGATTGGTTGCATTGTAATTCGATTGAATACGACCCAATTCACGATCACATTATGTTGTCCTGCAGGCACACAGAAGAAATCTACATCATTGACCACAGTGTATCATGGGAAAATGCTTCAACGGACCAAGGTGATTTCCTGTATCGATGGGGCAATCCACAAAATTACGGTGGTCCTCCAACAGAACATCACACTCGAGTTCAACACGATGCACGGTTTGTACCGCCAGGTTATCCAAACGAAGGAGCGATTACGTATTTCTCAAACCGAATGTGGGGGCCAAGTTCGGTTGGTTTACTTCACCTGCCACGAAACGGCTCATCATTTGACATTAACCAAACAACCGGCATTTTTGGACCTTCCCAACCAGATTATCACATGGTCTTACCCTCTGGGTGGGGGCCAAGATTTCAATCCGGTGCAGTGTATCTTCCCAACGGTCAGTTTCTCATCACTCATGCAATGGTCGGAAAAATGGCTCAAATGGGATGGGATGGTGAAATTGATTGGTTGTACAATATACCTCTCGAACCCGATGGTTCTCCATCCGATCGATTATCAAAAAATAGTATTACCATAGCCTTCAAATCAGAATGGTTTGAGGTAAATGATTCACGTCTTTCCAATGTTACAGTCAACAAATATGGCGTCATCGAACGATATATCGATGCGTGTGATGATGGAAGGGACGATGTGTTGTGGGATTACAATGGTGATGGTTGCTTTGAAGATGACGACAACGATGGAATTGACAACAGTTTGGACTGGTGCCCCTCATCGCTTGCAAATGCAGAAGTCGATGAATTCGGTTGCCAAGTCATCCAACAGCCTGATGTTGAAGGGTGTACAGACCCAAATGCACTGAACTTTGACTCAGCGGCGACAGTTGATGATGGTTCATGTTTTTACCCTCCCCCACCTGTCACAGGTTGCATGAATGAAAATGCGACAAATTTCAATCCAGATGCAACAGAGCACGACGAAAGTATGTGTGAATACGAACCTGAGGATCCGCCCCCGGTCGAAGGTTGCACCGATGAAACAGCCACGAATTTTGATGAAACAGCTGAGATCGAAGACGGTTCTTGTGAATATCCACCTCCTCCGGTAGTCAAAAAGGAAGGCTGTCTCGATGCTAATGCAACGAATTTTGATTCCACAAATGAGATTCATAATGAAAGTATGTGCACATACCCATTGCCTCCTGCCACAATTAAGGGTTGCATTTATCCGACTGCTTTGAATTACGACCGGTTTGCGAATATCGATGATGGTTCATGCATTTTTGAACAAGATACTTCTCAAGAGCAAAATGATGGCCAAATCACAGATGATTGTAGTTCAAATTGTGAAGATCTAAATTCGGACAAGCAAGCCTCTATTGGAGCATTCACAACAAGTCAACTTCTTTTGATCATTGGCGTTGTTGGTGCTGTTCTGCTCACATTTGTGTTAGCAATTTTTCTCCAAAGGGATTAGTTTTAGCTCACTCAATCTGTGGAAAAAGAATCCCGTGAATTTATACGGTGTCGCCTCACCGTTTTAAACGAGAGTCATGTCAAAATTCAATACTTGCTCCTTCTTTATCCTGTTGCTTTTGTCAACACAATTGATTGGTTGCACAGCCGAAACCGATGAGCATTGGATTCGATTGGATGCTGAAGAATTCAAAACAACCCTCGATGCAGAGGCTCAAGCATTTTTGCTCGATACTCGAACTCAATCGGAATGGGAAAATGATGGTCACCTCAATGGCGCCCTTCTCATACCACACGATGAAATTGATGCTCGACAAGAAGAATTACCTGAAGACAAAGGCACACTAATCTTACTCTACTGCCGAAGTGGAAACAGAAGTCAAGCTGCGGCTGAGACACTCCTCGACCTTGGATATACGAATATACGAGATTTGCAAACCGGAATTCAAGGATGGAAAGCAGCAGGTTATCCAGTTGATTATGGTCAATAGGCGATTAAAACAGGTGATTATATGAAGGCAAGTATGAGTTCAAGTGATATTGCTCATATGTGTCGAGAAATGCAATTTCTTGTCGGTGGGCATTTGAAAAAAGCGTACATGCCCCATTACGAGCAAATCCTGCTACGCATGAATCCAAAAAATGAATCTCAAAAAGATATCATCATCATCCGAGGAGAGAGAGTCTATCTTTCAACTCGTGACAGACCAATGCCGATGACACCTCCACCCTTTGCTATGGTCCTTCGAAAACATCTAAAGAATGCAAGATTACTCGCTCTTGAGCAAGTCGGAGCAGACCGAATTTTGAAACTCACCTTCGATTCAAAACATGGAATTCGCAAATTATTTGTCGAGATGTTTCAGAACGGAAATATTCTTCTTGTTGATGAGGAAGAAATGATTCTTCAAGCCCTCACAAGTACGTCCTATGCGGATAGAATTCTCAAAAAAGGACACAAGTATTTTTCTCCACCAGCGCCAATTCAACCTGGTGACTTAACGATGGAAGAATTTGATTCGTTCATTCAAGATTCTGACCAACCTCTTGGAAGAACGCTTGGAGGCAAACTCAATTTGGGCTCAACATTGAGTGACACAATTTGTGCTCATAGCGGTTTCAATTCTTCAAAAAGGATTGACGAAATTGATTCTTCAATCGTTTTTTCCTCTCTTCAAGAAGTTCTTTCAGATGTTTCAAATGCGAAGGGAGCGTATATGATTGTGCGACAATCTATTGAGAAAATTAAGCCAAATGTGATGACCATGGATTTTGATACGCTCACAGATTCTATCTTAGAGATCAGTCCAATCAAACTCAAGCAATTTGAAGAGCATCATCACATTCACTTCGATTCATTTTCAGAAGCCATCGATGCATGGATAGGTCAGCATGATGCAAGCGCACATCAGCGTAGAGAAGATGAAAAAATGGTTCAATCCTTTGCTGGACGAGGTCCATCAACTGCCGTCGAACGATTGGAACGACGATTGATTCAGCAAGAACGTTCACTTGAACAATTCAATGCCACAATCGAATCTCATCAAATTCTTGGCCAAATGATTCAAGAACAATATGAGCATGTTCAATCGATTCTTGACCAAACAAGACTCGCCATCGAAAAAGAAGGATGGACAACAATTGCTGAATCCATCAAATCAATTCCTTGGATTCATTCTTTACACCCCGCTGAAGGTACGATCGAGTTGTTCCTTGCAGATGATGAAGGACAACCAGGTGAGAATGTGTTGGTTGAATTGAATGCAACCGTTCATCAAAATGCACAAGCCTATTTTGAAAAGGCACGCAAACATAAAAATAAATCTCAAGGAGCAATTTCGGCACTTGAAACGACCAAACTTGAATTGCAACGGGCCCAAAAGAAAGAAGCAAAATTGCAGTCGACTGGCAAAATTCAATCGATGAAGCGAAGCAAGAAATTTTGGTTTGAACACTACAAATGGGCTATCACATCTGGAGGTCATTTGGTCATTGGCGGCAAGGATGCAAAAGGTAACGATGCTGTTGTGAAAAAACATTGCTCAAATCAAGATATGTATCTTCACGCCGACTTACATGGAGCCCCATCATGCAGTTTACGCTCCGACCATGGTATCGTTGTTGACCCCTCACCATCAATCCACATTCCGAGCAATATTCCATCTTATCGAATTGCAGATAAACTCCAAGATGAAATACTCAACGAACAAAAGTTGGCACAAGCAGCGGTGATGGCATTGGCTTGGAGTCGTGCATGGGCAAGTGGTGGAGCCCACGGAACCGTGTACAGCGTTAAACCAGCACAAGTATCGAAGACGGCACAAACTGGAGAGTATGTTGGTAAGGGTGGTTTCATTGTCCGAGGACAAAGAACGTGGTACAAAGACCTCGACATACAACTTGGTATTGGGATGATCGCCGTGAACGGTGTGCCATTGTTAGCCACAAGTACACCCGAATTGATTGCGACAATGTGCGAACGCTATGCCATCATTAGCCCAGGCCGAGAAAAAAAGGAAAATGTTGCCAACCTCATTTACAAATCCACTGGACTGTCCACTGACGATATTCTTGGGGTCTTACCAGGTGCAATTGAAATTATTCAAGACCATGGCTTAATCAAACAGCACAAGCAATCAACCGGTGAAGAAGAATGAATGCCCGTATCAATGCAGCGTCTTGGGACGAACGATTTTCAGGAGAAGAATACGCATATGGAAAATTGCCAAACGCATGGCTCAAGCAGAAAATTGAAGAATTGGATATACCGCAAGATAATGCGGCATTGTTTCCTGCCGATGGTGAGGGAAGGAACGCGGTATGGGCTGCTACCATAGGATGGAAGAGTCACGTGTTCGATTTATCCTCCGAAGGAAAACGAAAATGCAACTTACTTGCAAGCGAACATGATGTTGAAATTCAATACGAAGTCGATGATTTAGCCACACGTGATTTTGAACCTGAGCAATTTGACCTCATTGCATGTTCTTGGTTCCACACCCCAAGCGAAATTCGCAAGATTCACATGCCTCGAATGCTTCATTCCCTCAAGGTAGGAGGGCAATTCATCATGGAAGGGTATCACACCAGCCAAATGCCATTGACGAGCGGTGGCCCAAAGTCCCTTGATTTACTATTTGACCTAGACCAAATTCTTTCAGAATTAACAGGTTCATTGGCTCCTTCCTTAGAAGTCATCTATGGAGAGGTGGAATCGACAGAACTTGACGAATCTGATTTACATCGAGGGTTTGCCAAAGTCGTTCGAATTCAATTGAAACGAAGATCATGATTCTCGTCGAATATACATTGCAACGGCATTTCCTCCACCCAAGCACAAGGTGACAATACCCGTTGATTGGTTTCGTACTCGAAGGGCTCCGAGCATGGTTATGAGACAACGGGTTCCGCTTGCCCCGAGTGGATGGCCAAGACTTACCGCTCCACCGTGCACATTGAATTTTTCATGAGGAATTCCAACTTCTTTTGCAACCGCACAGGAAGCAGATGCAAAGGCCTCATTGTGTTCGAACAAATCAACATCCTCAATTCCGATAAGATTGCGTTGAAGCAACTCTTTGACGGCATAAATTGGAGCGCTCATGACACGTTCAGGTTCAACACCAGAACTACAGTAATCGAGAATTGTGGCAAGAATTGGCCAACCTTGCTCTTCTGCATACGCTCGGTCAGCGATAAGAACCGCACTTGCTCCATCGTTGATTGTGCTTGCATTTCCTGCCGTGACTTGACCTTCCTTGTCAAAGACGGGGCGAAGTGAGGAAAGACTCTCAAAGGTGGTATCTTCTCGTACACCTTCATCACGGGAGACGATCAATGGGTCCCCTCGTCGCTGTGGTACTTCGATTGGAAAGGTCTCCCAATCAAATGCCCCGTTTTGCCATGCTTGGCTTGCGCGTTGTTGACTCTGCAGAGCAAATCGGTCAGAATCCGCTCTTGAAATGCTGGATTCTTTGGCAACAATTTCTCCGGTCGTACCCATATGTAGGTCATTATACACATCCCACAAACCATCATGAATCATTGAATCAATGAGCGTTGAATTCCCCATTTTCGTTCCAGTTCGTTGACCCATCAAGAGTTGTGGAGCATTTGACATGGATTCCATACCTCCGGCGATGATGGCTTTGTATTCACCCGCCCGAATGCTTGTAGCAGCAAACATCGCTGCTTTCAGTGATGAGCCACACACTTTGTTGATGGTCGTACAAGGTGTCGTAACGGGCAGACCTGCACCTATTGCCACTTGTCGTGCTGGATTTTGGCCTACTCCTGCTTGTAACACCTGGCCAAAAAGCACCTCATCAATCAATCCGGAATCGGGTGCAACACCTGCTCGGTGGCACACTTCTTTTACCGCAAGGACACCGAGTTCGACGGCACTGAACGTTGATAATTGACCGAGAAATTTACCAATCGGAGTTCGTGCAACCGCACATATTACTGCTTGATTGAGGGTCATAGATGGGGGTTACCGCCATGTATTTTGAAGATGCCCATCCTTCAACTTGGACTTCGGAAGACTTGATGAAGAGAAGTTCATGGGTTTAACATGGCCAAATTCAAGGAGAATTTTGAAACCAACCGAGAACCTCATCAAATTCGACCGATTGAGGTTGTCCTGGATTTTACTCCGAATGCTCTTGCTAGTATTTTGTATAAACAAGGTGAAACGGTGGTGTTGTGTTGTGTTACGAAACAAGACAGCCTGCCCCGATGGTTTCCACGCAACGCATCGAAAGGCTGGGTTCATGCAGAATATTCGCTTCTTCCTGCATCAACGGATTCACGCTTTCGCAGGGAGCGAAACGGTGCTAAAGGAAGAACCCAAGAAATCGAACGGCTTATCGCACGTTCGCTTCGTGCTGCTGTCAACTTAGAGGCCTTAGGGCCTATCGCACTCGATGTTGATTGTGATATTCTCAATGCTGATGGAGGAACCCGATGTGCTTCCATTTCCGCAGCAAATATTGCTCTTCGACTCGCTGTTCGAAGACTCATTAGAAACGGAATTTGTTTACCTGCCCACCAGCGTCAAAGCGATGAAAATAAAGACTCGTGGACTCGTCCAAATCTTTCAGAAGATGAAGTGAAGGCACATGAAATGGAGGTGATGCCATTTGACCTTGCAGCAGTTTCTGTGGGACTCATGAATGATCAAATCTTTTTGGACCTTGATTATATTCTTGACTCGAATGCAGATGTGGACATGAATGTCATTCAACTTAGCAACGGTTCCCTTGTCGAAATACAAGGAACTGGTGAAGAGTCGACATTCTCAAGGGACCAACTCAACCAACTGCTTGATGTCGCAGCCCATGGGCTTGAAGAGATATTCAAAGTTCAAAATCAAGTCTTGCACTCTGCATAAATTTGAACCAAAGTTGTGCATCTCGTCAAGTGCAAAGCATTGAAATGATGAGGGTTGTCGCAAGGTCATCGGGTAGGTAGCTTAGTTGGGAGAGCGCAGCACTGAAGATGCTGAGGTCGCCGGTTCAAGTCCGGCCCTACCCACCTTTTTTAGGTGTCAATAATTTGCCATGAAAGGATTCATGTGCATCATTCTAACTCGGTTAACCATGGCCAAAGCCGAGATTCATGATGGAGACGGCATAGAAGGTCATGATACCGATTCCAAGATTAAGGACAAGGCAATCAAAGAATTAGCAGAAATCCGGCAACGTCGACTCGGAGGTGGGCGTCGTTTCTTGACAAACATCGAAGATTATGTCCTCTTTGGTGGCTTTATGTATGGATCTGTATTTGCACTCCTTCTCTTTTCTATGTCATCTGGGTTGCTTGGAAATTCAACAACTTTTGACCACGCAGCATCAAAGACCTTTTTGGATAGTGGCGATGAATGCCTCGAGATTACTGATGAACCATGGCTGCAAGTATATTTACGACCTGACGTGGAATTGTTCTCAATCTCAGGTCATAATTTACCTGAAGGTTTTGCGTTAATGAAATATTCAATTTATGAAACATTTGAAGAGGCTGGGGATTTGTTGGTTGAAAACCACACCAATACAAGTTTGAAAGTCGTCAATTATTCCGACAACTCGAACGGCAAAGCCTATTTCAAAGCCCCATACGGTGATCTCGGCTCAGGAGATTACAAACTTCGATTCTTTTTGGATGTGTATGACCAGAGGGATTGGGTCAATGGTTCATTGATTTTGGAACTTAATAAAACCACCACATTTGAAATTGAAATTAGTAAGAAGGCCTTTGCTTTCTTACCTTTTGTTGATAATTCTGAATCAAAGGATATTCGAATTACTGATGCTGGAGCACGACCATGTTGGTCCGTCCAAGATTTGGGCGATTGGGCTTACCTGCTCATGGGAGCAGAACTTGGTGGTGGAAGAGAAACTGCCATGTTGACCGGTGGTGCTGCAGGCGTGCCAGCCTGGTGGATGGCCTTCATTTCACTCTCTCTTTCTGTAATTTCCTTACTCATTCTCTACCCGATAATGTACAAGGTTTATCACCAAGATACTGACGATATCCTCTCGAGAAATCACATTGAACAATTGGTGCGGCAAATCGTTGAATCTTCTTCACATCGAATGCACATCAATATCGATTGGGACTTGTTTAAAATTCAAATTCGTGAATTATCCGTTGATATTCTCATTGCCTATCAGAATACTGAAGGAACGCTTTCAGACAGTAAGGACGTACGTGCAGAAATTTTGAGAGAAATACTGGATGAATTCGCCCTCTTCCGAGTTTTCAAACCTGTTCAATTGACTGTGAAACTCATTGGTCAAAGCAAACTCATCGATTTCGACTCCGGAGTCGGGATAGGTGCTGTGGAAGAAGAATCGGGTGACCAAGATTATTCCTCATTCTTTTCTGAACTACACAGTCTATCAAGAATAGAGGATGATGTAAGAGATAGTCTTGACCTCTTCTTCACACGTCGAACTGACTTGAGTATGAAGGGTGCAATCGTGACAAGCGATGACAAAATTGTGTTTGTATCTGTCATTTATCGACCAATGCAAAGGTTTGCATTTTTCAGATTTAAGAAAACTTCAGATGACATCAAGGATGAACTCTACGCATTTATTTCAAACAGGAACGATGACATTCTCGGAAGTCAAGAACTGGTTGTCAAAACGAGAAACGAAATTTCAACTCTTGCTGACAGGTCTGGGGCAGGTCGGATTGAGCGTCGAACAACGAATCAAGATGATGACAGACTCGTTGCAGTCGCCAAACAAGACGGCCTTGGTGGAAGAATGTTACAAACCAAATTCCTTGGCGATACGCTTTCCACAGTTGAATACATGGCAAACGAAAAACGTGAAATGATCAACAAATGGGGATTCTGGGGCTTGATTGTCTTTGTTTGGATTCCGTTCATGGCTTCTGGCGTTTTGGTTGGTGCAATGTTGGGTCTGCTCTCGAGAATGAAATTCATGAGAGTCTTAGCAGCAACATTTGTTGGTGGCGCCGCTGCCTCAATAACGTGGGCTTACACTGCAGAGGGGATCGTGAAATTCATGCACAATTACAAGCTTGAAGCCGTCATTCCGATTATGATTATCGTGTTCATTCTCATGGCAGTCTTGCACATTCGTTCCACAAAAATGCGTCGTCAGACCGAGTTGTTTGAAGATACCCTTCTCGATAATTTCCAAGCCGACATCACTGCAAAATACGGTGACCAATGAGGTGGCAGACGATGGATTCTGTCTCGTACATCGAGGGGAGAGAGGCGACTGTTGGAGACCATTGCACCTTTGGAATCATTACTGTGAGCGATAGAGCATCCTTTCAAGTGTATGAGGACAAAGGCGGCCCTGCGATTTTGACATTCTTTGAAGATTCCTTAATGAGTCCCGCAACTGTTCATTATATCTGCATTCCAGACGAGCAACATGAAATCGAGGGAACGTTGATTCGATTCGCTGATGAACTTCATTGCGATGTCATTGTGACGACGGGTGGTACCGGCCCCACACAACGCGATGTCACGCCTGAAGCCACCATTTCTGTTTGTGACAAAATCCTCGATGGCTTTGGTGAACAGATGAGAGCGATTTCTCTTCGTTACGTTCCTACTGCAATTCTTTCACGTCAATTGGGCGGAATTAGAGGAACAACCCTCATTTTTAATTTACCAGGCCAACCCAAAGCGATCCGAGAGACGATTGACGAGATTTGGAAGGCTGTGCCCTACTGCGTCGACTTAATTGGCGGGCCATACATGGAAATGAATCCAGATGTAGTCTCCGCATTTAGACCGAAGAACGCTTTACGTTCATAGAGGTGTTTTGAAACCCATAGCACGAACAACGCACCATCCTGTACGACCCTCGTAAATTGCAAAGAGACCGCCGAACATCATTGCTATAACGGTCAACCAACTAATTTGACCGGATGGTATCACTGAGAATTGAATCAACCCTGCTATAATAATTGATGCAACCACGGTGAGGATACCACCAATGAGGCGAACGGCTTTTCCTTTTGCATCGATATTGCACTGGGGCATAGATAGGGAATCAGCGGACTTGGCTTTAAACTCCTGTTTTTCTTACCATACAAGTTTAACGAGAGGTTCAAAGGCTTGGTATATCGACAAACGGTTTGGGGAAGCAAATGAATGGTGATGTCCTCATTGCAAATGCAACGATGATTTTACCCACAGGGCGAAAAAAAGGTGACCTGCGAATCACAAATGGTGTCATCGCTGAAATTGAAACAGAAAGTTCTCTCACTCCACACAACCATGAGCATTATATCAACGGAGAAGGATTATTTCTGCTTCCTGGAATGATCGACCCACAATGTCATTTCCGAGACCCAGGCCAGCCAGAAAAAGAAGATTTACAATCGGGTTCATTTGCTGCTGTTTCAGGTGGCGTCACTTCTTTTCTTGACATGCCAAACAATGTTCCATCAATCACAACATTCGAGATGATGAAGGGAAAAATCGAGAATGCAAAATCAAAATGTGTAAACAATTTTGGATTCTTTGTTGGAGCAACTCCCGACAATGTGGATGAATTGAAAAAATGTGTAGGCGACCAACTCAATCCAGTTTCTCATCCTGGAATTTGTGGAATCAAAGTATTCATGGGGTCCTCAACCGGTGACTTACTCGTCAACGAAGAAGATGCTCTTGATGAAATTTTTAGAACAACAAGCGGGCTCATTGCTGTACACGCTGAAGATGAACATCGCCTTTCGACACGTTTTGTCGATTTCGAGATGCGAACCGATATTGCTGCCCACGCTGAATGGCGCGATGACCAAACAGCCCTGATTGCTACACAACGAGCAGTTCGATTAGCACGAAAATATGGACATCGCCTTCACATCCTTCACCTTACAAGTGGCATCGAAGCAAAATGGCTTGCTGGCCAAACCTCTTTGTTGCCTAATCATGAGTATAAAGCCCACATTACGACCGAAACTCTCCCCCAGCATTTGACATTCAACGATATCGATGTCGAGAGAGAAGGTACTCGCCTCAAAATGAATCCTCCGATTCGATATCAACAAGACCTCGAGCAATTGTGGACTTCACTTCATGATGGAACAATCCAATGCATCGCTACGGACCATGCCCCCCATACGCTCGAAGCAAAGGCACTCGGATTTCCTAAGGCACCAAGTGGAATGCCGGGTGTCGAAACCTCACTTCCCGTAATGTTGACACATGCAAAATTTGGTAGATGCACCATCGAGGATGTGGTGAAGTGGATGTCGAAAAATGTTGCAGAATGTTACAATATGAAAGGAAAAGGCGAATTGTCAATTGGCTTTGATGGTGATGTTGTCCTTGTTGACATGGAACAAGAATTTGTGGTTCAAGATGAAACTTCATGGTCACGTGTGGGTTGGAACCCTTTCCGAGGCATTGGTCTTGTTGGATGGCCTGTCCAAACCATTGTTGCAGGTATTCCAGTGTTTGAACGTACGCGAGAAACTGGACAAAAGGGCCGTGTTTTGGTCGCCCCTGGCCAAGTAGGTCAGCCTTTACTTATGGCTTCATGGTCAAATTTTTAATTCGTAGAGGTTCGAATATTTCTCCTCGAGATAATTGATGAACGGTTCGGCTGTTGGAGGCCTTCCGGTTGCATATTCAATTAATTCAGAAGGCGTGTACAAACTACCATGGACGTGAATTTTTTCCTTAAGCCATTCAAGTATGGGGGTCCATTCACCAGATTCAATGATCGTTGTGACATCACCAATGTCATCCGCCATGGCTTCAAGCAATTGAGAAGCATATAAATTCCCAAGCGTATATGTTGGGAAATATCCAAAAGCCCCCATTGACCAATGAATGTCTTGTAAACATCCATTTGAATCTTCACCGACATCGAGGTCAAACCATTCTTTCATCATTGAATTCCAAACTTGAGGTATGTCTTCAAGAGGTAGGTTTTCATTGAAGATTCTCTTCTCGATTTCGTATCGAATCATGATGTGCAAATTATACGTCACTTCATCTGCTTCGACTCGAATAAATCCCGGTTCTACATCGTTGGCAATTCTATTGAGCATTTTAGCATCCCAATCGGGAAAATTTGGGAATTCTTTCTTGAGCGCCGGCAGGACAATTTTCCAAAAGGATGGTGTGCGGCCAATTTGATTTTCCCAAAATCTTGATTGGGATTCATGTACGCCAAGGGAAACAGCCTGTCCTCGAGGACAATATGCAAATTCATGTGGCAACCCTTGTTCATACAAGGCGTGACCTGTTTCATGCATGACGGCATACAAACAAGAAAAGGGGTCAGCTTCATCAAATCTCGTGGTAAATCTTGTATCGCCTTTCCATAAACCAGAGGAGAAAGGATGTGTTGACTGGTCCATTCGTCCTGCTTCAAAATCAAATCCCATGCGTTTTGAAACTTGCTTGCAAAAATTGGTTTGTGATTCTATAGAAAATATCATGTCATCAGGTAGATGGAAATTCTCTTGATTCTTTTTCGCTTCGATGATCGAATGGAGCAAGGGAACAATTCGCTGCTTCAAACCTGCAAAGAGTGGGTCATAGTCAGACACTTTCATTCCATATTCAAATTCATCCAGTAATGCGTCATACGGCGTTTGCGGTGGTGGATAAAATGCAATTTTTTCCTTTGTCATTTCAACTAATTCCCTCAGGTGGGGTAAGAATGAAGAGAAATTCGAAGTCGCCCTTGCTTCTTGCCATGAACGTAATGCATTGGAACGGAGTTGAGCGTATTTTGCAACAAATTCGACAGGGAGAGCTTTCGCTTTATCATGAGCAATTCTCATTTCACGAACATTTGCTTGTTCATCTTTCGTAAGTGACGAACTCTGTTCAAGTTCAGAAATTAAATTCCCATAGTGTTCATTTGTCAATTTCTGATGCCGTTCTTTGGCCAGCCAAGACATCATATCTCCTCTTGCCTGACCTCCTTTTTGAGGCATCAAAACTTCTTGATCCCAACCGAGATGTCCGGCTAAAGCCGAAAGTCGAAATATATCTTCAGTTGTTTGTAGAAATTCAGCATAACGACTCATGTGTTCGGCTTGACCTCATTGAATTAGATATTTTCCTCCAAAGATTCTCAATGAGACCATCGAAAACTCCTCGCAATACACACACATTGAAGAGCCATCGTCATGTAGCATGTTCATGGTGCCTCCCTTCAAGCGAAAGCAGGAAGAAGAAGAGGTTTCAATCGACTCAGAAGACGAGGATATTGACTCAATCGTTGCTGAAACGATACCACAAGATGATGTCGTTGAGGAAGTCCAATCAGAGCAAAGTGAACCTTCCACCGAAGAATTGATGCAATTGAGATCTGAAATGGTTATTCGGACTTGCATGGACCTTCGTCGCGGCGAGAATATCTTGATTGTTTGCGACCCCACAACGACGGACATTGGAAAAGCCCTCCATGATGCCGCATCAAAATTTTCTGATCGGGTACTGCTCATCGTCATGCCAAAAGGAAGACATCACGGTGAAGAGCCCCCCTCACCTGTAGCAAATCTCATGAGACAGCAGCAAGTTGTTATTGCTCCCACGAAGTATTCACTAACGCACACAGTTGCTGTCAAGCAAGCACTTCGAGAAGGTGCTAGAGTTGCGACGATGCCTGGCATGACCATTGACATGTTCATTCACGGTGGTATGGCAACCGACTTTCAACACATGAAGAAAACGATTGGGGATATGGGTTCACTACTTCGTCGTCGAAGAATTGTCAATGTAAAATCAGAATCAGGCACGAACATCACATTCGAGGTAAATTGGAGAGATTGGAAACTCGATGATAATGGGATCTGCAACCGGCCCCGCATGCTCACCAACCTCCCTGCGGGGAAAATCTTCATTCAACCACGTGAAAAGACGATGAATGGCACCATTGTGATCGATGGTTCGTGGGAGGCAAACCTTGTGGAGGAACCGATTTTTATCACCGTCGAAGAAGGAAGTATTACCGATATTAAGGGTGGAACCGTCGCAGCACACTTGCGTCAACAATTGGGTGAAGCGGCTCGGAGATTATCGTCCAAAGAACAAGAAGGCGTATGGATTGTTTCCGAGTTTGGATTTGGAATGAATGCAAACGCTCGATTGGTTGGCAATGTACTCGAAGATGAAAAACGACTTGGAACATGTTATTTTTCTATAGGTCGTCACACAAAAGTGGGTTTAAACATCCCCGGCGTCCTAAAAGCACCAGATTTCTGGCTTGATGACACTCCAATTATTCGGGATGGTACATTTCTCATCGAATAATTATTGATTTGGTGCACCACAAACTGGACAAAATCGCCAGTATGGGTCCAAACCTATACCACATCCACGACAAAAAATACCTGAACGAATCGTGGGTTGAGGTTGTTGCCACTGTTGTGGTTGCTGTTGCCATTGTTGTGGCTGCTGTTGCCATTGTTGTGGCTGCTGTTGCCATTGTTGTGGCTGCTGTTGCCACTGTTGCGGTTGCTGCTGTTGAGCAGGTGCGCTCTGTTGTGGCTTACCGAATTGTTGAGCACCGAGTGGTTTTCGAACTGGAGCAATAGGTCGAGGCAAACTTTGTGCTTTTTGTCCTGCCTCGGATGATACAAATTCACCAAGGGATACTGTACCATCACCATCTGTATCTGCTTCTTTGTGAAGTCTTGCAGCCTCTTCCAAACTGGTACCGGTTGCCTCTGCTAACTCTTCAACTGATAAGGCTCCACTTCCGTCAGTATCAGCCGCAATAAATCGCTCGGCTGCACTGACAAACTCTTCTTCTTGTTCTTGTTTTGGATGTTCTGTGGCAGGTTCATCGGCAAACTGGATTTCAGATTGAAGTGGGTCTTCAAACTCCATGACATGCTCAACTTCGTCTACCTGCGCATCATTTTCTTCGGAAAGTGTGGTAAGCAAATCCTCTTCTGTTTCATCATCCGATTCATTTTGAATCTCTGGTTCGTCGTGCAATCCAATTGTAAACGCACCGGCAAATGCATCTTGTGTGGCTTTTTCCATTTGTTTATCTGATTCAATGTTTTGATGTTCAGCCTCAACGAACTCAACTTTAGGCAATTGAACGTTCATACTTGAAGGCAATGGTACATCGGTTGAGGAACTTGGTTTTGGTGCCTCTGTTGTAGGAAGAGGGACGGAGGGTGAAGGTGATGATTCAACCTCGGTCTGAGGTGCAGAGGCCTCAGGTTTGGATTCTTCAACTTTGAGTGATGTGTCAATTGTTGATGCAGTTGCAGAGATACTTGCCAAAGTAGGTAGAGGCAGAATGTGCCCTTCAATATCAAGGGCAGCATCAAGTTCTTCACAAATAGTGAGGAGTTTCTCTTTCGATGCTGAAGGATTATCGATGTATGATTTCATCAGATCAAGATATTTTGAGAGTTCAGCCTCTCCACCTGTTGAATACCCTACAGCGAGGAGTTTCATCAAACGCATTGGGTCAGCAAGTCCACTGAGTTTTTCTTTCTCATCTGCTGAAAGTGAACTGTCTGCACCACCGCTTTCGCCCATGGAATCAGGCTGTCCAATAAATCTTGAAAGCGGGTCTTGCATACTCATTAAACCGAGATGACCTGAGACAAGATAGTAAATTTCGCCGCCTTCACATTGCATTCTTTCACTGGCAGCTTCAAAATTGAAATCACCAGGAAGAAGAACGATATCAGACAATATCGAAAAGAATTTCAAAATCGCTTCACGTTGTCCCATGGCCAGCATCGAGTGAAGAGTGTCGGATGATTCGATAACACCGAAATATGCAGCAGCTTCGTCAACATCAATTCCCTCAGGTATTGAGGCATTAAATTCAGACTGTTCTGGCAAAAAAATCCCCTCTCGATATTTCAACCCTGACTCATTAAAGATATATGCGTGATGTTATTTTGGGAATAGATTAGATTTGATTTTTTGCGAGATTGATGATAGCCCTTGATTGTTCAGCAGTCCAACCTGTTTCTTGCAATTGCAACAACATCGTTCTTTCAATTTCTCCTTCAGCAATGGCGCCAACTATCCATTCAACAGCAGCATCTCTATCGTCTTCTTGACCTTCATCAAAGACATCGAGATCGACTTCAATCCTTGCTTTTCTCACCTTCGCTTTTGAATCTTCAAGTTGAGCGACTGGTGCTCTCTTTTTCGCTACCTTTTGCGAAGTTGTTGCAGAACTTTGACTCGGTGCTCCTGGGCTTCTCGATGGGCCACTTGGAGGGCCTCCTGCAGGTCCGCTTGTTGGCCCTCCACGGGGACCGCTTGGTGGTCGGCTAGTTGGGCCACCTGATGGGCCATCTGATGGCCCGCCACTTGGGCCTCGACTCGTTGATGGGGGGGTTCTCAAAGGAGAACTTTGACCTCTGCTTGGTGTCGTCGGAGACGAACGTGATGATTTTTTATCGAGGGCGGCAAATACATCATCGTCATCGTCATCATCGTAGTCGTCATAGTCATCATTTTCATCATCATCTTTATTTCGAAGGACTATACGAATGATCACCAAAATCAGGATGATACCGCCAATCGCTGCTCCGATGATACCAGCGAGTGATGCAGGAGACATTCCAAAGAGGAGTGTAGGCTCATCATCCGTTTGAGTTTTTGGCAAAGGACAACCATCAGAAAAGCCATCGGGACCTTTCGCTTCATTCGGACAACTGTCACGAGAATCAAGTACGCCATCGTTATCGGAATCGCGCTCGTTCGGAGCACAACCATTCTCATCGACTTGGTTGAGATAACTCAAATCAGTATTGGGGCAGAGGTCTGGATTGTTCCCTGTTGAGTTATCGCCATATCCATCGCCATCTTTGTCTTTCCATTGAGTAGGGTCAAGTTCAAACGCATCAGCACCGTGAATTTCAACCCATGTCTCATCTGCATTTGAATATCCATCTCCATCAGAATCTAAACATCCAAGTCGATCAAATGACGAGTTCCCCCAGATCATAGGACAAGCATCAGGATTCTTTGCTGGTGCTTGGTTATCGCCATAACCGTCGCCATCTGTATCAAACCATTGGGTGTTGTCAGCCTTGAAGGCATCACCCGATTGATTCGTTCGCAAACCAGTTGAGTTATCGACATCGAATGTATAGTCACCCGAATACCCATCTCCATCAAAATCGCCTTGATTCAGTGTTACATCATCGGTACAACCATCGGCAAGAATTGGATAACCTTCGGGGGTGTCATCGCAAGCGTCAAGATTATTTGGTATTCCGTCGCCGTCAGAATCTTTTTGTGATTCGCTACACCCGTATTCATCGACTTCTTCTCCTTCTGGAGTTTCTTCACAATCGTCATCGATATCGAAGATCCCATCGTTATCGGTATCCACACTACGTTGTTCAGATGTACATCCATCAGAATCGACTGAAAACGAGGCTGGAGTTCCAGGACAACGGTCGTTATCGTTTGACACTCCATCATTATCCTCATCTAACTGTGACTGACCACAACCATCCGAATTGACGCTTTCACCAACCGGAGTAGTTGGACACAAATCCCTCGTGTTGATGATGCCATCAGAATCATCATCATCTGCATCGATGAGTGGGCAACCAACACCGTCTGTGCCATTGAAAACTCCCGCTTCATTGATGCACTGGTCTGCAAGATTTCCATTCGGGTTATCACCAAAACCGTCACCGTCTGAATCTACACTTTGGGTAGGCTCAAACGGTAAGTCATCGAGAGAATTTGGCCATGAGTCACCATCAGAGTCAAGGCAGCCAAACAAAATTCGAGTAGAATTACCCCAAACTGTTGGACAATCATCGAGAATGAGGCCGTCACTATTGTCACTCAATTCGTCAGGTGTGAAGTATTCTGTCCAGTTGTCGGGAAATCCATCGTCATCTGTATCATTTGCTGCTGCAATCGTATTCGGGAAGTGGTCGGGGTTGGTTGCACCTTGTGAATCGTTGTCACCGTAACCATCACCGTCGGAATCTGCCCATTGAGTCGGGTCTTGTGGCCATACATCAGCACCGTGCGTCGTGTTCCATTCGAATATATCACCGCTGAGCGTTGGGTCACTTGCTCCATCGTTATCGGTGTCAAGGCATCCATTTCTATCTCGCCAGGATGCGCCCCAATCCCAAGGACAATAGTCTCCGTAAATTGTATCCGAGTCATTGTCACCAAACCCATCTCCGTCAGTATCTTTCCACTGAGTCCAAAGGTATGGGAATAAATCTCCTTCATCCCAACGGTATGTTTCACCCCATGGGAATAGCACATCACAACAATCCGGTCCATGATTATCTCCCAATCCATCACCATCTGAATCAATGGCTTGTTTCCAATTGTCCACATACTTATCACCAAAGAAATAGAGGAAAGTGTTGTCAGACCATCCATCTAAATCTGTGTCTGCACAACCATACCTATCAATCCACGAAGTCCCTGTATTCTGATTGCAAGCATCAATTGTATCAGCAAACCCATCAGACTCAAAATCTGCACAACCAAAAATGACAAACGAAGATCCACCGCTCGTGGATGGACAACTATCTGGAAGTGGGCCTTTTTGGTTGTCACCATAGCCATCTCCGTCTGCATCATTCCATTGATTTCCGAGTTCTGGGAATTCATCAATAAGGTCAAACACATGGTCTCTGTCTTGGTCCACATAAATTCTCAAAACTTCAACATCATTGTTCACTTCATCCCACAATGAAAGGTGAATTGTTCCATTTGAATCAACGGCTGCATTGGTATTCGATTCAATTTGTAAAAGACCAAATTCCATTGAGTTCCAGTTCGATGTACTTGAAGTAGCAGCACCGTGACCAATAGAATGCCATGTCAATTTTGAAGTTGTAGAGGATGTTGTGAACATGATGTAGTGCGTCGGTGTTACAACGAGATCCCATGTACCCGATGACAAAGAATCCAATTGATGTGAAGAAATCGACCAATTTTCTCCGTCTTCTAATGAATATATGTGGACCAAATTTGTTGTGCGAAGACTCAATGTAAGGTGTTCATTTGAATCCATATCCAATTGGTAACCCGTTGAAGACGCAGGTGGTTGGGTAAGAACGTGGGTACTCCAATTGTTATCAATTGGCAGTCGATAATGCAAAGATAATGCTCCACCTGTTGTTATTGTGGATACGTAGATAGTTTGATTCGAAGAGATAGAAAGTTCAATCTTTGCTGAATTATCTTGAAGCACAGCCAATGACCTAGAGGAAACTGATGTTTCATTCCAATCCCAAATTGTGAGATTTGTTGTTGTTCCATCGTTGACCAAAGCTGCGACGACCAGTGAGTCATTCGCGAGCATGGCGGATGCAAAATGAGTGCTTGTTACATCGTGTGTCGGGGAAAGTGCATCAAAATTCCAAGAAGAACTCACCTTTGTTGCAACTTCTATATCCATTGAGGATGAATCCCTATACACCAGATATGGCTGGTATGTCGAAGAAGTGTGAACTTGAATTGAACTGGAAAGTACCTTCGATGAAGCAACCATTTCACTTGACCAGGCACCTTGATTTTCATATGTATAGAAGATTTGATTTCCAGTACCTGAGGTAAAGGCAAGGTGCTGTTCATCTTCACCATCGATGTGAGAACCGAGGTATTGACCCATTGTACCACTGGTCAGTATGTCTTTGTGCAAAGCTGTCGAACCTTCACAGGTGTGGAGTTGGAGGGTTGTGGAATTTTGACTCAACAAAAGCATCGGTCTACCCGATGGGGTAACGGTAAACGAAGATACTGAATTGGTTTCAAGGTTTGAGAGAAGGTTTTGGGAGATCCATTGTCCGGAACTTGTGCCATCGCCAATATGTTCCAATTGGCTAATGGTTGAAGACGTTCCATCAGTGTGCTGATGAATCATCGTCGTTTCTGCCCTCGAAGAAGTTCCAAGTTCGATCGATTGTAAGGTTCCCGTGAAATCGAATGATGCGACTTCCCATTCTCGTTTTGAATGAATGATGACATCAACCTTATCGTTACTTCCATCGTTCGAAATTTTTCCATAAGCTACTTCCCAAAGGCCGTCTCGGTCGAAATCAAAATTCCCACCCAAATAAAATCCTGATTGGTCACTGGCTTGTCCTTGGATAAATAATTCACTTTCACTTTCATATCCATTTCCGTTACCAAAGAAAATCTCAATCCTACCTGATGAGGGAGAGGAATATTGTGAAATGAGGAGGTCGTTGTGTCCATCGTCATCTACATCGCCAATCGGCATAATTTGGCGGCCGATTTGTGAGTTTGCAACATCGGATACATATGTCCAATCAGGAGTTGAAGAATACTGGTTTTGATTGCCAAAGAATAGCCATAGTTTTCCTGCATTGTATGCACCAGTTTGGTTGTATGGTTCGGTAATCATGTGGTCTTCCAGACCGTCGTCGTTAATATCACCGAGGCACTTCACAGAGTATGCAAACAATTTACCTTGAACCAGACTCTCCAAAATATGCTCGGGCGAGCCATCGATGCCAGAAGATGAGCCATCGAAATATTCGACTGAAGAATATCCATTGATCGAGGTAAGGCTTGGAGAGTTACTGACGATGAGATCATCAAAACCATCGCCGTTGTAATCGCATGCTTCGATGTTGCGGCCGAATTGTGGTCCATTTCCTGTTTGGGTAATTTCTCTGTGAAGTGAGAATTCTCCTGCTTCGAATTTAAACACACTGACCTTTCCTTGGATGGTGACGCTGGTTGTGATTTCAGTCTGAGCGTATTTTGATACAATTGCTAAAAATTTTGTATTCGAATTCGTTTCCATTACGGCAATATCTGAACCAAATAATTCATTTTCAACGCCGTTCAGTGTAAATTCTGCTGTTTGATTGAGTCCACCCGCTGAACCAAAGAAAATCGATACGAAACCCTGTCCATTTGGGCTTGAAACGAGAGCATCGTCGAACCCGTCACTGTTGAAGTCGTTGAGGAGTGAAGTGTATCCAAACATCTGGTTTTCTATCGTTCCTGTGAGGGTCACATTGGGCAATGATTCAAATCCATTAACAGAGCCGTGGAAAATTTGAATTGATCCAACTGAACTTATTGAGCCACCATCCGCTTCTGGCATGGAAAGCAACATGTCATCAAATCCATCACCATTGATGTCACCGAACGAAAAATGGGTTGTTAAACTATCATCAACCGAAGAAATTGTATCAACGGCTTGTGGAGAAAGACGGCCTTGACGTTGGCCAAACAAAGAACGTAGAAGTTGTATTTTGTATCCATCGGTCGTTGTTGAGGTGGTGGCTAATTGCTCGATATTATTAGAGTCAAGCCCCATGCCAATGTATTCCAAATTCGTTGGGTCGCGACTCACAACCTGAACTGATGATTCATCGCCATCAATTCTCAAGAGACGGATTTCACCTACATCGGTTCGAGAATAGAGGATGTGGTACACTCCATCAACATCTTTGAGTAACTCTACCTCGCTTCCAACGGGACCAGAATCAAGGGTTTTTGTTGTCCAAAATGCTTTACTGAAATTTACTTGTTTGAGAGCACCACTCTCGGTCAACATGACTGCCCACATGGTTCCAAATTCCGACATTGTCATTTCAAACCCAACTGGATGAACATTTTCGAGAATTGTTCGCTTGTGCCAGAAGTGGCTCAAATTCCAAGCCAAAAAATCATCTGAAGTTGAATACCTTGCAATTTTGACATCATCTCCATCGCCATACATGATTCGAGGTAGGTCGGTTTCAGTGAGACTGATGGCGCATCGAACTGGAGTTTGATTCTCAGCGTAGGATGCTGTTTGGTCTACATGAAGGATTGAAACGGCACCTTGTGGACTCTGAGACGCATAATACACCGAACCATTGGATTGTGTCCAACAATAATGGATGCTTTCGGATGGATGTAGATAATAATTAAACGAAAGTGATTGATTTCCAGCGGATGTAAGAATATCAAGATGTTTCCAAGAATCCAAAGCTGATTCCTCTAATACAAGGGCATCGATGAGGCCATCAACGGTCAAGAGGTCCCCAGATAGATCATGACCGCTACCATTTTGTTGTTCAAAAAGAGATGCTTTTTGGCTCTTGATACCTTGATTTTCAAATGTTGATTCGTTGAATTGAATGTTGTTCATGGGTAATGTTGATGTCAACAGAATGAAAATTGTGACCGTGGTAAGAAATCCTACCTTCGACTTGGAACGGCCCGTCATATACCATACACACCTCATGACCTTCAAAGACATTATCACCTTAAACGAGGAGATTCGTGATGTGCATTCTCTAAAGCATAGTTCATTTTCGCAATGGTGTGAACGGTAGCAAAGCAATCATATGTCTTCACAACGACCTCGATCCAGTTCATGTGCTCAAAAGGGAAATCCAATCTTGTTCAATGGTCATTGCTTGCGATGGGGCTGCCAACAAATTAAATGAAATCGGTTTAACTGCAGATGTTGTCATCGGAGATCTAGATAGTGCTTTTCCTTCCAATTTGAAAGCGAGGATCGTAATCGACAATGATGACCACAGAAATGATTTTGAAAAAGCATTATCATTTGCAAAAGATAACAAGTACGATGAAATTGTCGTTTTCGGCCTTCGGGGAGGAGATATTCAACATGAATTGTCAAATTATCTCATCTTTTTTGCTGAACCATTACACCTGCTTGCCTACACACCAAATTCAACGCTCATTCGTTTGTTACCAAAAGTAAAGTATTCTATTTTCATTTCACCAAAGGCACAATTTTCACTTTTTACGAATAATCAGGCTGGTGGCATTGAACTGTTTGGCGCACAATATCCACTTTCGAATGCTTCGCTATCCATTGGTTCACGGGGTTTGCACAATGTGGCATTGGGAGAAATTATTCAAATTGAATATTTCGATGGAGATATGGTTTTTATTGGCCCGGAATCTATTCAATTTGAATTTGAAGGCGGAGATGGCGCATAGAGTATTTTATGCAAAATGAATACTTTTATTTCTGCATCCCCAAACAATGCCTAAAGCAGGATTCAAGTGTTGTGTGGGTAAATTCGAATCCACTTTCAACCAACCTTTCTGGATAGACTTCTTGACCTTCTAATACCAACTGTTTACCCATTTCTCCAAACACCATTTTGATCACAAAACCAGGAAGCGGGGCAAAAGCTGGCCTTCTTAACACACGACCAAGAACTTTGGCAAATTCTTTTTGTGAAACTGGCAACGGTGCAGTGAGGTTGTAAGGACCTTCGGAAGTCGAATCCATCATCAAATGATGGATAGCATATATTTCGTCGTCAAGAGATATCCATGACTGCATTTGCTTGCCACTTCCTACTGGACCTAAAGCCCCAAATTTTGCAGGCAATAAAAGTCGTTTCATGATGCCACCCATTGGCGTCATAACGAGTCCTGTTCGCAAAAAAACAATCTTTACGTTCGTATCATGAAGCGGACGAGTGGATTGTTCCCATTCATTGCACAAATCCGGAAGGAATCCATCACCAATTGTTGAGGATTCTGTCAATCTTTCAGTGCCTCTATTGCCGTAATACCCAATCGCGGAGCCGCACAAGAACTGTTGTGGAGGTAATGACAGTTTTGAAAGAACTTCACACAATTTCTTTGTCGTATCCACTCTACTTGTGCGTACGATTGCTTTACGTTTTTTTGACCAGCGTTTATCACCAATTCCAGCCCCTGCGAGATGAATAACGGTATCAAATCCATTGAGATCACCCTCAAGAATTTCCCCAGTCGTCTCGTTCCATTGAATAACATGAGTTTTTCGAACCGTCTTTGGTAACTTTGTCGAAGGCCTTACGAGTCGATACACTTCATGACCTGCGCATTCGAGAAACGCACACAATTGAGTTCCAATCAAACCGGTTGAACCTGTAACCAAAATTTTCTTCCTTGGAAGGTGGTATGTTTTTGAAATTGCGGCTACATCATTCGCAGTTCTATCCGTGCGAAATCTGAACATCTTTTTCAGTCTTGGTGCTACAGTGATAAATGAAGTCCAACCCGTAAATAAATGGAATGGAAGTTTCCATTCTATAGAATCGATGACCTTTGATTCAGATTTTGAAAGTGCATGGAAGCCGTGGACATGGTCCCATTTTCCAAATGGTCCTTTGACCATTAAATCTGAAAATGACTCTCCTTTTCGAACATGATGATGTCGGGCAATCCACATTGGTCGCAGAGGACCTAATTTAATTCGGAATTTGGTTTCTTCACCATCTTTAAGTGCGCCAATTTGGACGGGTTTCAAGCCTTCCCATTCGGGCATTATTCTCAAGAAGGCCCCATAGCCATCATACCAGTTCCAAACTTCCTCTCGAGCGTGAGGAAATGTTGCTTCATGGACGAAAGTTGGCATAATCTCACCTTCGCTATTGTGCGAGTTCTCCTGAATATGTTTCGATGTATTGTTTTGTGCTGTACTTTCGCTTGGTTGATGGGGTCGTCATACACCTAATTTTTCCAAATACCTGACGTTCATTCCAGGCCCTATCGAATTTTCCAAGCACCCAACCAATGCCAGTGTATGAGTTTGGATCTCTGCCATCCAATGCCCATTTGTCGTTGAGGGCAATCATAATTTCCATTGCAGTTTGTGGGTCTGGCGTCCATTCGAGTATTTTCTTTCCCCACAGCATTCGAAGATAGTTTTGTATCACGCCATCTGATTTCAGTTGATTTTGTGCAGCATTCCACAAGTCATCATGCGTTTCAGCATTCTCGAATTGCTCAAATGAGTAAACATATTCACGCTTGTCGGTCATGTGTTCGGACAATGTTGTTTTGGCCCAATCTGGTAAGGAAGAATACGATGCATGGAGCGGGTCCCGTGCACAATGGATAAAGCCAAGGTCTCTCCAAGTAATGATCTGGTCGAGAAATGATTCTATCGGATGTGGAAGGTTCCACCAGCCTGACCTTCGACCATCGTTTGGTGGTTGAATTTTTGAGATGTCCCAATGATACTTTCTGAATAAATCTGAGAGTATTTTGTGTACACTTATGTGTCCAAAATGAAGATATGGAGATAATCCACTTGCCCCATTTAACTCGGGATGGTTTCTGTCTTCATGATATTTCAACAATTTGTGTTCAAAAAAATCCATCCACAATTCATGTGCCTGTTTTTGACCGCCTTTAAGATGATGGACAGGGGTCACATTGTGGTCGATAGAAAGTACAGAGAGTGCTTCTTTACCTATTTCGTCACCTTGGCTCGCCCTCCACAAAAACTCATACGGAGTCATTGGAGTGGCGGATTTCAAAAAAACCTCTTCAATCTTCGATTGTTCGATTTCAGGAAGGCCTTGGGCTTGCTTAAGTGGTGCTCGGAATGGAAAATCTTGCATGTGTTGGAGAATTGTGTTATGTAAGTGTCTTCGTAGCGAGTATGCTGTGGTGAAATCTCGATCTGCAGAGTGCATACCAATGAAACCATTTGAATCTACACAGTGAATTTCGCACGAATTGTATGAAATCGCATGCTCTATGACCTTTTTTGGATGATAGGTTGGGTAATCATCGATGACCAATATTTTTGCAAATTCCATCCAAGCTTTCAAGAGCCCACTCGCTTCTTTTGGTTTAGTTTCAACATATGGAATGTAGGCAACTCCAGAATTTTCAAACGCAGATTTGTTCTCAAGCATACCTTGAATGACAAATGTATGGAAACGGTCGTTGGTCCATTTATGCTTGAGTGCAAGAGGTTCCACAACGACAAGTGGTAAATTTTCTTTCTTGGCACAATCAATAGCATGCTCTAATCCATGATTAAATGTGGTTCTTCGCGCGGAAATCATCCAATACACAACACATGAAGTCACATCTTTGCTCACACCAAAGCGGCGAATTCGATGTTCTGAAATCACATCATCACCTCTTTTGCAAGTTGGAGAACATGATCACTTGAATAGACATGATAATCTTCTCCATGGCGAGATAAAGGAATTCGAAATGGAATTGTTGATTGTTTCTTCAATAGGCCGTGCAGTACAAGTTGATACATGGTCTCCGAAATGAAATCCAAACTAGTAACATCAGAAATTGAACACCACCGGATTTCACGAATTTCTGAATCATCATAGCCGAATTGTTCTTGGTCGATTGCGACATCAAAAGCGAGGAAAATTGCGTTTTGTTCTCGTCGATGAGTTGTTCGTAATCCTGCGAGACCTAGAAGTTGACCCGAGTAACCAGTTTCTTCCATCAATTCTCGCAGTACCGCTTTTTCAGGTGTTTCACCCGATTGAACGTGTCCCTTTGGAAGTCCCCATTTTCCTTCGAATGGACCTTTTGCTTCTTGGACCAAAAGAATGTGTCCATCTTTGATGACACGGGCTGCAACGCCCAAATCGCACAACAAAGATGTCATGTTCGGCCAACTCATCGATTGTTTATATACAACAGTTTAACGCCTAGATGGTAAAAGACGAGAGTTTATATTTGAAATGAAAAAATTAACATTATGCTGCAGCCAACTCTACAAAGAAATTCAGTCAATGCAGACGCCATGCTACCTACAAAGTTCGGTGCTTTCCGCATTCGTGCATTCTACGATTCAGTCGATGACAAGGAACATGCATTGCTCTATCTTGAAGGAAACGATGACATTGTCCCTTTGGTTCGAATTCACTCAGAGTGCCTCACAGGAGACGCTTTTGGTAGCTTGCGGTGTGACTGTGGACCCCAGCTCGAAGAATCGATGAAAGCCGTCCAAGAGCATGGTAAAGGAGGAATTGTGTACCTTCGACAAGAAGGACGAGGAATCGGGTTATTTGCAAAAATGCAAGCGTATGCTCTGCAAGACGAAGGTTTTGATACACTCGATGCCAACCTTGCACTGGGTTTACCTGGTGACGGGAGAACGTACGAATTTGCAGCCACGATGCTGGAATCGATTGGCTTCACAGAGATTAATCTCATGACAAATAACCCAGATAAGCGGTTTCAACTTCTTGAACAAGGCATTGAAATCCAAAATCGCGTGCCGATTATTGTAGGAAAATGCAAGCAAAACCTAACATACTTAAGCACGAAAGCGAAGCGTATGGGTCATTTATTGTAGACCAAGGGATGGGAAAGAATGAATCAACTCATTGGTCAGAAAGCACCTGATTTTGTTTTGCCAACAGATGATGGAACTATGTTTGATAGCAGTGAACTTCACGGTAAATGGCGAATCTTATTCTTTTACTCACGTCACGGGTCTCCGACGTGCAAGCGAGGTTGTTTAACCTTCAAAGAACAATATGATCTATTCAAATCAGCTGGTTGTGAAGTTGTGGGCATTGGCCCAGGTTCTATAGAGGATTTATCAAAATTTAAGAAAAATATAGGCGACCTACCATTCCTCCTTCTTGCTGATGAGGAGCGTGCAGTGGGCCAAGCATTCAATGTTCCACTTCACATCGGTCAATTTCCTTCCAAATCTTCGTTTATCATTGGCCCTGATAACACCATCAAATACGTATACGATTGGTTGTTTCGACCAAGGAAGCATGTTGCAAACATACTCGCAAGCCTCTCAACGGTCACTGGAGGTGATTGAATGTGGCAAGAATTGCTCATGGAAGCTGGCCTCAGTGAACGTGAAGTCCGTTCAATCATGATCCTTGGTTCAAACCCAAAAATGAAGGCATCTGAACTGGCTAAACAACTCAATACAACTCGATTAGATGCATACAATAGCCTTTCTCGCTTACAAGAAATGGGAATTGTCACCGCTACAGCAGATCGACCGATGCTGTTCTCAAGCCTCACGGTTGATGAAGCAATGGAACACATTATTGAGGCAAGAAAAAAACAGTTGGGTCGTTTGGTTGAAGGTTTTGAGGACCTTTCAAAGAACATAAGCCATGAAACTCCTTCATACGAAAAGAAACGAAGAGACATTGATGACCCTCGCTTTGCAGTCCTCAAAGAAAGGTCGCATATATACAGCAGACTTCGAAAAATGGCGACAGAAGCGGAAGAAAAATTGATTCTCCTCCTCGGCCAATTTGGAATTTTACATTTGTGCAGGAATCCTGATGCATTAGAAGCTGTGAACACAGCAGCCCTTCAAGGCGTCGTCGTCCAAATCATTACCCACCTCGATGGAAGAACGATTCGTTTCTTCAACGAATTGCATGATGATATCGAAGTTCGCCACTCCGAAGAATTGGATTCCCTCGGGTTTATCATGGACCAAAAAGAAGTTGTTCAATACCTCAATATTGAGGACAACCCCGTTGGCAGAGGCAAAGATGATGCTGCACTCATCATTGAATCCGGGCCTTTCACAGAGGCACACCTCAACCTTATCGACGCTATTTGGGAGGGGGCAGTCTCGTTTGAAACTGCAGTCGCAAGATTTACTGAGAATCAAATCAATGACCCTCTCCGTTTAACAATCGGTGAAGGCTCGTTTTTGAAGAATGTATCAATTGCTTTAGGTTTTGATGGTGAATTACCCGAAGAAGACACCCCGTTCAATCCTGATGCCTTTTTCGCCGCAGGCCATGAAGTGAACGAAGCGAGAAGAAAACTTTCTGAGGGAAAATTATCTAATTTGAAAGTTTTGGGCATCGATATCTCAAGGATGTTACGTCAAATTGGAAATCGTGTCGGCCAAGAGATTGCATTTTCATTGAGAGGCATAGAAAACGATATTGAATTTCTCGATGAAATGATGGATTGGTGGGAATATGCTGGCCTAGGTACGCTTGATTATGAGGTCGACCCCGATTTCTATGTGCGAGTAGGGCTCAATCACCCTCCAATTGATGATGTCGATGCGCTTCCGATGTGGGAAATGGACGATGGTATCATCGAAGGAGCATTGTCCACTCGTTTTACCAAAGAGTCAAATGTTGTTATACAACGAGTCAAAGGTTCAGATGACAAGAAAGACTTGTGGAGATACATTATTCATCGCCAAACCACCCCCCCAAGAGAATTGTCTGAATAGAAAAAACGGAGATTCAAATACTGGTACAAGGATTAGGTTTCATGAAACTTCTCACTTTCATCCGGTTCTATCGAGAGGTTACTGGAAAGAAACCTGTCGACATTACCAAAATTCAGTCGATGGGTCTGCTGGCAGTTAAATTGGGGCAAATTTTTGCCCTACGTCCCGATTTACTTGATCCTCAGCGCTGTTTAGAACTTCAACAACTCTACAGCCGGGCAGCTACAATTCCAGAAGAAGATTCTCAGAAACTCCTCAACAAACATTCTAACGAAGACTTTCTATCAAACTTTCGTTCTATAGAAAAAAAACCATTTGCAGCCGCAAGTATTGGACAAATCCACAATGCAGAACTTAAAGATGGTTCACAAGTTGTTGTCAAAATCATCAAATCGGATTTTGAACGGTCGTTTCGAAAAGATGTTCAACGCATGAAAAGATGGATTCGAATCGGTTTATTCCTTCGCCCGAAGTTGAGGAAGGTTGGAAACCCAATTGGTTTGCTTTCTCACATCGAGGATTACACCCTTCGAGAACTTAATCTCATGAATGAAATTTCTGGTAAGGAAAAACTTGAATCCATCGCAAAAGAGTATGTTGATGCATTTCCAATGCCAAAATTGAAATTTCCAAAAATTTGGAAAGAATTGTCAAACGAAAGAATTCTCGTCGTGGAAAGAATTGAAGCACCTACGCTTGAGCAGCGACTTGAATCGAAATCAATGGGGTGGGAGGATATGTTGGAACTCTTTCGCATTCATGGTGCATACATGTTCGGGATTGGGTCGTTCCATGGTGACCTTCACCCAGGAAATGCAATGATGGATGATGACGGAGTGTTTACCTTTATTGACACGGGTGCAATTTGTGAAGCACCTGTCCATGTTCGAAACGCCTTGTTCGGATTTTTCTATTATCTTGCCAAAGGAGAATTGAAGAACGCATTTGATGCAATGTTGACCATGGCAGGAACGCCTCCTTCTGAAAAGGCACTCAAGCGATATTACGATTCTATGTTTGAGTTATACGACGGTTTTGTCGGTACATCCGTAAGCGAAGTTTCTCTCACAGAACAGATGATGAAGACCGTCAAAGCTGCTGTCCTTGCTGGTTGTGCATTTGGCGAGGAAGCATTTCCGATCATTCGGTCCCTGATGTACATGGACGGAATGGTTCTCAAAGGTTATCCAGACGTCGATTTGATCAGTTCGATGGGGCCATATCTCGATGAATTTGCTTCACTTATTGACATCAATACAATTATCCCTCCGACTTTTCACGCCAACTTATCCAAGATGGAACAAAACCCGACTTTAAAACCAAATTCAACCACGTGATGCTTATGTCCACCAACAAAAAACCTTCAGTTGCTATCATCGGTGCTGGTCCAGGTGGTCTTGCAGCATCATTATTGCTCGCAAAAGCCGGTGTTGATGTTACGGTTTTTGAACGGGCAAAAAGCGTCGGTGGCAGAAACAAGGTGTTCGAAAAAGATGGCTTCAAGTTTGATTTGGGGCCAACATTTTTTCACTTTCCCGAAGTCATTGAAGATATTTTCAAGGCTGTAGGACTTGATGCACACGAAGAATTGAAACTTCACAAACTTGAGATGAATTATCGTCTCATCTTCGGTCAAGGTGGTTCACTGGATTGCACAAGTGATTTGGATGAAATGCGTTCACGCATCGCTGACCTTTCGGGAGAAAAGAATGCAAAAGCGTTTGAACGGTACGTTCTTGACAACCGCTCAAAACTCGATAAATCTCGTGCTTGCTTACAAGAACCATGGTATGGCCCTTCAGATTTGGTCTCGAAGAGAGCACTTCGGGTTGCTAAGGTTCTCCGTCCTCAGCGAACAGTAGCAAAAGATTTGATGAAATTATTCGATGATGACAGGCTTATGCTCGCCATGTCATTTCAAACCAAGTACTTGGGCATGTCTCCATTTAACTGTCCAAGTCTCTTCACCATGCTTGCCTTTTTGGAATACGAATACGGAATTTTCCATCCTCTCGGTGGTCTGGGAAGCGTTTCAAAAAGAATGGCAGAAATTGCAACTGAACTCGGCGTAACATTCCGCATGGGTGAATCTGTCGAAGGCGTCATCATGGACGGCAAAAAAATCCTTGGACTCCGAACTCAAAATGGTGGATTTTACGCTGATAAAGTTGTGATGAACGCTGACTTTGCACAAGGCATGACAAGTCTATTCCCCGATTCAGTTCGTAAGAAATGGTCGAACAAGAAAATTGACCACAAAAAGTATTCCTGCTCGACTTTTATGATGTATATCGGGGTCAACAAATCATTCAATCATTTGCCTCATCACCAAATCTATGCCTCAAAGGATTATGTCAACAATTTGGAAGACATCGAAAAGCATCACAGACTCACGTGGGATGACCCCTCGGTGTATGTTCAAAACGCATGTGTAACAGACCCACAACTCGCGCCAGACGGATGTTCTACAGTGTATGTCTTGGTACCCGTTTCTCACATTCACGAAAACATAGATTGGTCCAAAGAAAAAGACGCATTCAGAGAAAGGATTCTCGATCAGATCGAAGACAAACTCGGCTTTGAAGGTATTCGGGACCACATCGCTACAGAGTTAATCATCACTCCTGAGGATTGGGGAGAGCACTGTTACCGAGGTGCTGTGTTCAATTTAGCACATGGACTTGACCAAATGCTTTGGAGAAGACCAAAGAACGAATTTGACGAAATCAAAAATTTGTATTTGGTAGGAGGAGGCACTCACCCCGGCAGCGGCCTACCTGTGATTTACGAATCGGCGAGGATTTCTGCAAAACTCATTCTCGACAGTTTGGGAATCGAACCAGATTGGAACGGCGTCGATACTTGGTTTGAAAGTAGGAAAAAGAGTTCACGCCCTGCAACAAATCAAAAAATCAAGAACACGGAAGGAAACCCAGTTCCTTCAAGTAGTTGAGGGGAACATATGAAACAAATTGAACTTGACCGAGCGTATGCACATTGTGAATTGGTCTGTAGGAATGCCTCAACTACATTCTACTCCTCTTTTTCAGCCTTGGAAAACGAAAAGAGAAAAGCTGTTCATGCCGTATATGCGCTCTGCCGTTGGGTTGACGACATCGTTGATGGTGACGAAGAAGTTTCGATTCACGCTGATGAGCAACTTTTGCTTGATACCAAAAAACGAGACCAAATCATTCGATCTATCCATGCTGGTAAAGCTCCAGCCCATGATGAACAAACTCATTTTTCGAGGCTTATGGCTCTCGTTTTTATTCGACAACATCTCATCAAAGCAAGTAAGCAAGAAATTACTCAAGGTGCACATCCTGTATTCATCGCCATTCAGGATGTCTTTGCGAAATACCCAATTCGCCTTCAAGACTTTGAAACCATCCTCGAAGGCATGGAAGATGACCTCTTTCATGTGCAATGCAACACCTGGGATGAACTTCGAGCATATTGCTACAAAGTTGCCTCAGCCGTAGGTTTAGTGCTCATTGAAATTTATGGATATGAAGACAGATCAGCACGATTGCATGCTATTGACCTTGGCATCCAAATGCAACTCATCAATGTCCTTCGTGATGTCAATGAGGATCTCGAGCGAGGTCGAATTTATCTGCCTGTAGGTGTGCTTGCCGAGTATAACATCGATGTAAAAGATTTACACAACCCAAAACTCGCAAAAATGCAAAATTGGAAGGCATTCATTCTCGAATACTTAGATATCGTTCGCCGCCACCAAGAGTCAGCACAACACCTCTTTGACTTTCTTGAACCAAGAGCGCGTATCCAACCTCAAATTATGATGGATGCCTATGTTCAAATTTTTGAAGAAGTTCTTCGACGGTCCGGTGATATATTCTCAACTAGACTAGGTATATCCCTTCGAAAAAAACTTAGGTTGTGGGTGCGAATTCACTATCTTAAGTTAAGAGCACGATTTTTACAGCCCGCTTCTTAAGAACTAGAGATTACTTTTTCAAAGATCTTCTCAAATGCTTCAGCATTGTGTTCATAAGTATAGTTTTCAAGAATTCGTTGACGTCCTTTTTGGGCCTGTATCCCTCGTTCATGATTCGATAATGTGGAGCAAACTATGCGTGCTAAATCATCAGGATTGCCCATTTCAAATAATCCTCCAACGCTCGTATCAATCATTTCTGTAAGCGGTGGTTGGTCCACAGTGACAACTGGCGTTCCACTCGCCAAGGATTCGAGTGGAATCAAACCTTGTCCTTCATAGTATGATGGATAAATGACAAGGTCTGCAGATCGAAAATGCTGTGCTAAGTCTTGAAATGATAATGAACTTTGAATGTTGATGGACGACTCAATTCCTAATTTTTTAGCTTCTTTTTGAAGTGAGGTTTTCATGTGGCCTCGCCCCACGATAACAAGAACAGCATGGGGGTGCTCACGAAGGATTTCGGGCATCGCCCGCAGCAGTGTCATGTATCCTTTCCTTGCAACCAGTCTTCCAACAGCGAGAAGCATCGGGGTTTGGGTGGTCGGTAAATATGAAAGTGCATCTTCGTCACCACATTTGTAAAATTCACGTATCGTTTCATGCCGCTGTTGCTCTTCTTCATGGTCTATGTTCGGTGGCCTGAAAAACAAGTGGTCGCAGCCCCAAAGCACGACTTCGCATGAAAATGTGGGTGCAGGACGATACCAATGTTCAAATTCTCTTTTTGTGGATTGAGAATTTGCAACGCACATTGCGGATTCCAAAATTCCAGCACGCTCGTATCTTGCGTACCATTTCGCAGTAAGCCAAATCGCTGTGTCATTTGGGTTTCGCCAAATCGCAGATTCTTTTGCTTTTGCAGCCCTACGAATACCTTCACGTTCTCCAAGCCACGAACCGTGAAGGCTTGAAACGACTGGTGCAATATTGCTCTGTAAAAATCGATACTCCCTCCTGGTCCATGAAACAAGAGGAAGATGTGCATGTATGACATCAATGGGACTTTTTTGGTGAAGTTTGACTAGGGCACGCTTTGCATTTCTACCATACGACCGAGTAAATGCCATAGGAAGTGGTGTCCAAGGCACTTGAATGACCTTTACCCCCTCTTGGGTAGGAATGGCCGAGGAGTGTTTTCTTGTAATGATTGATACTTCATGACCAATGTCAACAAAATGGTGTGCTAAATGGTAAACTACTGAACCAATCCCACCCCAACGTGGTGGATATTCCCCCGCAACGATGGCAATATGCACATCCGATGGGAAGGTGTTCACGCCTTCAAACCAATGGATTAACGCCGAAAAAGAACGTGGATTTCTTGCATTGATTCAATATAATACAAGCATTGCACGAAACCATGGCCGCAGTCCTTCCGGTGTCCGTGACCGTTCTTCTTCCAACACGAAATGAAGAAGAAGCGATTGGAATGACCATCGATTCCATTCCTCGCGGATGGTGCAAAGATCTCGAAATCATGATCGTTGATGGCAATTCATCCGATGCAACAAGAAAAATTGCACTTGACAAAGGGATTCGAGTTCATTTGGAAGACAGAAAAGGGTATGGAAGAGCCTATCGAACCGGATTTGATGTAGCTAAAAACGACATTATTGTCACGTTAGATGCTGATTGCACCTATCCTGCAGAATTAATTCCTAAACTCGTCGAACGTTTGCTCGATGATGATTTAGATTTCATTTCATGCGACAGACTTACCCTCGCAGAAGAAGGCTCAATGTCTGGTATTCACGGATTTGGAAATTGGGTGCTCTCTTTTACCGCACGGGTCTTATTTGGGTATGGATTCAAGGATTCTCAATCGGGTATGTGGGTGTTTCGCAAGTCAATTTTCAATGACGAAAAAATGAAACCAACCAACGATGGAATGCCACTTTCTGAAGAGATGAAAATTCTTGCAAGAAAACATCTTGGAAGGAAAAAAGCGGTTGAGATTTCCGTGCCATATCGACCCCGTGTAGGTGAGGCGGAGATTCACACTTGGGGCGATGGATGGAAAAATTTGAGATTCTTATTCGCAAAACGTCTCGGCCTTCATCGAACCTTAACGCCTTGGGGAGGAAGGGATTCTAACCCTGATTCTTTGAACAAAAACTTGCCTGAACAATGAAATCATAAATCGTCCAAATCAACCATCGCTGGTAGGATTTCATCTTCATCAGTTTCGGCGGTGTCCAACTCCGGAACTTCTTTTTGCTGTTGTGGATTTCTGAATGCCTCCCAGGAGATCATTGAGTCAATATCTGCAAGTTTGGCTCGCCTTTTCAAGACGAACATGACGATTAGGAATGTCAAAATTAATCCTGAGCCTAAGGCTACCAGAATCGTTCTGAAGGATGAGTCCTCACCGTCTTCTACAGAAAGCGTTCTTGAAATGATGTCTACATTAGCATTTTGCCCATCTCCATCGGTTGCGATGATTTTCAAGAATGGTAAACCCTCTTTTTGTGGTATCCATTCTATAGACCCTTCCCAGCGGTTGTCAACCCCCGTAGGCTGCATCTGAGCCTCCCAATTTTGCATGCCAAAGGTGATGTTCATCCTCACATCTTTCGTTGTTCCATCGGCATCAAAAAGAATGATTGAAACTATGATGGTCGATTTTTCACCAGTGATAAACTTCATACTGCTGATATCCAAAGAATCTTGGTCAAAACGAGGAACACTGGATTGCAAGGTGATGTTGACATGTTGTTCGTCGTAACGACCACGACTGTCTTCAACATACAATGATATGTGATATTCTCCAGGTGCATAACCTGTTATAGTATCAATCGAATTTGTCGAAATAACTTGGTATTGTCCCGAACTTGAATTCCATAATCGCCATTCTCGTTGAACTAAATCATTATCCGCATCGATGGATGCCTCCTCAAGTACGATATCACCGCCCGGTGAAATTGACATACGATTTGTAGGCTGTTCAATCTTGGCAATCGGGTCGGATTCAAAGATGGTGATTTCTATAGATTCAGTGCGCTCCATCCCTGTTGAATCAATTGCAAGTATGGTCAATACATGCGTTCCATGACCAAGTTGAATTGAGTGAATCGATACAGTTGATTTATTGAGCAGAATTGGTTCTGTGAGCAGATTCGAGCGTAAAGAAAATGTGAATTCATCATCATCATAATCTCTGCTTTCTCGAAGGTCGAGTAAGATGGAGTCAGATGACAAAAAGCATTCACCATTCTCAGGCGAACTTATTCGAATGACAGGTGCTGAAGGTGTAATCGTAACCTGTGTCGTAGCCGTTACTGGTTCATGAATGCCATCATCAACGCTCAATGTTATTGTATGCGTACCAGCGCTCAACCGGCCATCGAAATACAACCAATCTTCTCCTTCTGGCGTCAGCCTGCCATCGAGATCAGAGGTCCAAGTCACAATAAGGAACTCCGAACCGGAAGCAGGCTCAAATGGAGCACAATGGAATTGGCCATCGATTGGGAACGTATCACAAGCGGAATCAAAATCTCCTGAACCATTGGATGAAAACCATATCAACTCTGAAGAATCGTACGATGACATTTCAAAAGGTTCAATCACCGCCCGAGGAGGTGAATTTTCTACTGATAAAAGTAGCGATGTCGTTCTTGATTGATTGACATGTTCTGGCCTGTCATCTTGGACTTGCATCGTTATAAGATGAACACCTCTTGATAGATATCCTGACCAACTTGTCGTACCATCGTTGAGAACTGCAAAAGTGCCATCGTGGTTGGATGAATATGTGATTTCCAATCCGTCTCCCTCAGGATCTATGGTAAGGGAACCATCAAATGTAATCAAACTCTCACTCAAATTTGAATTTCGTTGTACAGAAAACATCGGCTCAGGTATTTCATTGTAAAGGCGAACATTGGTTGTGAATTCGACGACATTTCCAGCGATATCCCAGACAGTAACATGAAGTTGGAAGACTGGGGGCGGGTCATCGTCAACGTGGTCAAAATTCCAACCCAGTTCTTCCGGACAAACCCACGAATTACTCCAACCTGGCCCTTGCCGATTATATCCTGTAAAACTAATCATGCAAGCAATTGGGTCGTCTTCGGGGTCATAGGTTCCTGAAGTGTTAATGGTCAACGTTCCGGTTTGGGGCATGACAAGTTCATTCCATGCATTGAGAGGTGGGTTAAACTCATAGACAAGAATGGGAGGCGTGTTCACCAGTTCGATTATTCTCGATGCGTTGACGCATTGTCCAATGTCGTCGCATACTTCAATTGTGATGAGATGTATTCCATCGGATAATGAACAATTAAATGCATCATCTCCGTTTGCAATAAATGAAACTCCATGTTCTGGTCCGTTTGGATATGTCCAAGAACCAGTACAACTCGATAGAATATCACCATCGATTGAGCTTGTCCAAGCGAAGGTTAAGGCATCATCATCGATATCAAATGTGTCGCTTGCATTAAACAAAACTTCAGCATTTGAAGGATAAATACTATCCTCAAGCGGAGAAGCCCAACGCAAGTACGGCGGCTGATTATCAATGGGTAGAATACAATATATGATCATTGATTGTTGAAATAAATGTGAAGTTGAATTTGAAACTCCATCAAATCCACAATCCACCGTGACTGTTGTCGCTCCCGAGTTGCCCAATGTTGACCACCTTGAAGATACATAATTATTCAACTCCACAGTACCTAATTCGCTTGTCCAAAGTGTTGCATTGACATTGAATTGGTCAAATTCAGTGCTCGTGTAAGCATAAGGAATTCCATTTGAGTTGTTGTTCTGAACCCAAATCATCAAGTCAAGGGCAACATCGATGTAAGAATTTTCAAGGTATATCGCAGTGGAATACGCAATATCAGTTGATTCATGAAATCTTACTTGGCTTCGAACGAGGGAAAGAGGGGTTGTCTGGGAATAATCTGTTGCATAGGACCAGTTTACATTGGAATCCACAAACGACAAACCACCCAAACAAGTACTGGACCATGAATTATATAATCCAGAGAGATATGAATGGTTTTCAAATTCTGCGCAATCAAATCCAGAGAAGTTTGCATTTGAAATCGAAGATGGAAGATTTCCATTGTTCGAGCCATCCCAGAACAGCCCAGAATGATTGCCACTAAATTCCAAACCATCGATGATTGCCGATGCACCTACAATCAAAAGTGCAGGTTGACCCGATAGAAAGTTTCTTTCTTGGTAAATTTCAACGTTGCTTAAGTGAAAATGACCACGTTGGACGCTTAGCGTTAGCCCCGTGTTGTCGAAGACCATGGCAGGGTCATTCGGGTTCAAACTCTCAACGGATATCTGTTCCAACCACAAATCAACAGAATCTTCGGAGTATATTTCGTGTCTTGCATTGTTTCGAAAGACACAAGATTGACAGCGGACGTCACCGGAAACGCTTTCTAAATCATTTGATTTTGTGTAAACAATTCCTGATGATTCAATCGCTGAGGAGCCGAGTGCACCGTTAAATTGACTTGTCAGGTTAAAGAATTCAACAGCTCTCGCATCATTGACCCTTGCCCCTGAAAATCCGTTGTTCTCAACAGTCATCCCATCGACGATGACAGAGGACCGGGTCAACTCAACTCCATACTTTGTGTTATTGTGTAAGTACCAACTTGTTCCTTGCATTGCTCCACCAGAAGCAGCAAAAATACCCGAGCCTACCGAACCAGAAATTTCCAAACCATCGAAATGTGGTGCAAAGAACGTCGAACTCACGGACAAGCCCGCTTCGTGTGCTCCAGCACCTGATTCGCCTGAGTCTCGAATAGTCAAGTTTCGAAATGTCGTGGATGAATCTACGAAGTACAAACGAACGCCTACAGCATCTGAATTTTCCACAAGTGTATTTTCAAACCATGCCCCAGTGGCATTGACTTCAAGGGCTGCAAAGGCAATACCGGGTGTTTTCGCACCACTCGTACCCGTGCCGATGATGGTTAAATTCGTAAAATCAGCAGTTTCGTAATTGGTGTAGTTTGAATGGTCATTTTTGTCAACATAAACACCACGAAACATCGAGTTTGAGATGATGGCATTTTTGACCACCGCTCGAGTATAACCGCCATCTGTGATATGACGAATAATAATCCCAGTATCTGATTTGTCAATCTGAACATCCGTGAGTAGTGGTTGACTATCCTCAACCCAAATGCCCGCAGCAGCAACCCAACTGGAACCAGTAGCGTTGTCGATGGTCAAATTTCGAAACAAACCGCCAGAAGAACCCCAAATATTCAATGCGCGTGTTTGAACGTTTGAGATGGTCGCTTGGTCAATAATGGGTGAAGAACCTGAACCTACTGAAATGCCCAATCCGTATCGCCAATCGTTCTGGAAAGGCACATTTTGTCCAGCCTCGTTGATGATGATGTTTTTCAATTGAGGCGAAGCGAAATTGAACATATCGATACCCACACGTTGTGGATTGTTTAAGGTGAGATTTGCAATAACAGGATTGCTACCATAGATCGTGATTCCATAGACCGAATTCGATATTGTTAGGTTTTGAATGACTGAGCCTCTTCCATACGATGTGGAATTGAATTGAATGCCCTCGTGCCCACTCGTGGCGGTTGACGAGGCTTGGAACACGACTGGGCAAGTTGTCGTGCCTTCGATTGTGATTCGACCGTCGACATAAATTCGAACGCCTCCGTCAAATGAGACCGTAGTGCATGATTGAATGATGAGTTCATCTGCAATTCCGATGTAATAGTTTGAGTTTAGGGTTTGAGTTCCACTCCAGACAGTCTGAGCTCTACCTTGAGTTTCAAATTCAACCAATTCTTCAAGATTGGGTACATGTTGACCAACGGGAAGTATTGAACATAACAAAATGAAAATGAAGAAAAAAACTCCTCGGGATTTCAACTCCAAGCGAGTCATACTTTACCTATCAAGACTTACCTATTGAATTCACCGCATTGATGTTCTATGGTTTCGAACAATTTTTTTCCCGTTTGAACAATGAGAGAATGAAGGGAAAATCAATAAGACCTCTGTCATTTGCGAAAGGTATGCCTGAAGCATTTATTCTCTTCAAGACCGAACCAAGTCATGAACGAGAGGTGTACTTGAGTTTGCTCGACGATGAATTTGTGGTTGAAGTTCACGCTTTATATGGAGAATTTGACTTGCTTACCCACGTCTCTGCACAGGACTCTCAAACGCTCACAAATTTATTATTATCCAAATTTCGACAAATCCCGGGTGTAAAAGAAACAAGAACACTCATTGCTGTATAGGTGATATTATGGCTATTGGATTTATATTAATCACGACCGAACCGGGAAAGGAACAGGATGTGTTTTCTCAATTGGATTCGATAGAATATGTAACAAATCATTGGATGCTTTTTGGAGAATATGACATCATTGCTCGCATCCAAGCAGATGATGAATCGATGTTAACAACAACCATTGTCGAAAAAATCCGACCAATTCCTGGAATCCAAGACACAAAAACGCTCATTGGAGCAGAATTATAATTTCAAAGTAATCGATGGATTCTCAATTGAATCGATTTGACATTTTCTGTACATCCTCCGATTCGAAAGTGCATTGAAGCCTCTCTTAGCCCCATCAGTCTCGATTTGGGATGTACTTTGGAGTGAAGATACCACCAACGCCCCATGATTCGGTGACTGGATATCGAATGGGGTTGCTTCACTTCTTGATTTATCTCATTGAGAATTGCCTCAGTGTGGCCTGTTTGTAAGTCAAAAGATGTTTCTGCTAACGTCATAAGCAGGCCTAATCTATGGGTTGCATGTTGTAAACGCTTACAAAACTCCAAACAATCTACAAAGATGGAGTCAAATTCGTTTTTCCCGATTTGAGATAATGTGCTTCTGTAACCAAGTGTTTGAACAAGAATATCACTCTCATGTGATAAGTCTATGAGTTGTTTTCGAATTTTTTCGGCCTTATTATACTCTTTTCTATAGATTGCTAGTGCATGTTTAATCATTGCGATACTCACAAGTGTTGCTGCCCGTTTTGCAGGGTCATCTGGTAAATGAATTGCTTCAATCATTTGTTCAATATCGGAAGATTCCATTTCTTTTGTATCATCAAACAATCGATCTTCCATTCGTTGAATGATACCCGACAATAACATTCTGTTTTTGCCAATCGGCGATTCTGCGCTTTCGATTCTCTGCTCTAAAATTTGACTTGCCTCTTTTTGTTTTCCAGTTTGAAGATAAAACTGATACTCAATTTCGTTTCTTAATTGGGGATTAAGATATTGCAATTTCGTCTCGACTTCTTCAACTTCATTTCTTTCCAGTGCGGTCAAAGCTGCATAATAATTGAGTAGTTCATGTTCTTGGTGTTGTTCTAATATAGAATCAAACAATGCTGCTAATTGATGGCTGTTTCCTGGCAAAATAGCATCAAAATGACCATCCAATATTTCTCCAATGTCTTGGAGATTACAACTGTTCAACAAGTGATACAATCGGAGCATTTCAAGGTCATTGTGAACTTCAACTGTATCGAGATGTTGAAGATAGGCTTGATGAAAACTTCGTACTTCATCTTCGCTCAACATTGCCTTTTTCACATTTCGAACGAAGTGATGCAACTCAAATCTCCTTTCAAAATGTGTCCATTTGAGCAATGCTGCATCATCCAAATTTGATATGTGTTCAGGTTGGGGAGACAGTTCGACAGAGATTGGTTGCGGAAGTAAACTAAGCATTGCAACTAAATTTGCTTCATCTTGTGATAGACCATCAAGAATTGATTTCTCAAAAAATGATTGCACATCTCCTTGTTTTTCAGGCAATTCAAACCCCTGTTCATACAGCATCAATGCAAACGGATGACCCCCTAATGATGTTGCAATCTTTGTTCTATCATCCATTGGTATAGATTCATCTAAGAGCAGGACTGCATCCGCTATATCCAAAGCATCAAGAGTAAAAATTTCAACACCCTTTGGTATACTCATTGGTTTTTTCCCGACGATGAGAACAGCGTTGCCATCAACAGAAGCACAACGCTCAATCAACGTGAACATCTTTTTTTGATGTCGTGGAGAAAGAAGATGGAAGTCGTCAAAGATGAACACTTGACCGCCATCTTGAAAGTTGAAAAATTCGGAAATACCGTCCATTGATTGGGGTAAAATTTCTTGCTCCTGATACAATGTAGACAATGCTACAGCGGCATCCGTTCCCTCGAGGAGATCAACAATTCGAATTGGTGACGGCGATTGAGTAAAACGACTGGATATTTGTCTTGAAACCACGGATTTACCAATGCCGGACATACCACCAATTGCGAGGATTGAATTTTTTTCAAGGTGAGAGAGGCACTTTTGAATGAATTCTTCCCTTCCAAACAACGATATTTGTCGGTCAGTAACTTCCGAGGGCTCACGATGTGTTGCCTTGTTTTCTATTTGTAATTCAATAGCGTTTCGCCCTTGGTTTGTGATGTGAAACACTTGTCTTTTTCTTGTACCTCCACCAACAACGTGTGCCAGCCTCTTGGTGATGTATCCTTCTTCTTCGAGTTGCTTAAGTGGCTTGTGCAAACCAGACCTTACCATTTTCATTGACTCGGCCAATCCGGGAAGAGAAAGACTGCGAGGCACATCCCAAGCATTTTCAAGGTACTCACCGAATTCATTGAGAATCCAAAGGAGTCGAACCTGTGTTTGATTCATCCTATCAAATCCTTGTTTCCTACCGATGAAGACGGCTGGCTTCATCACGCCTATGACACATGTTTTTCTAAAATGATGCTATCCTCGTATCGTGTCAGTAGCCTTGGATGACCTCCATTTTCCGAGTTCACCAGGGGTGTATCTGTTCAAAAACCAAAATGATAGAGTTCTTTACATTGGGAAAGCCACGAAATTAAACGAGCGCATTCGCTCATATTTTGCACAGAATCCAGATAGAGCCATGATTCCTGAATTAGTTGAAAAATCGACACATATCGATTTTATCGTGACCTCAACACCTCAAGATGCTCTCATTCTTGAACGTGACCTCATTCGTCAACACAAACCAAGATACAACTCAATGCTCAAAGATGACAAATCATTTCCATTTCTCGCTCTAACAAAAGAAAAGTATCCAAGAATAATGTACACCAGACATCCGCCACGAGATGCAGAGCGTTGGGGCCCATTTCCTAATGCAGGTGCTGCAAAACAAGTGATGCAACTTTTACGAAGACAATTTGGGATTCGCGATTGTAAGGAACTTTTACCTCAAGGTTGCCTTGCCATGCATATCGGATTATGTCTTGGCCCATGCGTTCAAGACACAAAGTACGATGAACAGGTGAAAACTGTCCGTAAAATTCTGAACGGTGATGCTACCGAATTTCTTGAGGAACTCATCTCAGAGATGGAGGATGCATCGAAAAAGCAAGCATTTGAACTCGCTGCTAACATTCGAGACAAAATTCGTGCCATACGAACAATAACGAGCCAGCAATACATTGCAAGCACGCTATACAACCAATGTGACGCCATTGGTTTCCATCATGAGGGGGACCTCGCATCAATCGTTGTATTGCATGCCGATGATGGCATTGTCAAAGGCAAAGATGTGTGGCCAATGGTCTATCGAGGGGACATTGGCGAATGTGTATCGTTGTTTGTTTCCGAATATTATGCCCATCATCGCCCCCCATCGCTTCTTCTCACACCAACTCCACTTGGAGAACCAACGACATTGTGGTTACAAGATAGAAGAGAAAAATCTGTCGAAATTCGAATACCAAAACGTGGGGACCTCAAAACGCTCATTCAATTGGCTCACCAAAATGCTGAGATGAGCCTGCAGAGAATGAAAGCCAAATCCAATGGTTCAATTGAACAGCGTGCTGCCGATGACGGTGCACAGCTCCTAGGTATTGAACAACTGGATTATATTGTCTGTTTCGATATGGCCCAATTTCTGGGAGAACAACGTGTAGGCGCAAGTATCGTCTTTCGAAACGGACGCCCAACGAAGGCAGAATACAAGAAATACATAGTAAAAACCGATGTACCAGACGATGTCCATATGATGCAAGAAGTCGTTCAACGATGGGCAAAACGACAAGAAGAATGGCCTGACCTCCTCCTCATAGATGGCGGTCAAACCCATCTTCAATTTGTCACGGATGCACTTGCCGAAATAGGCATACATGACCGGTTCCTCATCGCATCTCTTGCAAAGCGTGAAGAAACACTTCACCGAATAACACATAATGACATTATTCTCGATAAACGAGGGCGTGTTCTCGTGCACGCAAGAGATGAAGCACACCGATTTGTCAATACATTTCATCGAAACCGAAGAAAGAAAGAGAAACTAAGTGATCCTTTAGAAGGTGTCGAAGGGTTAGGAGCAAAGAAAATGCAAACACTACTCAGGCATTTCGGTGGTCGAAAAGGTATTGAGCACGCCAGCATCAACGATTTGAAGACCGTGCCTGGAATTGGACCATCGTTAGCACAACGTATCTATGACGAGTTACACTCTTAGTTCTCATCGATAAAGTCATCAAGTGATTGTGCTTCAAAACCTTGATTCATCGATGGACTTGCGTATGCTGAGAAATACGAATCATCTAATGTGGATTTTGCGATGTTTTCATACTGTGAATTCAATCGTTCTTTCTTTGCTCGCTTCTTTCGCCTTCGTCGGCGGATGAGCAGATACAACAAGAGAAGGACAATTGTGGGGTAATACCAAAATTGAATGAGAAAATACATCCAAGAAATGTGAATTTTATACGATATTTCATCTTGAAATTCTTCGGGAGGAATAGTATAGGTAATTTTCTGTCGTCCACCATCATCTTCAATTTGGAGCAAACTCTTGCCATTCGCATCAGTAGCGGTTGAGGAAACATCAACAAGTTGCAAGCCTCTTGGTAAGGTGATGGTGATTGGTCCACTCAAACTTAAATCAAATTCTTCGCTAAGGACTGGGTCTACCAAACCAGTATCGTAGGGGATACTTTCTCCATCGGTGGAGGGTAGTGTGATTCCTTGCAAACTGAAAAATGAATTGGTAAGTATGGATTGAAACACACCCACCAAAGCACCCATGGATTCATACAACGGTGCTGTCATCAAATCGGTGAGAATGGATACGGTGACACCGGATGTGTCTCCAGATTGCACTTTTTGTAGGTCGGCATCGATGTCAATTTTGAAATTGACTTCGGGTATCTTAATTTTAAAACCAAGTGGTATTTCATCCGAAACTGGACCAACAGGTGCATCAATACCTGAAATTTCAAATTTAATTTCAAACGCTGAAAGGTCAATGACTTTGAGTGGTGAGTTCGGATCCAACTCAAGTTGTTGTTCGACTTTGTAGGATGCATATTGATGGATATAATCGGTCAATAACATTCCAATTTGTTCAATGAAATCTTTCATTCCTTCTCGGGTAGCGACAAAAGTAAGTGATTCATTACAAACCTCAAGAGGAGTTTTATTGAAGTCACAAAGTTGTATGCCGTCGTACTCAATTGGTTGGGCCATTCGACTCGAAATATCAATAATAAGTCTCAACAAATCAGAAGGTAATGCGGGGAAGGTGACTTGGGTTGAACCTTCTCGTTCGAGTCTGTCAAGTGGTATGCCAATTCTGTAGATGTCTAGGTCTGCTTCAAATGCGAATTGGAAACTTACTGCTTGAGTCCACTCATGAATGCCAAGACTAGACCAATCGAAATTAATGTCAGAGATGACACACGATTTTTGTTCTGCATGACAAAGTACATTCTCATCGTCATCAAGAATTTGATGTTGCCAATCGTATGGGTCGGTGCCCATGAACGAGATTGAAGTATCTTGCATGCCTTCAACAGTTTTTTCAATCACGATTTTTGAATCTCCGTCTTTGGTTTGAATCCAACTTGGTAAAATAATTTCAACGGCTAATGATGAATTTGGAAGAATCTCGGGAACGATGGCGTCCAAATACGAAGACTGGAGGACGGTCTCAATGCTGATGTTTGAATTAAATAATCGTTCCAGTGTATCTTCATCGATGGAGGTGAGGACATCTTTGGCAGTTTGATCTCCAATATTCTTTTTCATGACATCAACAAGTCGCATGGAAAATGGCTCGCTTGCAGCACGCAAATACACGGGATATGAACCATCCATTGCTACTGAACCCTTAAGACAATAGTTGATATCCACTCCAACGGATATCGGTTCTTTACAGTCACTTGAGTGGGTATAATTCAGGCCTCCTGCTGCTGGGAAAATTTCGGATGCTTCGGTTGATGAAACCCATTGCGCAGGATTCATCTGAATATCGGTCAATTCTGAAACTGTTGAAGCAATGCCATCTGTGATATCATCAATCGGAAATTGGTCTGTTAAACTTGGTAAATCAATAATTCCATTGTGATAGGCTAATCGAATTCCATCGGATGTGATGAGTGGAATGGTCGCAGCGTCGGTTAACTCAAAGATCGATATTCCCCAATCGGATAGTGTTGTGTCCTCGAGATAATAGATTCCAGCAATGAAATCAATGGTCACAGCTGATTCATCTTCTAAATCGATGATCACACGAAGGTCGAGGGACTTTCCACCTTCTGGAACTGAAACTGTTGGCGTTTGTGAGTTAGGTTGGTGAGCTACCTTGAATGAAATATTTTCGGTCTGTTCAGAGTCTGACATCGTAGCATCTCGATGGTCAATAGACCATTGACCTTGAGATAACGCAGTACCTGGCACAATGATCTCGCCTGCATCATCAATATCCACGATTCTTGCATAGGAAGGAGGTGAAATTGTGAACACGGCGTCCATGCCAGGCTCTGCCCTAATGGAGAATGGTGTTTCAATCTCTGCACCCATAATGAGTAAACCTTGATACGCCCGCTCCATATCCAAATCATCGTTTGAAAAGAGATTGAACGTAGAGGAATCGAGTTGAATTGTTGCTTGAGCAGTTAAACACAATGGAGGTTCAAACGCATTACTTTCGCTTGCCCCTTCCAGTAAAGAGTCGTCATTTGCATCGCTTGAACATTGAAGAGTATCTGTTCCGAATTGTACTGAATCTTGGAATGATGTTTGTAAATCAAGGACTGTTCCAAAACCAGTTTCTAATGACGATTCAATTGTTGAATAGGCTGATGATTCAATAATATCCCCTACTGTTGGTGTCGCTGCACCGTCTGGTTGCCAAGAAAACACTTCTCGAATGAGGTCGACTGGAATTCCATCGTAGGGGTCAAGGTCGGTCTGGGCCTCCAACTCATTTCCAAAATCTGTTCCTGCACCGAACCCAAGTGCTTCTCTATTGTATTCATGGATCGCCCAAGTGATCTGCAAATTGAACTCTGTCGTGGAAATTAAATTGAATCGATAATCTGCCTTAATCCATTCTTGATGAAACGGCGTTTCATCATCTGCATGGTCATATTCATCGCATTGACCACTGGTACTGGTCACCATAGCCACACCGGAACAAAGGTCAGCAAATGTTGCTGAAGCGAGTGGAACAAAAATTGGAGCAATGAAGAATAACCCTAATAGAAAATGAATGTATATTTTTGATTTGTGTTCTACCCTGCCCTGTTGGACCATGATGCTGGGAGAGCAATGAACTTCAAATGTATTCCCATGCTGGACGAATTGTGGAAGAGAGCACGATTCGACAGGGCGTCCGAATACATCGGACGCAAGCCCAACTCGTCCATGAGGTCCTTGTTGAGAATGGTGTCATCGATTTGACATTGTTGCCTCTTCAAATCGACGATGAAAGTATCTGTTTTCCATTGCTCAAATCAATAGAACATTCCTCGCCTCTTCAAAAAAGAATTCTCAAGGCCGACCCTTCAATCGAAATTGAAATGTATGCTTTTACTAAAATATCGAAGAAACACTCCCCAAAAATGCAACTTCAAGAATTGGTTCAGTTGTACGCCTCGCGGGCAAACATATCCTTTGAGAACTTGCAAAAAGGAATGCCAAAAAAATGGGAGCGTTTAGGCAAACTTCTCCTCTTTCCCAAAGACGCCTTCGAAGGTCAGGCGTGGTCAGATTTTTTCGTGGTTCATGGCATGGGTTTTTTCGTTGAAATTGCGAAAATCTTCGATGTGGAATCCATAGGAAAACAACAACCCATTTCAAAAAACAACACAAGGGACGCCCAAGTCAAGATTTTGCTTGGAGATTCCTGGGTGGAATTCAAACAACATCAGGTCTATTTTGGATTTGATGCTGCAAAGGTCATGTTTTCGAGCGGGAATATCACCGAACGTGAACGGATGGCAA
>JAUREO010000049.1 GCA_030827365.1 Candidatus Poseidonia sp. | reverse complement strand
ATGCCACCAACGAAGTGGTGAAATATCAATGCCACTATCAACAAAATCTGAAGACCCAAGACCATGTTCATCAATCGCAATAAATGCAATTGAAATCCGATACGAGGTGTTGGACATGGGATGTTGATTCCATAACGAAGTGGGAATGGATACATTGGTGTATCCACTGTGCTGATTCACATATACGTCGATGTGGCCGTCTAAATCCAAATCGTATCCCATCGAGAGGTTATCGCCATCAATATCGACAACGGCGTGGTAAACAACAATTGTTGTGTAATTTATCATTGAAAGGATGACAGGTAAACTTTGGTTGTAGGTTGAGGAATAATTCACTGTAGGGTCTTCGGAGTAGGCATGGTTCACAAGAATTGAAGGAGCATGGTTCGGTGGTGTAACCGAAGTTGAAGGTGAAGCACTCACGCTGCCATCATCAGGGTTCACACATCCCGCAAGCAACGAGGTCGAAACAAGCATCATCACAATCAATAGATATCGCATAACGAATGGTATCTTTTTGTGCATATTATGATTTCCGCACAAAAACAACCTACAGGGCTTTTGAAGGCGCAGTTTGAGGGGCGTTCATGACCGAAGAAGAGGAACCTGTTCCTGAAGAGATGGTGGCCATCGAAGTCGCTGGCTCCGTCGGAAATGGTCAACGAGATGTTGCCTTGCATAGCCTTCTTCCATTTGCCATCGGAGGATTGCTCGGTGGATACTGGCAAGCCTTTCAATTTGATTCAATGACCTACGGGCTTCCAACACCACCGCAGTTCGCTTTGTTGTGTTGGATTGTTCTTTCGACAATTTCGTTTCCAATCTTGTGGAAGGGCCAAGCAGGTCGGTGGCCCGAGTATTTGGCTGGCACCAGTTCGCTGGCCTTACCTCTGCTCCTTGTTTGGGTCACAGGTTACGGAAGTCTGCTGTGCGGTGCATACCTTGCGGGCATAGGATGGATTGTCGTGAGTGCTTCTTGGCCAAGACTGACCTATCCACCTTTTAGGTACGGTGTGTGGCATGTTTTGAGTGTCAATATCGGAGCATTTTTTTGCTCAATTCTCGTTTATCAAATATTTTGATCACGATGTATAGGATTCATCTTCACTCGGGAAATCGCCGCTCCGAACTTCATCGCAGTAGGATTTGATGGCCGAATCAATTTCTTCGGCAAGGTTGAGGTAACGCCGAAGGAATCGTGGTGAGAAATCCATGGTTATTCCGAGGAGGTCGTGGAGGACGAGGACTTGGCCATCGCAATCAGGACCTGCCCCTATACCGATGGTTGGAATCGTGATGGCCTCACTCACTCTCTTTGCGAGGTCTCTTGGAATCTTTTCAAGCACAATGGCAAAACATCCTGCTTGTTCGAGAATTTTTGCGTCTTCAATCAGCTTTTCCGCTTCTTCTTCCTCTTTTGCACGAACGGTGTAGGTTCCAAATTTGTAAATGGATTGAGGCGTTAATCCGAGGTGTCCCATCACTGGGATACCTGCTGTGAGAATTCGTTGAATCGATTCAACAATTTCAGCCCCGCCTTCGAGTTTGACGGCGTGTCCATTGGCTTCTTTCATGATGCGAATGGCACTTTCAAGTGCTTGACGAGAATTTCCTTGATAGGTTCCAAACGGCATGTCGACCACAAGCAGAGCCCTATCGATCGCACGTTCGACGCACTGAGCGTGATATATCATGTGGTCAAGGGTCATTGGTACGGTCGTGACTTGGCCTGCCATGACATTCGATGCAGAATCACCAACGAGAATCACATCTACGCCAGCCTTATCGACGAGTTTTCCAAGCGAGTAATCATAGGCTGTCAACATGGTGATTTTTTCACCTGCACGTTTCATCTCTTGCAAGGTGTTGGTGGTCACCTTACGAGCACTTCCATGCACGGACATGGAGGGTGCTTGCACCTCCTCGTTTTCAATGCCTCGCTATTGAAAAGATTCGCCTTCTTCGAAAATTTCGGTGTGAATCATAAATTCTTGATAGGCTTCATCAACTGAATCACAAGCGAGCAATTGTTGCTTCATTTCAAGTTCCGGAAGGAACAGTGAGGCCATGAGGTACAAGGTGGACGGCTCTTTTGATATGGTCGAAGTAATGTATTTCTCTATCCATTCATCCATGAGGTCATCGTCAAAATCCATCCTGCTACCAAATCGTTTGAGCATGGACTGGGCAAACAAGGTAAGGGCTGCTTGCTGGGAATCATCGAGACTTCCTTCGATGTCATCGTAGGTCACATCGGCTGCAATGTACAATCGATGGTGCTCCACATCTTCGGGAATCAGTTCATACAGTGTCTCCAAATCTGGAAACATGTCTTCATCCAATTTCTCAGCGAGGGATGGATGAGTCAGCGGTGGCAGGGCGGGGGCATACATGTTGTCAATCTTGAATCGACGTCCACCACGAATGGTCAGAAAGTGGTTGGAGCCACGGGTTTCATGTTCGAGAATTTCAGCTTCGCAACCGACCATTCGTGGGCCGTCCCAGAAATTGATGGGGCGAAAAGGGTCGCTCATGACAAGCCCAAAATTTCGTTCATCGAGAATACAAGTATCCAACATCTGTTTGTAGCGTGGTTCAAAAATTCGCAATTCTTGTTGCTCGCCCGGAAACAAGACCATTGGAAGGACAAAGAGTGGGAATTGCTGTTCGTCCATGAATGTAGGTTGACGCGGGGGTTCTTAGGATTTGCACTTGCTTCAACAAACGAAGTGGTTTGAATTTTATTCGATCCTATGATCAATCGAAACGCCTTCGTTTTTCATCGTCTCAATGATGAATTCTATTATTTTCGTGGGTAACGTTTCTGGGGCATACACACCATCTTCGGAAAACAAATCTTCGTTCAACCATGCAATTGCACAACAATACGTCACAAGTCCGGTTGTTCTTGCCATACTTGAATCACCATCCTTACCCCCATCTTCGATAACCCATACCTGAGTTGTTCCACCCGCCTCGACTCGAACTTCCATCCATGTGAACTCTGGTCGGGTCGGATCAAATTTCCAAGCTTCAACGAGTTCATCTGGGGTCATGGTCGAGTTTTGGTAACGCCCAATATGGCCTGGCCATCTAACGGTGTATTCTCCCATCGAGGTTGAAGGAACGGCCATGAGGGAACGCAGTCCATCGGTCAAAAAAGCCTCCATCACTCGACCATTTGCATGGATGGTGTGAAGGTCAGACATCGCTGGTACGATAGTTTGCGACCCTTCAGCAACAATCCTTGCAGGACGGGTGTATTCTGCAATGACATCGTGAGGTGAAAATGGTGCCATATACGACCATTCATCATCTGGCTCGGCTGGATTTCCTCCGACTTTGATGCTGACGTTGTCAAGGTGACCAAATTGTCTCTGGGCAAGGGCGATGAGCATGTTTGAAAGTCCAGGAGCGATACCGACATCCCACAAAATCTGACTTTTTGGATTGATGTGACGGTCAGGGGTTTCTTCACTAAAGGACAAATCAATGATTCGTTGGTTTGAATCTTTCAGACTATCGATGATGAGGTGACCAATTGACCCTGGTACCATATTGATGATGAGGTCAGCGGACGAGTGGTCAGCGTTAAGGGCTGATATTTGATGGAAATGGGCCGTCGTATCACGCTTGACCACGTCAAAGAGATGAACTTCAAATCCAGCATCGACGAGTTTTCGAGTCACAAACGACCCAACCAGCCCACCACCTAAGCAATGCACACGCATGTAACATCCTCTTCCATGTCATCTTTAAAAAGAGTGAAAGGCGAATCTCAATATGACAACAAGAAATACACGCCCTGCCGAAGAAATTGATTTGAAGATCCCAAACGATGTTAATCCATTTGACCCAAATGCCTCGACTGAACCTCCAAAGTTGTTCAAGGTGCTCATCGATGGTAAACCTGGCCTTGCGGGTATTGGTTCGCTTTCGGGATACAGTGAACGTATTCTTTTGGTGTTTGATGAACCACATCCTGAATTTGGTGAAGAATTCATGACCAAATATTTCATGTTCGACAACAATGAACCGGGTCTGCTCCTGTGGGGACACCAAAATCGCAGTTTCAAAATCGATTTGATTATTGAAGACGAGTGATTACTGACCGATGAGTTGGTAATCTACGCTCAGCGGTGTGGCACCGGTTTCGACGCGAATGATTTTTCCTTCTGCAAATTTGAAGAAAGTAAGCACTGCTTCCGAGGTTGAGCCGTTGGCAAAGTGTGCTACGCAATGGTCGACGCCGACTTCATCGTTCTCAAAGAGAATGCGAACGCCTTCAGTACTGACCATGCCAGAACCTGCAATGCCTTTCATGTCGTTTTTGGTCATCACTACTCCACCGACATGTGGATAGAATTTACAATCATCATGAATGACCTCATCAATGAGGTGTTCATCTCCCGTTTCAAATGCTCTATGATATCGTTCTAAAATACTCATAAGTAAAATGAGTCGGGGTGAGGCATTAACTGTTTGCCATGGGAAATTTGGCCTGCAAATCCTGTTTACTCATGCACACACACATTGAGTAGTTCACTAAAGAAGTTGAGCGACCAGTCCCCACCTTCTCTTCCCACACCTGAGTTTTTTACGCCTCCAAATGGTGTTCGAAGGTCTCTGTGGAGCCAAGTGTTGACCCATATGATGCCGGTTTCAACCTTGGTGGCGAGTTGATGACCTCGCTGTTTGTCACCGGTCCAAATTGAGCCAGCAAGTCCATAATTGGTTCCATTGACCATTTCAAGCAGGTCAGTTTCAGTGTCAAATGTGTGGAGTGTTACCACGGGTCCAAAAATCTCCTCGGTAGCACAGCGTGAATGTGCAGGTAGCCCCCCGATGACCGTCGGACGAAGGAAAGCAGATCCTTCAGGAACATTCGTTACTGGATGTTGTGCTGAAGTGCCACCTGTGAGGATATGGCCGCCTTCTTCGACAGCGAGGTTGATGTAAGATTCAACCTTATCTCGATGCTCGACCGATATCAGTGAACCCATGTTGGTGGTTTCATCGTGTGGATTGCCAACTTTGAGTTGTTCAACATGCCATGTGAACGAACTTGCAAATTCGTCGTACCGACTCTTATCGACAAAGATTCTTGAGCCGCATAGACAAATCTGTCCTGAATTTGCAAACGAAGCACGGACGATGCTGTTCATCATTTCCTCGAGAGGAGCATCGTCAAGGACGATGGTTGCATTCTTTCCACCGAGTTCAAGTGAGAGTTTCTTAAACATCGGAGCGGCGGTGGCCGCTACAATTTTGCCAGTGGCAGTACCCCCAGTGAACGAAATGCCACGAATATCTGGATGCTCAATGATGGCTTGACCTGCTTGTGGACCAAGCCCATGCACGAGATTAAACACCCCTTTTGGCAGACCGATGTCGTCCATGACCTTGGCAAGGAATGTCGCGGTTTGTGGGGTCATTTCCGAGGGCTTTGCCACGATTGTGTTGCCCATGAGCAGGGCAGGTGCAACCTTCCAAGAGAGCAAATAAAGTGGAAGATTCCAAGGCGTAATCAACCCCACGACACCAATTGGATTGCGATGAACATAATTTGTAGCCTGGTCCATTTCAAACTTGGGTTCAGGAAGTTGCTTTCCGTGGTCAGCAAAAAACCTGAAGTTTGCAACCGAGCGAAACGCATCGATATTTCTCGCCAAGGAGACAGGTTTGCCAGTATCCTCCATCTCGAGAGCGATGATGGTTTGACTTTGTTCTTGAAGAGCATCAGCGATGGCATAAAGCCAGTTTATCCGTTCTTCGAATGATGTTGTTTTCCATGCTGGAAGGGCTCGAAGTGCAGCCTTGGTAGCGAGGTCAACATCAATTGCATCGCTTGCGGGAACTGAGCCAATAGTCGTACCGTTGGCAGGGTTGATGTTGGGGATCGTGGCATTCGAATGTGATGCTACGAAGACACCGTCGATGTAATTGAGTACATCTGCCATGGTCACACCTCGGTATTGTAATGCCAACGGTCTCGGTCGGGGTCCCACTCGTCCCAAGTAGGAACGGTTTCGAGCACATTGAGATAGTGTTCGGGTACGATGCCGGGGACGATGAATGCCTTTTGACGATGGAGTGGATATGGGTTTCGAAGTTCAATGCCGAGGACACCGAGTAGAGCACGAGCGAGGTACCATGTGGCTTGAGCATTCCAACCATGTGCAATTTTTACCACAATGCCAAGACCCTTCGGATAATCAGGGTGAACAATGGCCATGCCGAGCAAACCATCTGCACCCTCTTTGGCAATGACTTTGCCTTCACCCGCTTTGAGGATGGTTGAATCAAGGCGGTTGAACCCACCGACGAGGTCAGGATGGCGAATCATCGCTTCCCATATCCAATCGTCGTCTTTGTCGCGAACGAGTCCAGCGTAAATTTTGGCGAGTTCGTTGACGGTGTTTGAGACCGTTGGAAGTCCGCAACCGTCTTTGGCAATACGCAAAGGTTTCCAGTCGTTTCCGAGATAGGTTCGCAATTGCTCCATGTAGGCTTGAAACACTTCGTGTCCTGGCAGGGTGTATCCAGCACGCTTCCATCCTTTTTTGCGACAACCACGGAGGATAGCTGCATGTTCTCCTGAACACGTGTGATACCATCGCCGAGGTCTTCGGACTTGGCGTCCGAATTGTATGAGTGGAACATCAAGAGGGGTCAGCATGAGCGGCCATTCCGATTCAGACAGAAGTGATTGGGCTGCGGCTACATGTTCTGTATCGCCATTGTGCGAGGCAACCGCAATCGCTTTTTGCTCCCATGAACACTCATTGAGTTCATTGGTGAACGCCTTGAGCATAAACGGTTTCATCATGGACCTACCATAACACAACACATTGCCTCCGAACGAATGAAACACTTCGTCACCATGAGCCCATGCTACCGCACCATGAATCGTTGTCTCGGAGACTCCGTTTCGCCTGTAATCCACAAGTGGTTCCCAGTCAACATCACGACCGGTTGGAATGCCTTCGATTTTTTCACCCACTGGCGAAGAAGGGTACAGGCCAGAACCCGGTTTTCCAGGTTGAACAGCAGAAGGTTGCTGATGTTTGGCCATTTCAATTCCTCCCAAGCAATGCTTCGACACGTGGGGCTACCTTTTGCATGTAAGCGGTCATGTTTCGACACACTCTTGCTGAGTCATGATTGAAGAAATCAAACCAAGCCATAATTCTGTCATCAGGGTGAAATCGTTCAACGATTTGTTGTGCAATTTCTTCGACATTTCCGATAAGGGCATTGTTGGCTGCGTTGCTGACTTTGTTCGGGTCAATTGTACCCTCAAGAGCATTCCAGTACGCACCAAGTGCTTCTTCTGCTTCTTGATGTGCTGCTTGAGATTGTTGTTCTGAGCTCAAGCCGTCCTCATCGTTGAGAAACACAAACGAGGTTCGAGGCATATCCCTTCGTTGCCATGGTTTGCCCTCGGCGTGGAGGTGTTCACTCATGCGGTCATGAGTTGCTTCGATGGCTTCAGGGTTGGTGATGGAGAGGTTGAAGACTTTTACAGGGTGAATGGAATTGAAGAACAGTTGAGCAATTGGGTCATGTGTACCTGCGACGACTTCGAGAAGTTCACGACGGAAATCTTGAGGTATGATTTTCAACGCTTCAAAGACGTACCTGTTGTCGATGATAATTTCATCAGGGCTTTGAGCGAGTTCACGAACCTCGATGGCTGCTGATTGCACCCGCTGCCAATCCTCGTCGCTTCGAAACAACCCCCGATGGAGCACAGTTTGACGTATGTCGTTTGAGGAAATGACTTCGCCGCGAAGAAGCCGCAGAAAGATTTCACCTGCCTCAAGGAAGATTTGACCACGAAGTGCTGGCCAAGCCGCTTCTTCGATGGCATCACGAGGGACGATGCCATAGGGTCGGGCCATAAATTCAAATCGACCGGCAGAAAATCCGATGTTCAATTTCCGCTGTTCGTGTTCATCAAATCCGTGGAGTGAGAGCACATTTGCGATTCGTTCTGCCTGTGCAATCGGGCCACCCGACGCCAGAATAGATATGACTGCACAACCAATTTCGATGGAAGAAGTTCGTCGAAAGGATTCAAGGGCAAGTTGAGGAAAATCTGTACACAATCCTACTTCGCCTTGCCAATATGGTACAACTGGTCTGCTATTTTGTTTTTGAATTTCGGTGGAAAGGTGGGCTTGAGCAATCCACCCCACGCCAAAGCCGAGTTGGTCAGCACATTCAAGTTGTTCGAAATAATTCGCCATCATCTGACGTTCAGAAGGCATATGGCCACTCGCATCGGGCGTCTGCGAAATTGAAAAGAAAATGTCGTGTTCCATCGCTCCCGCCACCTTCTTCCAATCGGTGTGTGCTCATAATGAGTGTGGCTTATGAGGATGATGGCCCTTGATTGAGTGTTGTGAGTGCCTCGATTCTTGCGAGTAAGGCTTGAGGTGTTGGTTGTTGCCTTGACATGAATTCTTGAACACAAGTGGAGAGCAAGATCATGGCTTGTTCGTATTGTTCGTGGATTTCAGCGATATCAGCAAGACCCCATGATGCGACCAATATACCACTCACATCGTCAAGTTCACTGGCAATTTCCATAGAATGCTGGAGGGCATCTTTTGCTTCATCGAATGAACCGACCGTGGCTTGAATATGACCAATATCGGCATAGGCTTGCATCTTTTGTTCATCATTTGAATCCCGAATCCCCGCTTCGAGAATTCTTGTGGCGTACGCAAGAGCACCTTGGCTGTCGTTGAGTCGCTTACAAATTGTGCAAAGTAATTGTAGGCCATATTTGAGGCCAGTAGGATCTCCGTTCTTTTCACGAAATCGTAGGGCTCGTAGTGCTACGGTGTGGGCATCCCCAAACTGTGCATTCGAAAGGTGAACAAGGCCGACATGGTGATAGACGGCAGCAACGAATAGACCCATTTCATCGTCGTTTTCATGTTGAATGGCAAGTTCAAAAAATTGTTCAGCCTCACCGTTATTATCCTTAAGTCGTTCAAATGAACTCCAAGCTATTTCGGAGGTCGATGTTGCTTCACGTTCAGCAATAGAAAGCAGTTGGTGAACAAGTTCATTTCGTCCGAGTTCTTTTGCAAGAGGGATAAGATTGAGAGCAAGTGAGGTGTTGACGCCTTGGATTTCCTTACCTTCGGTGAGCATGGTTAAAAACGAATTCGCTTGCTCTACAGTCATTTCAGAGTCCACTTGCTCACCTCAAATCGAACGCAAACGACCGCCATCGACAGCAAGGCTCACTCCTCGAATGCCACCGGATGCCGGAAGGGAAAGGAAGACGATCGCACTCGCAGTTTCAAACGGGTCGATGAGTCGTTTGATAGGAACTTGACTCAACCAACCTTCCATAACATCATCAGCGGATTTGCCCGTTCGTTCTTGAATGGAGTTTGAAAGTGATTGGAGTCGAGTTGTATCGGTAAAGCCAGGAAGCACGTTATTGATGGTAATGCAAGCAGCTAACTCATTTGACAGCGATTTGGCCCATGAAGCCATTGCACCACGTAATGTATTGGAGAGTCCAATGTTAGGAATCGGCTCTTTGACTGAAGTCGAGATAATCTGAATGATTCTTCCAAATCCCTCCTTCTCCATGTGAGGGACAAATGCTTGAACAAGAAGATGAGAAGCATGCAAGTGCCTTCGAAAAGGTGCGTCGAAATCATCGATTGAATTTCCCAGTAAGGGTCCGCCGGGGGGCCCTCCCGCATTGTTGATGAGAATGTGTACTGGCCCTCGACTTTCAAGAACTGAGTTTGCCGTTGCTCGTACTTCTTCTTCGTTTTCCAAGTCAACCACGACCATGCCATGATGCCCTGTGCCAAGTTCTGCCATAGAATGAACTAGTGACTCAAGTGTTTGCTCATCACGAGCCGCAACGGTCACATCAGCACCACACTTTGCAAGCAATTGAGCGGTCGCGGCTCCAATGCCTTTGCTGGCACCGCACACAAAAGCATGCTTTCCTGCCAAGGATGTGGGCGAGTATGGAAAATCATGGCCAAGAATGTCCATGGTTCAAGCGACAAGGTGGTTGGTCATAGGCCTTCGCATTCACAACCAGTCACAAATGGTACTGAGTTGAACAAGCCAATCGTCGCTCGCAGCATCAATCACTGAGAAGTGGTCTCCTGGTACAAACACCGACTGAATCTCGCAACCTCGAGCTTTCATGACCCTTGCGTAGGTCTCGGATTGAGCGATAGGAACATCGACGTCTTCTTCGCCGTGAAACAACACCACGGTGGTTTGAGGCGTATTGTGAACAGGATTGAGTTTCGACCACACTTCTGGTAACGCTTCTGGTGATGCACCGATCCATCGTCGAATCGCGTCACCATCATCCGAAAGCCGAGCAGCATCAGCAGAGAGAAGGTCGGTGATCGGGGATTGGGCAAAGACGAGCCATGGTTTTCGTTCCGCAACTGCAGCGAGCAGAAGAGCGAGATGGCCACCTGCTGAATGACCCATGACCATTGAGCGCATGATATCAATGGCCGGAAGAAGTGCGAGTTGGCCCCAAGCCCGCATGACGTCCGAAAGTGTGTCCATCCAGATCCCTTCATCACCTTCGCTCCAACGCTTAAATTCAATATTCCACGACGCAATGCCAGCATCAGCGAGGTCAAGGGCAATAGGCCTCATAAGGTCAAGTGTGTATTCTTCTTTCCAAAATCCACCGTGGATGAGCATGATGCATGGTACACCTTCATCACGTTGGAATGGCGAAGGCTCGTCGGGCATATAGAGGTCAGCAAATTGCCAAGGCTCGGCCCCCCACTGCATTCGGTCGACTGCCATGTTGTTCACACGTCTACGAAACCTATGAGCCTTGTCAAGGTACGACTCGACGGCGGTCTCGTGGGAAGAGAACGGTCTCTCGAACATTCTTAGCGCCCGTGAGTTTCATCAAAATTCGCTCAACACCAAGGCCCCAACCAGCGTGAGGAGGAACGCCATGACGGAATCCTGCAACGTAGAATTCAAATGCCTCTGGGTCAAGATTCATCTTTCGTAAATTATCACATAATGTGTCAATTCGATGTTCACGTTGACCGCCCGAAGTCATTTCATCTCGACCAAAATTTAAATCGAATCCTCGGCTCAATTGTTGGCCAGTCGAACCGATTTGGCCTTCAACGTGGTGGATGTAAAATGGTTTAAGTGACATTGGCCAGCGTGGAATGAAGTAAAATTGTGGCAGGTCCTGAGCAAGTAGGTCAGAATTCTCTGCATCGATATCATCACCCCATTCGATTTTTCCGCCCTTCTCTTTGATGATTCGAATTGCATCGCAATATTCGACTCTTGGGAACGGTAATTGTGGAACGATTATTTCGATAGGTGTCTCGTCATGAGCAGCACGATAAGCATTGATTGCACCGACATACCTTTGACTTTCTTCATCTTCTGAAATTGATTTCCAAATGTGATGAATCATCCGCTCGAGGACGCCCATGACGTCATCGTCGTTGGCCCAAGAACATTCGATATCAAAGGAAATAAACTCGTTCAAGTGTCGATATGTGTCGTGTTTTTCTGCACGAAATGCAGGTCCAATTTCGAAGACGCGCTCGAGACCACCGCTCATGCACAATTGTTTGAACAGTTGAGGAGATTGGTTGAGGTAGGCTGGGGTTTCAAAATATTGCATTGGAAACAAGTCTGTACCGCCCTCCGTAGCCGTGGCTACGATTTTTGGCGTATGGGTTTCAACGAAACCTTCCTCGATAAGGTGCCTACGACCATATTCGAGAACTTTGCCACGGAGTCTAAACATG
>JAUREO010000048.1 GCA_030827365.1 Candidatus Poseidonia sp. | reverse complement strand
ACGCCACCTTCTCATGGTTGCCGATGTTATGACTTCTGAAGGGGAAGTTCGTGCTATTGGACGCCACGGTGTATCTGGAACAAAACACAGTATCCTCGCTCGTGCAGCATTTGAAGTTACGGTCAATCACCTGTTGAAAGCTGGAATTATCGGAGAGAAGGACAAACTCACTGGTGTTGCTGAAAACATCATTGTGGGCCAACCAATTTCGCTCGGTACTGGCAGTGTAGCACTGTATTATATCCCAGACGAGAATTGATCTAATCGACCATGAGAAACAAAAGTGGAGTATGGAGGAAATAAAATGGACATAAGTAAACAATTGAAACAAGCAATGGCAACAGGAAATCTACTGTTCGGACAAAGACAAGCATCGGATGCATGCAAAAACGGTGACGCCAAAGTCATCATCTTTGCAGCAAACTGTCCAGCAGAGTTTACAGACGAATTAAGGGCACATCATCCCGAAGTGGTGATGCATCGCTTGGGTATCGTCAATCGTGAATTAGGGATTGCCTGCGGTAAGCCGTTTTCAGTATCCACTGTGACTGTCACAGATGCTGGAAACAGTGATTTGCTCACTCTCGATTCAAATCTTTAAAGAGATTCTCTGAGACTTTGAAGCAAAGGCTTCATTTTGGTTGAGCATTACCGAAGGTTATGGCTCACATCAAAACGCCGCTTATCGCCCTACTGTTTACCCTTGTCATGCTCACTCAATATGTTCCACTACAACACGAAAATGAACCTGTAATGTTCCTCGAAGAATCACACGGGATTCAATTTCCTGCATCCGCAAGGTCCTCTGGAGATGTGTTTCTTCTCGGCGGTGGAAGTTCAAACGCTCATGAATTTGCCCAACTCATTGCCCCAACCCTGTCCGGATATGTCGTCGCTGGAGATTACAGTCAATCACTCAGTTTAGGATCTCACAGTCTCAACCCCACTACTACAAACAGCCCATATCAGCAAAAATCTGAGTATTATTTGGCTGGCGTCACAGAAACAGGGACATGGGATTGGGTTGTCGGTGCAGATCATTCCAATGGTGTATCCTTTATCGAAGGCCTTGATTCATTAATGGGCTCAACATTTGTAACAGGATACTTTGCTGGAAGTATTGGATATTCGACAGGTCAGGCACTGATGACATCTTCGGTTGATGGCTATCTCGTACGATACGACCCGATGGGCAACATGATGTGGGCATCACAAACAACCTCTACCCAGAATGGCACAAATGACTACGCTATCCCTCAGGTGGTCAAAGTCGACCAGTTTGGTGATGTGTACCTTGCTGGAGTCTTCAAAGGAGAAACTGATTTCGGTGGCATTACATACAACGTTAGCAATGAGGAAGTCTTCATCGCAAAATATGGTGGAATGCAAGGCAACTTGCTCTGGGCTGAAGTTGGCGGAGGTATCGGTAGTCAAACGGTAACAGACCTTGCTTTTGATTCAACAGGCCTTATTCATCTTTCAGGATACACACAAAACAACGTGGTCTTTGGCTCAAATAGTTACACAACTCAAGGAACTTTGGACTCATTTATTGTCAAAATTGATGTCAATGGTAATTTCCAAAGCATTTCGGGTTATGGGGCACCGAATTCAGTTGTCGCGATTCTGCAAATGGAATTTGATTCACAAGGTGATGCCATTTACGGCGGACAATACACTGGTACCTTTGCAAAATCAACTTGGTCGATTTCAGCAAACCAAGGCTATGCAGACCTCTTCGTGTTCAAAGCATCCTCGAATCCACAAAACGATTGGGCTGTCACGGGTGGTACGAATCTCAACGACAGCGTTACAGCCATGACAGTGACTTCGAACGATGATATTGTGTTCGGGACAACCATCAGTGGTTCGTTTATCACACCAACAAAATCAATTTCAATCGGTGGAAATTCAGACGCACTTATCGCAGGAATCACTCGAATGGGTGTTTGGGACTGGCTTGATGTTTCTGACAGTGCAGGTTATGAAGTTGGGTTCGACATCGCAAAGAATTCATCTGACGTCGTCGTGATTGCTGGTGCTTATGGTAACAACGCAGTTACGAAAGGTTCGACCACAATTCAACCCATTGGCGGTTATGATTTGATGCTGTGGGCCTTCGACCCTGCGAACAAGAAGGATGCAGATGGTGATGGTGTTCCTGACTATCTCGACAATTGTCCAAATATTTCCAATCCGAGTCAAGCCAATACTGATATGGATTCACAAGGCGATGACTGTGATTCGGATGACGACAATGACGGCCTTACCGACAACGCTCCTGATAATTGCCCTCGCAATGGGCAATATAATTGGACATCAACTCAAGATTTCCTCAATCCTTCAAACTCAACTGATTTTGACAAAGATGGATGCCATGATGATTTAGAAGATAACGATAATGACAATGATAATGTCGAAGATGCAAACGATAATTGCCCGTATTCATCCTATCAACCACCTCGACCAACATGGGTGTCAAACAGCACGACAGACGTTGATGGTGACGGTTGCCGAGACAGTGACGAAGATGAGAATGACGACGGTGACGGATTTGATGATGTCGACGATGATTGTCCAACCACGCCTGGAGATTCCACCCTCGGTCTTACAGGGTGTATTGATACAGACGGAGATGGTTGGGCAGACACATTTGATGACTGTCCAAACGATGCAGGAAACTCTTCGCTTGGTGGCAAGAATGCATGTCCTGACCAAGATGGGGATGGTTGGGCTGATTCTGACGATGCCTTTACTCTCGACCCGACGCAGTGGGCTGATACTGACGGCGATGGCTATGGTGATAACGCTGAAGGTACAACACCTGATGACTGCATCGACGCTGCAGGATCTTCGACCATTGACCGATTAGGTTGTGTGGATACCGATGGTGATGGTTACTCGGATGAAGATGAAATGTGGTCAACTGAAAATGGTGCGGATGCATTCCCTGAAGATGACACGCAGTGGTCCGATTACGATGAAGATGGTTTTGGCGACAACTACGGTAACCAAAGTTGGACCGACCGAAATCCATCATGGCCTGGTGAATATCAACCAGAAGGCATGGCCCATCAGCAAGACACGTGTCCTACCTTTGCAGGTACATCGTGGAAAAACAACATGTATGGATGCCCTGATGCTGACGGTGATGGCTGGTACGACAAACAAGATGCATTCATCAACGACCCAACTCAACATCTCGATACAGATGGAGATGGTTATGGTGACAACCAATCCGGCTTCCAACCTGATGCATGTGTTAACACCCCTGGAACATCCACACTTGACAGATTTGGCTGCCCTGATACAGATGATGATGGATACTCAGACCCTGACCCTGATTCAAATTACTTGCCATCAAACGGAGCTGACGCGTTCTATGAAGACCCCACACAATGGGCTGATCGAGATGGAGACGGCTTTGGGGACAACCCAGAAGGTTTGAATGGCGACGATTGCCCTGACATTCGAGATACGTCCTCAATCGACCGAATCGGTTGCGAAGATACGGATGGCGATGGATATTCAGACCCAGATGCAAACTGGGGAATTGAAAACGGGGCTGACGCATGTACATTCATACCTGGAAATTCTACTCAAGACCGAATTGGGTGTCTTGATACAGATGGTGATGGATATTCGGACCCATCGGAAGGCTATGGTTATGCAGAAGGCGCAGATGCCTATCCTGAAGACCCCACTCGCTGGATTTATGAAGCCGCAAAGCCAGACGGCACCAGTTCAAACACGACCATGTTCATTGTTGCTGGTCTCATCCTCTTGGTGATTGGTGGCATTGGAGCGTTCCTCTTCACGAGGCAAAATGAAGCCGATTTGACCCAAGACAAAGAACTCATTGGACTTGGTGCTTTGGCTCCTCAGTCCGCTGTTGCGATGCCGGACATGTACGCCCAACCAGTGGGTATTCAACCTGCTGTTGCGATGCCGGACATGTACGCCCAACCTGTGGCTCAACCAGTTGCTCAGCCAGTGGTTAATCCTGATGCTTTGAATTATTACAATGGTCTCATCAGTCAGGGATATCCACCAGAATATGCATTGATGTACACACAACAGTATTACCCTGGTTTCCAAATTTGAATATCAAACTTGACAAAATGGACACAAGTCCAATCGACGTGATGATACGTTATGTCGCTCGATGAGGGTTTGACACTCGTAACAGGTTCGTCCTGCCCTTGTGAATACATAATGCCTCGATGCTCCATGCGTGAGTCCTTGATTGCGAAGAGCAGTATACCTCTCTTGGCTTAATGTAATGCCTTTGTGTTCGTACGCCCTCTGAACAATCTCTTTGGTCACCTCACAGAATCGAAGCAATTCTTCTTGCTTGAGGGAGGCAATGGTTCTTTGGGGCAACAAATTGGCTTTGTAGAGAATTTCACTCCGAAGATAATTGCCAATGCCGGAAAGAAAGCCCTGGTCAAGCAACAGACCTCCTAAACGTCGACGTTGAAACCTCTGCTGCGTAATATGATGTTGAATGTCCATTACGCCTGTTGATGGTAGAACGACATCTGGTCCAAGTTTTGAAATGTATGGGTGAAGTTCAATTTCATGATGTTCCAACAAGAGAATATCTGTTGCAGAAAACAAACGAACAACATGAGTGTCAGATTCAAACAAGATGCGTAGTGAGCGATTACTCTTGGGCAACGTTCTTGATTTTGAATTGACCATCCATCGACCATACAATTGGCTGTGTGCATACAAGACTCTTGTAGGACCATGGATGAGAAGTGCTTTTCCCCTCGCTTCGACTTTTTCGATGACTTCACCTTCAAACAAATATTCCATACCGGCCAGTGGTTGAAAGTCTATCTTGACATTGAAGACCTTTTTTCCTTCGAGAGCTGTTCGGATTCGGTCGGATGCCCGGTGGATTTCAGGACCTTCGGGCATGTTGCTAATTTGAGCAGAACCATACAAAAAGGCCTGTTCAAAATCACAAGACGCCTTGGGCGGTCATTGACTCGGCAACTTTTAGGAAGCCTGCAACGTTTGCACCGAAGACATAATCGCCTTCTCTACCATACTGCTTTGCAGTTTCAGATGCATTCTTGTGAATGTTGATCATGATGTCTTCAAGTCTCTTATCGACTTCTTCCCTCGTCCAACTCAATCGTAGCGAGTTTTGTGACATTTCAAGACCAGAAGTTGCTACGCCACCAGCGTTGCTTGCCTTTCCTGGGGCGAACAAAACGCCGGCTTTTTGGAACACTTCAACAGCCTCAGGTGTGCATGGCATGTTTGCACCCTCTGCAACAGCAATGACATTGTTGGCAACGAGCATTTTTGCTTCTTCACCATTGAGTTCATTTTGAGTTGCACAAGGAAGAGCCACATCGACATTGACGCCCCAAAGTCCGTTGAGAGAAGGTTCGGGTGCTGAAGGTGTAAATGTAGCACCATACTTTTCGGCGTATTCTTGAATACGACCGCGACGATTGTTCTTGAGGTCCATGATGTAAGCCAACTTTTCTCGGTCAATTCCATTCTCATCGTAAATCCATCCGGCTGAGTCAGACATTGTTACTGGTTTTCCACCGAGGTCGAGAACTTTTTCACAAGCGAACTGAGCGACATTTCCTGAACCTGAAATAGACACCGTTGCCCCTTCAAAGGATCTGCCTTTGGTGGCGAGCATTTCTCTTGCAAAGTATACAAGCCCATATCCGGTTGCTTCGGGTCGAATCAATGAACCTCCATATTGGAGGCCTTTTCCGGTAAGAACACCAGCTTGGAATTCGTTTCGAAGTTTCTTGTACATTCCGAAAAGGAAACCAATTTCTCTACCACCCACACCGATATCGCCTGCAGGAACGTCACAGTCTTGTCCGATATGCCTCCATAATTCCATCATGAAGGATTGACAAAATCGCATCACTTCGGCGTCGGACTTACCCTTAGGGTCAAAGTCTGAACCACCTTTTCCACCACCCATTGGAAGTCCGGTGAGGGAATTCTTGAAAATCTGCTCAAAGGCAAGGAATTTGAGAATGGATGCATTCACAGAAGGGTGGAATCGAAGGCCGCCCTTGTACGGTCCAATGGCCCCATTAAATTGTATTCTGAAACCACGGTTCACGTGTACGTCTCCGTTGTCTGCGACCCATGGCACTCGGAAGTGGATCAAACGGTCAGGTTCAACGACTCGTTCAACAATTGACACATATTCTGGATGTCGTTCCAAAACTGGTTCAAGGGATTCCAAGACCTCAAGAACGGCTTGATGGAATTCTGGTTGGTTCGGGTCTCTTGATACAACTTTTTGATAAATTTGCTTGACAACGGACATATCGTTCACCTCATCTTCATTGGTTGATTCGCCCGAATGGAACTCCCTTTCTAATAGTTCCCATTTCGCATTTCAATTTGGATTGATTTTGAGTCTCAAAGAACGCACACGGTAAGGTAACGTTCAAGACGAGAAATTCGGGTCTGACCGTCTGCATCAATGCCTTCAGTAGACCGAATAGCTTCCTCGATGAGGGCATGCTCATCCTCTTGAATACCGATGAGTTCTCGAAGATGATTGACAAGTGCCCATTCATCTTCTGTGATGACTTCATCATCTAACGCAGCGATCAATGCTGCCTGGTACATCGAGGCATCGCCAACCTGATACCCAGTGAATTCTTCATCTGAAAGAACAAACGGATTTGGAAGTTCGCCTGCAATAATGCTGTGACACTGAGAGGTCTCACTCGGTGCAACGTTCAATGCCACGGCTAAAATCTTGAGAATTTGTGCTTCATCGTTGGTCACAATTTGGTCATCAAAAGCAACCTTAAGGCACTCCATGTACAGATACATTCCACGAGTGTATTCCCTCTTCATGGACATGGGTTAACAGCCTCCATTTTCAATGTTCGCAGGCTGTATTCCCTTTGTTTACATCTGTAAGACAAAATGTAAGACATTTGTAAACATCTTTATATGCTTCAAGGCATAGCATGGTTTACAGGAGGCACGCAAATGGTCCAACCAACGGTTCTCGTTTCGTTTCGATTGAGCGAGGAAGATGCCCAGCTTCTGGATATGAAAATAGGACAAGACGGTGCTCGAAACCGTTCAGATGTTATTCGTACAGCAGTGGAAGAATTCCTCCACGGGCAGCCAGAAGTACAGGGCATGGATTCAATTCGCATTCCTCTCGGTATTGGCGACAAAAAATTACTTGCAGAGTTGTATCAACTCCGAGGAATTACTAGAGAACACGCAGCCCAGCAAGGTCTGAAAACGTTCATCGATCAAGAACTTGCAGCATACAAGCAAGCTTCAGACTTGCTTCAATCCTACTTAGACGATGCGAAAGCATCCACAGAACGACGAAGTGAATACCAAGAATAAGCGGTGAGAGTACAGAGGGGATGGGATGAATAGGCAATCAAAGGGATACAATCTCATTGACGCCACCCTTTGGGCTGCACAGGACAGGTCAAACCTGTACGGCCTCGACGCACTTTGTCAACGTGCCCGCCATGCACAATTTGGCCACGGTTCCCACAACCACACCCCCACAGACCCCTCGGATGGCGGCCGAGGGGACCCTGCCACAGGTCAAGCGAGTTGACCACATATTCCCACGTGCCCAGCCCCACATTTTTCTGGGCACACACGAATCGCTTTGAGACGAATGTCAAGCCTTTAGAACGGTCGTCATCAGTAGACCCTTATGGGTCAAACCACAACTGGACAATCCGAGTTTGAATTTCTGGCCCACGAGCTGCCAAGACCTGGTCAACTTGAGATGATACGAGATTGTGTTGCTTCGCTACGAAAGAATGGAAACCACCTTGCTGCAGCACCAACGGGTATTGGAAAAACCGCTGCAGCCCTTGCTGCTGCACTTGAAGTTGCATTGACTCCAGGAGAAGAAAAAACAGTGTTCTTTCTTACCTCGAGGCAAACTCAACATCGCATTGTTGTCGATACCGTTCGGAAAATCAACAGTCGACGTGGCCATCAGTCGAATATTTCGCTCATCGATATGATTGGTCAATCTGGTATGTGTGTTCAAGACTTTGCAAAAGAATCTCCTTTTGTGTTCTCTTTGATGTGCTCACAAGCAAGAAAATCACGTACATGCAAACCTTGGATGACAAGGGCTGAAGGACTTCGTGAACAATTTTTATCCTACCCTTTACATGTGGATGAACTGGTTGAGAAAGTTGTTCAACACACTGAAAACGGACGTTCAGCCGTCACTTGCCCATGGAAAATTGCAAGGGAATCTGTTGCCTTCGCCAATGTGTTTGTCGGTGATTACAATCACCTGTTTGATGATGGCGTTCGAGAAAACAGTCTCAAAGCCATGGGTATCGGTCTTGAAAATGTCATCATTATTGTCGATGAAGCGCACAATTTGCCCGACAGAATCCGTATGACGATGGAGAGAAAACTCACACCAACCATGGTGAAAAATGTCTATACTGAACTTGAAGAATACGAAGAGACCTACCGCAACATCGTCATTCAAACTGGCGGAGATTTGTATCAAACTCAGTACGAACATATTGCTTGGGTGAAATCTGTTTTCGAATCTGCTCGAAGAATCTTTTCGGATTATTTTTCATCATTAAACAAACAGTTGAAGGGTGATGACGATGAAATCGAAGTCAAAGTTGAGGACATTTTTGACTTACTGCATAAGGCGTGTGATGTTGCTGAAGGAAGAGATTCACAAAAGAATCTTCTTGATGACAAAGAGTTTCAAATTCAACCAGTCAATAGGATTCGAATATTGAGGGACGTCTTGGCCAATGTGGATGTTGATGTCGAAGTCGGAGATGGCGAAGACCCAATGGAACCTGACGCCATTCGATTTTCCGAACTGCTTCGTACGCTTGACCGCTTTCAAAATACAAATTCTGTGGCACTCATCTTTGATGGAAAAGGAAAAGATGGTCGAATCACATCCCACCTCCTTGACCCTGGCATGGTAGCAGCCCCCGTCTTTGAAGAGGCAGCAGGATCAGTTCTCATGTCAGGCACACTATACCCTCCATCGATGTATGCTGACATTCTCGGTTTTACTCACTCGACCACTCATGCACATTATACCTCTCCATTTGCTGCAAAGCGAAGGCCGGTGTTGATCGCAAAAGATGTCACGACAAAATATTCTGAACGTTCGCAAGAGAACTCGTTTTTGATTCAACAACATATCCAGACCTTCATCGATGCAACACCAGGAAATATCGCTGTCTTTGCACCTTCTTATGCGATGTTGGACCAACTTGTCGGGTCAGGTCGGTTTTCGGGTGCCCGCCTCATGATGGAAAACAGAGATTGGACAAAAAAGGACCTCGATGGCGTTGTTGAAACACTATTGTACGAAAAGCAAAACAATCGCAAAATTTTGTTGGGTGGTGTATTTGGTGCTCGATTGTCAGAAGGTATTGATTACAACAACGGAGCATTGGATGCGGTGATTTGCATTGGTATTCCAAACTCTCCACCTTCACTTCTTTCAAAGGCATTAACGAAGTTTGCAGAAGAACGCTTTGGAAAAAATTTAGCTTGGAAGTACACCATATCTCAACCTGCTATCAACTCCATCTTGCAAGCCATGGGTCGGCCTATTCGCTCAGTTGCAGACCGTGCTATGGTCCTTTTACTCGACAAAAGAAACGATGATAGAACCTACACTTCCTGCTATCCTCCGGATTTGCAGATGATTCCATGCCATGGTTCTGAACAGATTCGGCAATATGCGGAACGATTTTTCAGAACCGTTCATCGAGAAGAAGATGAATAATAGAAAACACGAATGTTGATGAGGCACATACAGGTGGGAAAATCATGAACGAGTGGAACAACATTGAGATTTTGGAGACTGAAGAGGATGATGTTCTGCTTGTGAACAATGTTCATGACCAAGCAATTGAGCGGCGACTCGCTGAACAATTCCATAGTGATTTTATTCAAAACTCACCGCATCTCTCTGAAGTGCGTTCACGTCACCAGCAAGTTCTCGTTGCCTCCGGAATGCTTCCAGAGTCCCATCTTGCAGAAGAACATCCAGAACTTGCTCTCCAATGGATTGTTGAAGAACTCAATGGTAAATTGGTCACCGATGGGCTTGAATTGCCAATGCATGGAATGTCCATTCATGATATCAAAGTCGAGTCAATCCAACTTGAGTCAGGACAACAACTGGGCAGAATTCGTCTTGATATCGACCAAGGCGGGTTTCAACGTCAATTTCCAATACCTCACCAAGGTATCAAGCGAGTAACATTCATTGACGGCAGATTGAAACTCCGTTGGTGATCAAGCAAATTCTCTTGGTGGAACCTTCTGAATTTGGAATATTTCTGTGGTCATTTGGTTTACGGATTGCATAGCAACCTGCTTGTGGCCTTCGCCCATTTCTTCACGGCTATACCTCGCCATTTCGAATGTATTGTCAAGTGCTGTTAACGCTTCTTCTGAAATTCCGCCCATTGCCTGGCGAATTGCAAATTCAAATTCTCTTACCGTTTCGTGGTCTCGACGTAGGAATCCACGGTCTTGGAGGACTTTACACAATTCTTGATAGCAATTGAAAATAGCCTCACGTGTTGCATCACCAGCAGCAAGCAATTCTGCGGTGTAGGCAAAAATCTCGGCAGCATCTGCAAAGATATCGCCTCGGACTTTCTTCCTGTACATCATGATGCCACCACCAATCAAACCAGCGATCAACAAGACGAGCAAATATGCCCAAGCACTGATGGCTTGCTCTTCTGAGGCGTAGGTATAATCAGGAGCAAATCCTTCTTCACGTTGAAGATTGAATTTGGATAATGTTTGAGGAGACAAAACTGGGTCATTGATGACGATGTCAATCGAAATCTCGCCCCAGAATGCTGCGTCACCATAAGGAGGGTCCGCTGAAAATTCAAATTCAATCAAGCCGTCTTCGTTGGTCAATTCATTCACTTGGCGTAGTTGACTCATGTTTTCGTCGTACAAGTAAACCATAACGGAAACTCCTTCTAATCCCTCTCCGGTGTCCTCTGCGTTGATTTGTATTGTACCTCGAACATCTTCTTGTTTATTCTCAACAATAGCGTCGATATCGACAAAAATGTTGGCATCGATGTTGACGAACACCAAGTGGTTGTCAGTAGCTGCATTAAGATACAAACTATCGTTCCGAAGGACATCGATGTACACATATTGACTACCAATTTCTGCCCATGATGGCACTGATGCAGTAATCGTGAAATTACCATTTGCCCAATTGACAAATGTTGGAGGGATACAGCGGGCTTCATCGCGTCCATTGACACAATCAGCACCATTACCGATGTAGATTTGCAGATTTTCGAAGATTTCGCCTTCTCCACCTATTTCTTGGACCGAACCGATGAGAACGAGTGGTGAGAATATACCATCTGATCGAGTGACAATCTTCGAAGATGAAGAGTCAATAGTGATGATAACATTTGACCAAACCTTCACATTGGATTGTGCATCTGAGCCTAAGTGAAGGCTGCTTCCTCCGTATCGCACAGTGAGTGAATGGTCTCCTCTCGACAAAACAGGGTCGACATAGACAATTGCTGCCCAATTGCCAGCAGCATCGGTCACGGTCGAAAGAACGAGAACTCCATCGAGGTCAACCTGAACGGTTTCTCCAGCCAAACCTGCTTTATCGATAGTATCGTAATCAAACAATCGACCTGAAATTTCCCAAACATCGCCTCGTGTGGCATCTGTACCATCAGTAAATTCCAACGTGATGCTGCTTCTGTGAAGTAAATCAAAAGAAGTGTTGCCAATTCCGTATCGATAGTAACCCTGTGGCTGGACAACTGCAAGCAGTTCCAAACTACCGAAGTTGAAGGTATCCGTGACGGTCCACTCATAGACAAATTCTCCATCACTGTTGGTGACAACAGATGCAATGATGATGTTTTCAATTT
>JAUREO010000047.1 GCA_030827365.1 Candidatus Poseidonia sp. | reverse complement strand
CCTCTTACTTGAAGTCTTCCCAAATCTTCAATATTTTGGCGTTGATCTTCCGCTAGCCTAATCCTCACATCGTATCGCTTACCTTGGTCCTCAAAGGTGACCGCATCTACACCACCTAAAGCAAAGACGACACGGCGAACACCTTCAACCTCTGAAGCCAAACGATACACGAGGTCATCACCAGACAAAATGCCAAATTGCTTCTTTCCATCACAATCTACAACATCCCCATAACAAATGGTTACGATTCCAGATGGGGTTGTCGAAAAGATTGTCAAATCACCTAAAAAATCAGGCCCTGTGTTTGATGCCCAAAGATGAGTAGGCAGTGTGATTGCAGTGATATCTAAAGCGGTGCATTCATCGAAAATGTATTGATTCAAGTCCAACATGTCCTTGCGAATTTGTTTTATCGCTTCATTTTGAGAAGTGCAACCACTAAATTCGTGAGAAAAGTCTTCTATGTATCCTTCAGAAATTCGAAATTCCTTGGCAAGCATATGACCAAAAGAACCTGCTCCATGGACAAGAATCACATCAAATCCCCGACTCATGATTTCTTGGATTTCAAGTACGCAACTTTTGATGATGTCAAGTCTCGGCGTTCTGAATTCACTTTTCTCTGTAAGCAAACCTCCACCCAATTTGATGACAACTCGCTCGCCCATGATACTTGGAATCATTTCTCTTTCATATTCATGACCCCCGTTCATGATTGGAAGCATTGATGAACAACGAAGTATTGGTTCATTTCATGGCTGATAACCCAATGGTGGATGAGTTCATTCGACACCTACAACATTGCCTCGAAGATTCAAATTCAATTCCTGATTTCAAGGAACGTGAAAATCGCCAGTGGCAACTTGAGTCAGCGCTTCAAGAAGCCCTGATTTTCAAAAACCGATATAATGAATTGGTTCAGCGTGGTATTGACCCTCTGCGGATGATCGAACCCAAACAAAAAGATCCTGCTCCACCAATGCCTACAAAGTCGGAGGCATTGATGGTTGGAACAAATCATTGCAAAAAATGCAATGCTCATCTTGAATCGGACATCGACTTTTGCCCAGCGTGTGGAAAAAAGTTGTGATTATTCTTCCTCTTCACGTTCCCATTGTGCAATGATTTCTAGAATAATTTCATCATTATCATCGACTTTGTAGAGGAATTCACCTGGTACATTTTCCATTAGAAATACGGTCTTACCTGCCCTGTAAATGGTGTGACCATCAGCAATAGCTCTCACAGTATCAACTTCGAGAATCGCTGGCCTATCGATTCGAACATGACCAGCCTCCATCGCATTAGCAATGGTTTTCGACAGATGCACATGCTTTCTATCTCCTGCTGTAATACCAAATTGTATCATCGATTCAACTTGGGATGCTTCACAAGGATAATACAATTCTTCGGGAATATCATCCGTTGGCAAGTCCAAATCAAGGTCGATGGTATGACCGTAAGTAGCACGAATCATACCTCCTTCAACTTGGTAGCGGCCCTTCCGGTCAGCATTTGCTATTGCTTCAAAATGCCAACCACGAAGCCAGTGGTATCGCTTACGTTCATTTTGAATCGCTTCTGAAAGTTCTCTAGTGCTCACCCAACCATTGATGTCCATATCGACACCAAATTTTTCTGGATCGTGTCGCAAAACGAGAGCGAGCATCCTACCGAGTGAGTTTGATTCTCGGTCACTCATGATGAATTTTCCTTCTTCATTACAATCAGGGCAATTTGTTCCTGAAAAATGCCCATGGTTCGAACATTGTCGTAGCATAAGTCGCATCCGAGGGTGGCTTGTTCATAGAACCTACGCCAGAAGATTTCGTCTATTTTATCAAATAATAGCGTTGGTATCAAATGCATCTTCATGTTCGCACCCTCATGGTAGATGTTGCCGTTGTTGGGGCGGGGCAAACCAAATACGGAAACCACCCCCTCGGCCTCAAGGGAATGTGGTCAGAAGCATGTGATGCCGCTTTTACCAGCATCGATGGTGATTTCTCACCCAAATCAGTGGATGAATGTATTATTGGAAGCGTAGCCTTTGGTGGTAGCCAACTTGGAAATACTGCAGCCATATTAACAGAACATTCCGGGATGAACGGTGTATCTACGCGTCGAGTTGAAAACGCCTGTGCTTCATCCGGTTTTGCACTTCGTGATGGGGTCATGGCCATCAAAAGTGGCCACGCAGATGTCGTTGTCGTCGGTGGAATTGAAAAGATGAACGATTTAACACCGGAGAGAAAAAGATTCTGGCTTGGTGTTTCTGGGGATACAGAATGGGAAAGGCTTGCGGGACTTACATTCCCCGGTACATACGCCATGATGGCCCGAAGACACTTTCACGAGTATGGCTCAACTCATGACGACCTTGTTCATATTGCAGTGAAAAATCATGAACACGGTTCTGCTAATCCCAAAGCCCACATTCAAAAACAAATTGATTTCGATAAAGGAAAGAGCGGATTTATGATAGCAGACCCACTCACATTATACGATTGTTGCCCTACTTCTGACGGAGCTTCATGCGTTGTTCTTGCGAGCAGTGATATCGCACACCGGTTGACAGATACACCAATTTGGGTTCAGGGTTCAGGTTCTGCATCCGATTACTTAGCATTGCATGACCGACCTTCCGTTACTGAACTCGCTGCATCAAAAATTGCCTCAAGAAAGGCCTACACTGCCGCCAACTGCAATGCAATGGACATTGATTTTGCAGAAGTGCATGATTGTTTTACTATCGCCGAATTGATGGCAACAGAAGACCTTGGATTTGTATCAAAAGGTTCCGGTGGTGAATTCGCAAGCGAAGGAAGAGGACGTCTCAATCAAGGTGATGTCACCATCAATCCAAGTGGGGGGCTCAAATCAAAAGGTCACCCGCTTGGGGCAACAGGGACTGGTCAAGTCGTCGAGGTGTTCAATCAATTGAGACACCAAGTTGACCAAAATCGCCAAGTCGACGATGCAGAGCGTGCTCTAACACACAATGTTGGTGGTTCAGGGGCTACGTGTGCTGTTCATATCTTTGGGAGGGAACGCCGTGGAAATTGAGCATTGGCAGGGTTATCTTGCCATGCCCATACCGGAAGGCGTCGTGATACAATCACCCTTTGGGCTTAGTCAAACTCCTGTGTTTGGTTCTGATAGTGATCATACAACTCTTGCCATAGCTGCTTTGGAGTATCTTCTATCAAACAATATTGATGTCACCTCTTGCAGTATGCCAGAAGGTGTTGACGCAATGGCAATATGTGCAGCAACTGGGATTTCGCATGATGATAATGAGCCTGAGTGGAATCTTCTCGTTGGCGACGATGCCCTAGTTGTTTGTGCTCGAAAAGAGGTCAAGGAGATTCCACACATCGATATTGTGGTCGATGTTGATTCTGAATTTCATGAGGCGATGAGAGAAGCATGGCGAATGGAAATGGAACCAACAAACATCAGTCAAGGGGCATATGTTTCCCGAGCACAATACGAAGAATCAATGAAAGCAAGACTTGGAATGATGGGCCAATCCTCTGATGATGGATTCATATGGCCACCACGTCAAAGAGACAAAGAGGGGACTGTAATGACTGGTTCACCGGTTGAAATAGGAACTGGTGGTACAATTCATTCATGGACAACATTATCTGCAGCCGGAGCACCTTCTGAGTTTGCATTAAGGGCCCCACTGTTGGGTGGAATCACATCTGCTTTAGTTGATTTAAACTCGGGACCCAGAGGAGTATTTCTTTTGGTCGATGATGAAGATTGTCCGCTTGATTTCGGCATTGAAGTCGAACTCGTCGTCCGGAGAATATATGCTCAAGATGGTTTTATTCGATATGGCCGAAAGGCTCGAGTCGTTCAAGCCTAACAAAGCATTCATAGAAAGCAAACGATGTCGGGGTGGCATGGCGGGCTTTGGTGGATTGCGGAAAGGAAGAAACGAAGCAATTAATAATTTGAATTACCAAGAGGAAGGTGATTGTCCTCGATGCGGAGGAGAGAAACAATCCTCGACCATGCGAGGTTACCTCATGTGTGGACAATGCAATTATGAATGGCCGGACCCAGAATTCAAAGATGAACGAAAAGTTATCGCCCCCCCAACATATCGGAAAGATGCGGAACTCATTGATGAATTCAAAAAAGAATTTGCCTCAGGAGAACTTTCTCAGGTTCTCGGCATCGACAAAGACCTATCATCTGAACAAGAAGAATCATTGAAACGGCTTGAAGATAAATGGTTGAAAGGTATGCAGGGCAGATACAACGCTGCCGCTGAAGAACGCAAACCATTGATGATTAGTTTTGATGATGATGACAATATCCTAACAACAGAAGTTGCAGCCATAACGATTGTAGAGAATGGATTTGATGGCGGTGAAGAAATACGTCTTGAATATCCTGGTCATGGAACTGAATTTTACGCGTATAATGAACGAAGCCCAACTGGTTGGAAGCGAGGCATCAACAAAGAGGATACTGCAAGGTCAATCACCAATGTCATTAACCGATCTTCAAAATTGGTCTATGCCACACTTGAAGGATGTCGAATATCCTTTGAATTACGTGATGAGTCATTGAAACCTGAATCATTCGTTTTGTTTGTCGATGACCCTGGTGGCACAGATATTGTTGCTGAAAAAGGTGGAGTGATACTCGATGCGCGTGATGTCAACGATTTTAATGATTACAAAACTGTTCTCAATCTTGTCCTCGAAGATGGAATCATTTCACCAAGTGAAGACCAATTGCTTTGGGCTATGAGACAGCAATTATGTATCGATGAAGTGTATCACATTCAAATGATTCGAGAAGCATTTGGTGATAATGTCCTCAAAGAGTGTACAAGTTGTTCGAGAATGGCAGAATTTTTTACGGAATATTCCGCATGGTACTGCCATGCATGTCAAGAATGGTGTTGAGTGCAAAAAGCACTTCATTCTATAGATTTTATCCTACCTCCCCGTCAAAGAAAAGACGAGGTATTCTTGATAAAGTCAAGCACACTCGGAGAATTGGTGCGCTATGGCAAAAACAACACTGTACATTGGTATTGATTTAGGAACATTTAGATCTGTTATGGTTTCTTCTGAAGGACATGAAGTTGAAGAACTCACAGTGATCGGTACACCAAAAGACCCGATTGCTCGAAATTTCCTCAAGCGAGATGTCCTCTTTGGCGAAGAAGCACTCAAAAATCGTTTGGCATTGAATTTGTTTCGTCCACTCGAATTAGGTGTTATCAAAGACACAAACGAAGATAGAGAATATATTGCACACTTCATCACTCATCTCATTGGTCTAGCCGACCCAGAAGATTACGATCGTGTTGTTGCTGTTATCGGTGCACCCGCTGAAGCAAGCCATGTCGACAAAACTTCGATTTTCGATGCTGCCGCAGGTTCAGTAAATGCTGCAATGATCATTTCCGAACCATTCGCCGTTGCTTATGCACTTGACATGATCACTCACACACTTGTCATCGATATCGGTGCAGGTACAACTGACCTATGCCGTGTGTATGGTACAGTCCCAACACCTGATGACCAAATGCACACTGGCTTCGCAGGAGACTATGTTGACAACCAAATAATTGCTGAAGTGAAGAAGAAATACAACGGTGCCCAAATTACAAAAGATATGGCACGCCGATGGAAAGAACAATTTTCATTCGTGGCCTCCTCTCCACCAGATGAACCAATCATGGTTGATTTCTCAATCGAAGGAAAAGCTATGTCATTGGATATTACTGATTGCATTCAAAACGCATGCGGTTCGATTGTCGACCCAATCGTCGAGAATGTCAAGAAACTCATCTCAGGCTCAAACCCTGAATATCATGACCAATTTAGGAAAAACATGGTTCTCGCAGGTGGCGGTTCTGGCATTCGAGGACTCGGAGCAATGATTGAGCGACGACTCTCGGACATGGGTGACGTGAATGTTCATGTTGTTGATGACCCTGTTCGACTTGGAGCAATGGGTGGTCTAAGACTCTCCATGGAAGTTCCAGAAGAAATGTGGAAGAACCTCACACTTGCAACTCGATGAACTGCTTATTGTTCCTCACTCGAGGAATTTGAAGAGTATTTCTTCTCAAGTTCGCTGCTGACCAGACTGTGGTTACAATGTGGACACTTGTCTTTTGAAGAGAGCATCGTGGGTTCAATAGCAAGCACTGCAAAACAATTGGGACATGCAGCCAACATCTCTCCATCTTGCAATTGAAACTCAAGGGCATTCTCTTGGCCAAAATATGCGGCTTTGTAAGTTGGGTGATTATGCATTCTTGCCCGTTGAATCGATCCTTTTGCAGCCCACAACATAATGATTCCAATCAACAAGGACCAAACATCAACTGAAACAACGAAGAATACACAGTTGAGCAGGCCAATGACACCGAAACATAGTCCGATAAGATACAATATGACAATGGCGATTGGATAAGCCCAATCTTTCTGATTTCGATAACCACGATACAAAATATATCCTCCCGCGTACAACAAAAATACACTGTATTTCATTTCCGAACTGGTGAGTTGAAACACAACTGTTGTCGTGATGTAACACAAAATAGCCAAGTCCACGAGAAGCACAACCGACGTTCCACGCAGAAGATGTTGGACCGGGTTCATCGAGTACCTGTGGGCGGAAGATGTACCGGCAAAGACCATGTCGTCGGCCCTATTTTTATCCGCCATGCTCTTATCACGAGCACCTCTTTATTCAAGATTCGTTCCGATATTCGACTTTTTGATTCAACGAAGAGGTCTTGAAGAGGTGATTCATCCGATGAACATGGCCCTTCGCGATACAGATGTTGTGTTGAAAGGGCATAGTTTGGTTGGCAAGAGAATTTTGCTCGGTGTTTCGGGTGGAATAGCAGCGGTTGATACTGTGCGTTTATGTCGTGAATTTCGGCGACATGGTGCTGAACTTACGGTCATCATGACGCCTTCTGCCCAGAAAATCATATCTCCTCTTGCTGTTGGTTGGGCATCGCAATGTGAAATTATCACCGATTTTGATAGTAATTTGGAAGCACTCAATCATATGGATGCTGTGGTCATTGCTCCAGCAACTCGTCATCTCCTTGCTTCAACAGTTCATGGATTACAACATGGACCTCTGTTGATGGCCCTCTCTGTAGCTCGAAATAGAAAAACACCAACATTACTTGTACCGAGCATGCATGAAGACCTTGCTGCTGAGCCAGTCACTGAGGAACTGGTTGATTCACTACAAAATGATGGCTTTCAAATTCTATGGGGTTCAAACGAAGAAGGCAAACTCAAGACGCCATCGCATGAGCACATTGTTGCCCTGACCTCCTACCTTGTGAACAGAAATTCTTCGTCTGTCTCTGCCGTGGTCACCTTGGGTGCTACAAAATCAAACATCGATGACATACGATATATCGCAAATTCGAGCAGTGGAGCAACTGGCTGGGCCATTGCTGATTTTCTCTACAGGCATGGTCATGATGTCACGTGTGTGGTTGGATTAACTACACATCCACAACCGACATGGTTACCACTTTGTATCTCAACACCAACGCCTGAAAAGATGCTCAATGAATGTCTTGCACTTTCGAATGATGCAATTGATGTATGGATACACACCGCTGCTGTCTTGGATTATGTCATCAGCGAACCCGTTGAGGGTAAAATTGCAAGTCAACAAGGTTCACTTCAAATCACATTACAAGAATCAAAAAAGCATATCTTTGAACTCAAAGAACGTTGCAAAGATGCGCTTCGAATTGGATTCAAACTTGAATCTGGTATTCCTCAAAAGGACTTGATTTACCGTGCACACGCTCAAATTCAACATTCAAACATGAGTGCGGTCATTGCGAATCGACTTGAAGACCTCGATGATCCACAAAAACCACGAGGGTATCTGGTTGACGAACATGGTGCCCACTTTGTTCTACAGACCATGCAAGATGTCCTCGATGCAATCGCTTCTCTCATAGCCAATCGAGGTTGAGTCAATGCGAAGGTTTGCTATTATCGGCCAGCGAGCCATGTCAAAAGGCAAATTGCCACTTAATGACCTCGCAGGCGGAGCAGGCCGAATGGATGTCCTCGTTCGAGGATTGATGGCATCGCTGTTAACAAGCCATGGAATTCGAAAGGATACCGAATGTGTTTTACATTTATGTGGAGACAATGGCCCTGCTCGAAGAATCAAATTTATCGGAAACGAAATTAAAGGAATGCATGCTGATGAACGCTCAGTGGCTGGGTTAATAGCTAAGGTCATTCAAGAACCCCTCCCTCCAATCGGGCATTGGATTGAGAGGCAATACGGCATTTACGATTCTGGGGGCTCCATCATTACAACCTTATCTGAGTGGAATAATGAGGTCAATATCATATTGAAAGCCGATGCACCTCCATTATGGTCAATAGGTGAAGGAAAGAAATCAGCAGAATTGACGAATATTGGTTTCCTTCTTGGTGATGATCAAACCATTCCGGAAATTCATTTTGAAAATCTCACCGAACGGTCTTTGGGAGAAGAGTGGCTTCAGGGGAGCGCTGCAATCTCAATTTGTCATTTTATTTTAGACCGTGAAGAAATGTTAAATCTTTTATCTTGAAAATTTAGCCACTTAGGAAAGTCATGATGCGATTCATAGGCATAAGTAAGTACTCTTTCACTCATTGACAAGGGATGATTTTGAGGCCAAGTTGATAATGCCGAAATACTAGCGAAATCAAGTTCCACGGCATCACAATCTCCACTTATGACATCGGATTTTTCAATTAAAGAAGCCCCAATGGTGAATGTCGCCATCGTTTCTTCAACACCCCTCTCAAAGGAAACGGCATTTTTGTACCATCGAATGCCTAGACGAGTGGATTTCCACTGACCATTCCATGACGGAGGAATGTTCAGATTAAGGTAGACATCCCCGTCCAAAAAGGCATTTTGCAACATTTCATCATTCGCCTTGACAACGTCACCCCCCCAATGCCAAGGCATCGAATCGTGTTGAGGTCTGGTATGATTGCGAGCACTAAGGGGTAAGTGTTGCACAATGCTGTTCACCGCTTCGACTGTTGCTTTAACTGCGACATCCATGTTTAAATCATCAAAAACAGTCAGGGATGAAGAAATTGCTGGAAGACCGTACATGGCAGCTTCTCTTGCTGCCCCCATTGTACCACTGTGAAGACAATCTTGACTCATGTTGGGGCCAAGATTGACGCCGGACACGACCATCGTGGGTATTTGACCTTGGACAAGATATTCAAGACCACCATCCAAAGCGATAATCATACAATCACAGGGAGTTCCTTCGATATCGAACAAATTAATTTCTGATGCAGGATTCAAATTCCATTGTTCAATCAAGTCATTTCGATTCCTTAACGCAAGTGGTTTCATGAGGTTGAGTCTCATTCCAGTAGCAGACTGATTCTTACGAGGGGCTATGACGAGTATTCGATACTTGTCAAGGGCTTCCAACTGCTGCACGAGCAGTTTCATGCCAACGGCTTCGATTCCATCATCGTTGGTGAGCAACAGTAACGGGCGATTTGACATAAGCAGGCCTCAAACTCCTGTTCTGTCTTCTATTTTTGATTGTTCGTTTTATCAAGGGCCTCAGATTCTTGAGAAACGACGACCATCAACAATCCGACAAGTAAAATGAGACCGCCAAGAATGGTAGTACCATCAGGAGTACCTGCATCGAAAAACATCCAACCAATGACGGTTCCAAGGACTGGCTCAAGCGTAACGGATACAGATACGACAAGGGGTGACACATATCTCAAGCATGTGTTAAGGCCTGTATGGCCAAGGAAACCTGCAATGGCGGCCAAGAGTAAAAACCATGGTAAAAATTGTCTATCTGCCCATCCAAAGATACCTAATTCCGAAAATTGTGGTTCGAGAAGATACGAAGCGGGGATTAACAAAACACCTCCGAGAAGGGTAACAGGAAATGCATAAAGGAAAATAGGCATCCATTGTCTCAAAATTCTGCCACATATAATGTAACCGACCACAAAAATACCACCTGTAAAAGCAAGTGCATCGCCGTACAAAGTAACAGTATGGTCACCTTGTTGTTTACCCATGCTCGAAAGTGTCAGTGCTGCACCAGTGAAGCCAATGAATGCACCAATGACTTCGTTTCTCCTTGGGAAATCAATACTGCCAATACTTTTTGAAAGAAAAATCATGCCAACAACGATGATGATTGGATGTGAAGTAACAAAAAGCAAAGAGTGGGTCAACGAAGTTTCATCGAGACTCGCAACCCATGTTCCGAAATGAGCGGCGAGAAACAATCCACTTAATCCGATAATTTTCATACTCGACTTTTGTTTGTACATCTGTTTCAGGTCATCATCAGCCTGTTTCCATTGCAATAATGCAAAAGGAGCAAGAAGTATTGCTGTGAGTTGTAATCGCCATGACGCCCTCAAAAGTGGAGGAATTTCATCGACGTGCTGGAATAGAGCTCCAGCACTTGAAACACCAAGAACCGCACAAGCAAGAAGTATCCAAATCCAAAAAGGAACAAGTTGCTTCTTCATGTGCATCATGCTGATGCTTCAGACTTCGAGCCGATGACGCCTGCTCTCTTGAACAATAAATAGATACCAAATCCTGCAATGATGTTGATCAAAATCAAACCTGTCATTCGAAGACCATACCAACTCATTGAATTTGAGAACTCATCATCCCATAATGAATCAATGAAAGACAAAATACTCGATTCAGTACCGAAAAATGCTTCCCCCGTGAGAAGCCCTGCCGCTACCATGAATGTTCCCAGTAAAATCAATGCCCGTTGTTTTTCGGCTGCTGCAGAACCCTCTGTCTCCTTGATTTTCTCAATTCGTGGTGCTAATTTTTTGTCTTCCCACTTATCTCTCGCTACGCCACCTATCAACATGGGCAGCGTATGTGGGACATCAAGATACATGCCAAGGCCAAAGGATGTGCCCATTCCTGTGGCCCACTCAACAAACATTCCAAGTAGGAAGCCAAGAGCTAAGAGTACGAGGTCCCCTTCCCTTTCAGCAAAGATAACTGAAAATGTAGCAAATGCATTTGCTTGTGGTGCGATAAGATTGATGCGTCCTTCAGCAAGTTGAATGGAAAGGAAAATCGCCACTCCTGCACCAATAATTGCTCCAGGAACAACACCCATAATATTGCCCTTTGAAATGTGATAGGGTCGGTTGCCAATGTACAAACTGTTCTTGTAATCTCCAATAACCGTCCCCGACATTGAAATCGCAGAACCGAAGACAGTTGTCCCTACAAGCCCTAAGAGTACAGCATTTTGTGTGTTAAGTTGAAGTAAGTCTTGGAAATTAAGGAACACACCAAGCAGCATCAACAACACGATAAATGATGTTCCAGATACGGGCTCAATTCCTGTTTCACCCATGACACGCACAGCGATAGCCCCAAGCAAGAAGGTGGTGAGGAGAAGTACTGTTGCAAAAACAATGGATGCAAGTACTGAGAAGTCCCCTATGGTAAAGATAAGAATCATCGAGAAGAAGGTGACGATCATGAAAATTGGGATGTGCTTGAGCGGCCACTCATACCAACCTTTGCCTTCCATGAATTCTTGACTGCCTTCGCCTTTGAGAGCAGAACCGATATCAGAGAATATGCTTGCAAAGGTTCTCCACATTTTTGCTAAACCAAAAATTCCACCACCGACGATTGAACCAATCGCAATGGTTCGAACTGTCTTAGAGAATGCGATCATTTGCAATGGGGCTGAGCCACCGGCAGCATAATCTTGGATGGGGATGTTTGCCTGATTTGCAGCATCATAAATTGGCACGTTGAAGTAAACAGCGAGTGGAACGAGGAAGAACCATCCGACAATGGTTCCAAGATTGACAAGAAAGGCCACACGTGTTTTCATAAACCAACCGATGGCAAACATCGATGGCGTCAAGGCCACACCAATGTATGTGTAGGCAAATGGATTCCATTGTGAATCTTCACTCCAATGTGTATAATTCAGAGATTTCCCGTCAATCGTTCCAGAGGGTTGGTGAATCTTACCCGATGAGTAAAATGTGGCTAAGCCAATGTCGTTGTAATGAAGTGATTCTGCAAGCCAATCAAGTAAAGCGATTTT
>JAUREO010000046.1 GCA_030827365.1 Candidatus Poseidonia sp. | reverse complement strand
TGTCCAACAACTTGTTGCACAGGGTTATCCTGAAGAAACTGCAAGACAATTTGCTCAGCAGTACATGGGTGGTCAACAACAAGCCGCTGCTGCACCAGCACAGCAACAATCCACTTTTGCACCGGAAGCACAACCTGCTGGAGGTGCTTACGGGCAATACTATCAGCAATATTACCAACAATTTGTTTCTCAAGGTTACGATGAAGCTACCGCTGCGGCATATGCACAACAATACGCAACGCAATATGCACAGCAAATGGGCCAGTTGTAACCCTAAACAACGTTGACTGCACATGATTTGGTGTGCTTCCTTACGGAGGCACATTGAACCTCATTCATAGCGTATGCTTTTTCTGAATGAATGGTATGAACATCATACTTGTTTGTGGATAGAGCCAGTGAAATGGTGCTTTGAAAATGAAGCAGATGATGTGTGACCTAAACACTCGCTAACTTTCGATGAGTTTGATAAAAATCATTGCGATTGGTCAACGAGCATATAATTTATCAGAATAGCGATTATATGAACGATTGATTTAATTCTTTTTTGTTCTTAGAATAGATGTGAAGAGTGAATTGTCAGTGATCGTTTTTCTGATATGCTTATCATTATTTGGTTGCATTTCCGATGTGGAAGAGATTCAATTCGAAGTACCTTTCAGTGATGATGATTGTGTTAAGATTAAACAGTCAGGTGTCGTAATATCTTTTGATGATAGAAAAAATATTGATGCATGGAATCAATCCAGGGAATTATTTCAGAAATACAATATTAAGGCAACATTCTTTGTTGATAAATGGCATACACTTAATGAGTCTGAAATCAGTATCTTATCCAACCTATCATTCGATGGCCACGAAATTGGTTATCACACAGGTAATCATTCTGATTATTTCAAATATTTAGAAAATAATTTATCAGCGAGAGATTATTACGAATTAGAAGTACTTCCAGGTATTGAAACGATGAAAAATTATGGTTTTCATCCCACGAGTTTTGCTTATCCTAATGGTCATAGAGATAATGATATAGATGCACTATTGTTTGCCAATTTTTCGTCTCTTCGTGGTACTCGAACAAATGTAAATGGTAGCAATCATTGGATGACTGATTGCGCGAACTTTGATGTGTATCGAAGTTATCATTTCCCTCATTCTGACTTAAATGAAAGCGATTATCAAATTAGAAACATCACAATTCAATCGAATTTAGAAAAAATCAAAAACAACGGCACTTCAATTTTCGTGATAAATGGACATGGTATTGTAAGCGGCGGCTTTCCAGTATCAGATCAATACTTAACAGATTTTTTCAAATATCTTAATGAAGAAAAAATTCCGACATTATTGTTTTCTGAATTAAAATAACTTTTGATTAAATTAGAAGTTTCGTGGTTGGTTTAGTTAGATATACATACCGACCTTTGGAGGTTTTTTTTTTTCTGTATTTCATCACTCTTCTTCATACTCAGAGAACGTTTGCTCCTCATCATTGGAATGGATTGTATCAAGATGAGAATCAAAGTCTGGTAAGTGTAATTTCCAAGAAGAAGGTAGTTCTTTACCCATTTCGATAATGCGTAACATTCGTTCTTGCCATGCTTTTGGTTTTCGTTGCATGATGTACATGTACAATACTGAAGTTCGAATTTCCTCAGAAATCACAACAAAACCAGTGGATGCTTCAAAATTCATTGCCCGAAGAAGGTTAAAGGCTGGGCGGTTCGCGATTTGGAACATCTTTCTTGAGAAACGAACCCCAAAGAGAACAGAAATCAAGATCACAAGGGACGTGAAACAAAACGCTGCCCACCCATCACCAGCAAATCGCTGCGAAGAAATGACGACAAGAAAGAGAAAAGGCACAGTTGTCAACAGAAAAATGTAGTTTTCTGAAACGGGTGGTTTCTTCATTTTGTATTCAATGGCTCTCCATGCATTGTGATTTTTTTCTTGAGGGCGAAAAATATCCTTCCTATCTTGTTCTTGTGCAGCCCGAACCAGTTGTAACAACCCATTGATTTTTGCAAATTGAGAGGTTGCAACATCCATATTTTCATCAAGAATCGTCTCCAATCGCTTTCGGGCATGTTCGTATTCTCCCATGTCTGCAAGGATAGAGGCTTGTTCAACAATCGGTGTCACTTCGTGGGGAGCAATGTGTCTGCAATCTTGCCACCATTTGAGGGCATCATGCAATAAACCGAGGTCGTCAGCCAGTAATCGCCCTCCCCGTACCCAAAGTTCCAAACGTTCTGGGTCCAATTCAAGAGCTTTTTTCAACGCCGAAAGTGATTGTGCAGCACGTTGTAAACTTGGGTTGGACTCATTGAGAAGATACAAGTCTGATAAGAGGTTCCAAGCATCAACATGTTCAGGGTCGATGCTGACGGTTTTCTTTACTTCATCAATTGCTTGTTCTACTTCATTTGATTCAAGAGCCTCAAGTGCATTGAGATAATGGCTTTCAGCGCTCACATCAACCCCTCAAAAATCATCATTTTTAGGTCTTCGATGCCCAATTTCCTTTGGTGGGCGATTATGTGCATGATTTGGACCTTTGCCCCTTGACTTTCGGTATTGCTGCGGAGGTTTTTGTTGCCCTCCTTGATTTGGGCGTTGATTTCTAGATTCTGAACGATGACCAGCATTCCTCGTTCCTGAACTTCCCTCTCGAGGTGCATCACATTTGTTGCACTTTTCCCGAAATGCAAAGTTTGAATTTGAGCATTTTGAACAGGTCCAGTCGTTATTAGCGAAGGATTGTTTGGATGTTGTTCGGTCGTCTCTTCGGTCGAATTGGCGACGATCTCCTCGGTCGTTTCTGCGGTTATCTCGGCCACCGTCTCTTCGATTATCTCGGCCACTGTCTCTTCTGTCGCGTTGAAACGATGATCGATCTTCTCTTGATGACCTCTCTTCTTGGACCCTTTCCTTTTTTGGACGAATTAAAATTTCTTGTTCAAGCAGCGTATTCGGGTCCACTTTGTTGTCGAGATGGGCGATGTGAATGAGTGGTTGGTCAATACTTCCAAGAACGCCATCGACTTTGCCAACATAGGATTGGTCACTTGCTAACATAAGCACACTGTTGAGCGCTGGCGACGGCCCACTAAATGATGCAAGCAAGCCATCTTCGTGGCTCACACGTTCGATTTTCCCGAGAAAAGTCATATCGCTCAAACCACAACCCACGGCACGGTGTTTTTGAGCATGCCGATGAAAAGACGGTCCTCACCGACGCTCTCGAAGCAGAGCAAGAGCCAACATACACAATGTGCTCAAGAGGGAAATACTTGGTAGGCCCTTTGAAGAGTCAACCATTGAATTGTCAGGCTCCTCTTCTTGGTTGGTTTGAGCAAATGGGTCAACAACATGAATGTCAAGAACAGTTGCTCCTCCAGATTCGTCTGTACCTGAAATGAGAATCGAATAATCCGTCGTTCCTTGTGCTATACATGGTGCTATCGAAATGTCGACTTCCCAAGTATTTGCGGTTGTCACAAAACCTTGAGATGAAAATCCGCAAAGGGTGTAGGAGAAGGTGATGAATTCACCATCAATTTCATAAAATGTTCCTCGAAGAATGAATACCCTACCGCTTGCATCCCATGTCGCATTTGAATTTTCCAAGGCGTTTGGAAGAAGTGAAAGAATTGGGTTTGAATTTGGTTTTTCAACTCCCAATTCAATCATAAAGTTGTAATCAAGCATACCATTGCCAATTGCTGTGCCCATGGCTAGAATTGTACCGGGTTTCACTCCCGAGAGTGAGAGTTGAAGTGTAACATCACTTGTTTGGATGTCGACAGAAGTCATTTGCCCCATATCATTTGATTCCAATTGATGTGCGTGGGCCGTCACCGAAAATCCATTGACGAACTGAGTAGGGGTAATAGAGACATCAATCATCGATTGGTCTTCATTTAGGGAACCAGTCATGGTGAACAATCGGCCGAATTCAAATGTTCTTGATTCTTGGTTTGCAACATTCAACTTATCAATGAGTGTACAGGTTGCACTTTCACTCGATGCAAGTTCAGGATGGGAAATGACCCACTCACCATTTTGTGAAATTGTTGAACTCCATCCTTCCTCAGTAAAATTGCACTGCATTGACCAACCATCGACATCTTGTCCCCATGCACTCAAGAGTTCAGAAGAAGCGACCATGGTCTCGGTACCTTGTCCAATGATTATTTTCATGCCGTTAGAAGGTGCGTCTGCGGCCCAAACCGGGGGAGTGTTGACAAGTCGTTCTGAAGTGGTGAATTCCACGAAAATAAAACGTTCAACATCCCACTGCGTTCTGTCAAATTCAAGTTCCAATCGAATCATGACTTGTTCAGTATCGGTGTACATGACTTCAAGTGAATCGAGATTGTAGAGTTCACCTGCTACGCCTTGGTTCCTATCTTGCATTGATGCACCGTCGACACGCAAATTTTCGACGAATGGGAATGTGGCTTGGAACACGCCACTGGTCATGTTTGTGATGTTCATAGCGAGTGTAAAGTTTGATGCACCTTTGTTTGGAAGTTGAACAAATTCAAGATTGCTCACATCGGGTTGAGATTCGAGGTGAATTTCGAGATTGTCGGTAATTGAAACTGGAACTTCTTTGCAACTCGGGCTTGCTCCAAAGTTGGTGCATGACTTCGCATCTGGGTGATTTGTAGGGACGATGTTGACTTCATCCAAGGCGATACCGTCGTTTGTGAAAGAGAAGTTATTCCAGTTGAATTCTCCACCGGCGAGTTTCTTTTCATTCATGCCGAGTCGTGTTTCCATATCTTCGATGCACGCAGGGCCGAATTGTCGAACCGCATCACGCTCGTCTGTGCTGATATAACTGTTATTTCCACCCGGAGCTCCATCGAAAAGTCCATCCAAGTTCGCCCGAACAATTGCTGAATTTGAACCATTGACCCACGCCGATGCTGACATGTCAGCAGTTGCCCAATCATCTAAAATCACGAGGTCAAAAATAGCATAATCGTATTCGAATAAATCTTCGAAAGTGAGCCCGGAGCAATCAGGGTCGACTTCGGCCTGTCGACCACTCGTGCTGCTATCGGCGGGTGACTCCTTTGAGTCAAGTTGTTCTGGTATGGGTTCGACAAACAATGTGGTCATGAGTAAACCGAGTGTCAAAAGAATTGCACATACGACGCGTTGGGAAGGTGTCGCCATGGATGTACCACTGCTTTCGTATTCAAGAACACTTGCTTCCCTTACAGGGAAAGATGCTGAATACGCCGTTGTAAAATGTACCAAGGAGCAATCGACCACAATGCAATAGCGAATATGGTCATTGATGTCGCTACCCCTCTCTCAATGGTTGGCATTTGAGTTTCAAGAAGATGATGGAACACCCCGTTGGGAGAGAGCAAATCGAGGTAACCCTCAAGTTGAATCCATTCTGGGTCGTTTGGTTGTCCAACAGCTACTCCTGATGCGAATGCAACCATTGAGGTCACAAGGGCCCACAAGAATGTGAATAGAAACCAGGTTCCAATTCCAAAGGCAATCGAAGTGCTCTGTTCAGTCGCATAGGATGAGGCGATGAGAGAAAGTAATGTGTACCATAGGACGAGGACACCGACGGCAACGACAAAACACAACATCTCAACGATAGTTGGCAGCATATCTCTTCGTACGAAGATGGCAACGATGGCAAGTATTGAGCATGCAAGAATGGGAATGAAACTGCTTTGCCAGTGCCCCCAAACCAGCGCGGTGGTTTGGCTTGAACGACTCATCGGCTGTGAAAGTCGAAGTTCAAGTACACCAGATATTCGTTCCTTACTGATGCCATCATGGGCGATGAGGACTGCAAAAATCGTTGCAGAAAAGAGAACCCCAATCGAGGTATAATAGAGAATTTCCATCGCATTGCTCGGCTGAATGCCTCCTGGTAGCACAACATTTGGGTCAGAAAAACCCCATGCAAAACCTGGGATGAACAACAAAAGGATGGGAAGCATAATCTTCGTTCGGTGTGAAAACATGTGTTCCTTCCGGATGATGGATGCAAGAACCAAGATCCGTTTGATTTCACTCATCCTCATCACCATCCCCTCGAAGTGGAACCAAAATTTGAGGTGATACTTCGAATGACATTTCTTCAAGTTCAAGTCCCGTTGCTGAACGTAATAGGTCGACAAGGCTCGGCTGGTATGGAGTCCATGAAACAATAGATGCTCCGCCTGTTATGATTGCTTGAAGAGATTGCTGAGAGGCGCCCCGTACAAGGGCAGACCACGATTCAGGTGAATGAGCATACTCAATGATGTGTTCTTCATCAAAATGAGCCTCAATATCAAATGAACCCATTCCTTCAATTCGATAAAGATCTGAAAATCCAAGCCGAGAAGATACTTCTTCCATGGTACCTTCTTCAACAAGTTGGCCGCGATGCATGATGGCAATCCGGTCCACTAATTGACTCAAATCATGTACGAAGTGTGAGGATACGATGATGGTCACGCCTTTTTGTTGAAGGGATTTGAGCAATTTTTGAAATGATGCAGATGCAATGGGATCAAGACCATTGAATGGTTCATCGAGAAGTAAAATATCTGGCGAACCAATCAAGGCAACGCCTAAAGATAATCGCTGACGCATTCCTTGACTTAATCGGTGCAATGGTTCGTCGATTTGTCCAGTAAGGCCTACTAAATTGATGATTTTCTCGGCTGTGTTTGTCGCCTCATCGCTCAAGATGCAAAATTCCTCAATGATTCCAAGTGGTGTTCTTGAGCCATTCCACCGCACATGCTCGGGCATGTGCCCTATAATCGAACGAAGTTCCAACGGCGTAGCGATGTTGCCTTCAAGTCGAATCTCACCCGCTTGGCGTTGAAGAATGCCTGCTATCAGTCGAAGCAGTGTCGTTTTTCCAGCACCGTTTGCACCGACCAAACCTAAAATTTCACCTCTTTGCAGAGAGAATGTGCAATCCAACACTCCACTACCATATCTGGCAGACCTTCGAAACAGTGGGATTCGAGGTGAAATTGTGTGGCGATATTTGAGTTCGACCACCTCAAGCCTCGGCTCCGCCATGGCCAAAGCGATGTAAACATGAGGCATCAACATTCGCTCTACCAAAACTCTCATACCGATGTATGAGCCATTAAACGGTGAGCAGGAATGATTTTTGGTATTCTTGGAGCGTTCCTCACGGCCTTCTTTGCTATTGGAGGAACCATCCTTTGGCAGCGAAAGAAACTGCATCAGCATCTCGATGTCAAAGAATTTCTTGGCCCTAAAACCTTGATTCTACTCATTCCAGCGATGCTCTTGATGTGGCTCATACCATACGGCATCATTTTGATTTTACCTTTCAGTCTTATTCTTTCAATCGCAAGCCCCGCAGCACGAAATGCTTGGAAGGATCATCAACAAACACGACTTGTGTTCATTTCGCTTTTCCTTGTTACATTATTATTCACATCCATGCTACCAGTTGGACAACCAAGAAGCCCAGCAGGATGGGGTGAACCGATGTTTACTGAGAATCCAAATGCACCTCTTTTTCCTGCGAGTGAGCAACACACTTGGCTACTTGCATCCATCTCTTCGCCACTGGATGCAGTGATTATTCAATCGATGGTGTTACGAGTTCCATACCAATACAGCCCTATGTATGCATCAACATCAATGCTTCAAATTTCATCATTGTTTGGCCTCGAGCAAGGTCGACTTGAACAGGCAATTTTACTACTCGATGAGCGAGTGAGCACCAATCTCGACCCAGATGAAATGAATCTTGACCCCCTCCTCGTTGAAAGCAAACACATGTACCCTACGAATGCTGGACAAGTCGAACTCGACGTCCGGGTGTTTGACCTTCGTAGTTTAGCGCTCGGCATCGACCCGAAAGGAGGCAAGGTGGGGCATGTTGTCATCGTTGCAGATAGTAGGTGGGGTGGCGAAGTTGACATGCTTGTTATTGTACGCCCCGTAACGCATTCGGAAATTGACACCGACCCGTTTGCTGAGCGATACGTTGGTCAGTGGCTCGATACTTAATCGGCTGCAATGTGTACTGAACCATCCTTGTAAAAAAGTTGAATGCGGGTTGGAACCTTTCTCGTCAAGGCAGCGATGACTTCGTACATCTCATCTTCTGAAATCTTGAATGCTTTTGCCGCATCTTTCGTGGACCATGGGACAGTGTGAAAATCGCTCTTCACGAGCCACTTGAGCACTTTGTCTTCGGTTGGCGTCAACTCGTCTGACATGAACCTACGAAGTGGCGAGGGCTCAAAATTGCACCGATGAAATTTGATGCTCACATTGCGACCATACGTCTGCAACATTCTTCCGGGTCAATATCTCCATCGAGCAATGTGTTGAGGGCTTTTGTAAACGGAATATTGAGATTCAGGTCTTGGGCTCGTTCTGAGAACATTCGAGCCGCCCGAACCCCTTCTGCGACCATGTGCATTTCCTTGAGTGCTTGTTCCAATGATTTGCCCGAACCTAATTTTTCACCCATTGTACGATTTCGACCGAAAGGTGATGTTGCCGTTACGTAAAGGTCACCGAGACCAGCAGGGCCAAAGGCAACCTCAGGTTTTGCCCCAAGTTCAGCAAGGAGTAAGCATCCTTCTTTGAATCCTGACATGAAGATTGCCGCTTTGAGATTGTCACCGCCTAAGTCCCCCACTTGCTTGAGACCGTCAACAAGCCCACACGCAAGGGCGACGACATTCTTGAATGCCCCCCACAATTCTGCACCGACGGGGTCAGAAGCGGGTTTGAGAATGAAGGTTGATGTGCTCAACGATTCTGCAAGTGCCTTTGCTACCGAGCGGTCTTCGGAAGCAACAAGGGCTGTTGTCATGACGCCCTTTGCTGCTTCTGGGGCAATCGTTGGGCCAGTTACCACGGCGAGTGTGTTTGATTTTCCAGCAGCATCAAGCATTGATTCAATCGATTCTGAAATGAGTTTGCTGCCAGGAGCCAACCCTTTGGCCAAATCAAGAAGAACATGACTTGGACGCAGGTAAGGGATAATTTCTGCTACAACATCAAGAATAACAGATGAAGGAACAGCGAGAACAATGATTTCTGAACCATCAAACATATCTTCGATTCTCATACTCACATCGAGACCAGGAAGTTCGATTTCAGGGAGGTATTTTGCATTGATACCCGTTGACATGATGGATTCATACACATCTTGTTCGATGGTCCAGCCCTTGACTTTGTGACCTTCAAGCAGCCACATTCTTGCTATGGCTGTTCCCCAATTCCCCAAACCTAAGACAGAGATGTGTGCCATTGGAATCACTTCAAGGCTATGGCGTAAGTATTTACCATTTCCCGCTCAAAGTTGATGCAAAATATGCATTTTGAAAGAGTATGTCACTTTTCAAAACAAATCATCATCATCATCATCAAAGTCAAAGACATTTGAGGAATCACTTTTCGATGCACTCTTTTCATCTTCATCGTCATTGTTTGCCTTGGCTTTTGATGGTGCTTTGACCGGTGCGGGTTCATCATCACCAGTCTTCTTTCGAAGTTCTGCTTGCTCCCTTTCACGGGCTTCAAGCTCTTCAAGTGAGGTGCCCGATTGCAACGCAAGTGCTTTTCGTCGGTCTTCTCTTGCTTTTCGTTCAAGTTGCTTGTGCTTTGCTTTCTCAATGCATTGCATCATGTACATAGCATCGTGTTCGAGCAATGGAGAATCTGAAATAAGCGTGATATCAAGCCATCCTCCATCTTCAACGATGAATTCAGCAAGCGGTTCGAAGTTGAGATCAGATTTCTTGATTTGAGTATAGTGCATGGCGTTTCCACTTCGATGTTCAACACCAGAAAAGTGGCAGTAGAATTCTTTGGTTCCAATCGTTTCACGGACCTGGTCGAAGAGTTCACCATAGTCTTCTGAAGTTCGCATTTGACCATGACCACGTGCGTGAATGTGTGCTACATTGAGCACAGGAACTGTTCCATCGACGTGATTGACCACTTCAAGCACTTCCTCTAAACTGCCCCACAACTCTTGTCGGCCTGAAGTTTCAATACCAATTTTAGATGGTGTTCCGTCCTTAATCCATGGAAATACTGGAAATTCATCTTCATCATCGTGCCAAATTTCGTGCACTCGGTCAACGATGCCCGAAAAAACATTGGCGACGTGTGCATTTGCCTCTCGTGTTCGTCCGAATTCGCCGTAATGACCGACATGGAGTGTCACATGGCGGGCATTGATGGTTCTCGCTGCCTGGAGTGTTGCCTCGACTTTTGCAAGCGAGCGACCACGTTGCACCCTGTCACCGAGCAATTCTGCGTAATATGGACCGTGGATGTTCATTTCCATTTCAGCCTTGTTGGCGAGCACCCCCGCTTGCCAATATTGTTCAAAATGCTGAGGAGAGACCATACGAACGGTTTGAATCTCCATAGTTTCAAGCCCGAGCGAGATGATATCATCCATTCCTTCAACGATTGTACGCCCTTTACAAGATAACGGAACGCCCGCTGGTCCGATTTTTATGCCCATCAACTCACCTCCGCGAAACATAGCCAATAGGTGTCCTAACATAATTGCTTTCTGTCTATTGTCTCACTTTTGGGTAATTTTCACCCTCTAACCGAATACGACTCTTCATGAAGGTGTGGTTTCACGCATGGTCATGATTGCCTCGGTTCAGGCAGCTCTTGATGCCTTTTCTCGTGGCCTCCCTGTCTGCCTTTTTGATTCGGAAAAAAGAGAGGGCGAGACCGACCTACTCTTCCTCGCCGAGCATGCTCAACCAGCAACCATGAGGCAACTGCGAAAAGATTGCGGTGGCCTTCTTTTTCTTGCCATTGGCGATGAAATTGGAGAGATGTTTGGCCTTCCATTTTTACAAGATTTACACACCGATGCTTCAGCAACCGAGCAACATCCAGTCCTCTCCCATTTGATAACCCACGACCTCAAATATGATTCCAGATCAGCCTTTACCCTGTCTCTCAATCATCGAAAAACCTACACCGGCATTACCGACCATGACAGGGCGTTGACCACTCGCAGATTTGCAGAACTCACCCGAGAGGCCCTTCAAACCGGAGCAAGCCAAGAGCAAGCCATGGCCATGCTCGGACAAGAATTTAGGACACCAGGGCATATTCCCGTGTGTCGAGAATCACCCGGAGGTTTATCCAAACGTCAAGGACACACTGAACTCGCCGTTGGTTTAGCACGACTTGCAGGTGCTACGCCTGTGGTCATTGGTGCAGAAATGCTCGAACCTGATGGCGATTTCGCCCTGCCCGTTGCCGAGGCTGAACGATGGGCAAGCGAACGAGGAATTCCGTTTTTGCATGGTGCAGAAGTGATTCAAGCACTTGGTCTATAGAAATAATTGAGGTGGTCAATTGAAGCGAGTGATGGCCGTTGGAGTCTTCGATTTACTTCACGCAGGCCACCTTCATTATCTTGAACAAGCCAAGCTCCTCGGTGACCATCTGACCGTCGTAGTCGCCCACGACGATACCGTTCGTCAGCGAAAGCACGACCCCGTCACGCCTCACGAACTGCGTTGCCGAATGGTCGCTGGACTCAAACCCGTTGATGAGGCCCTCATTGGAAATCCTCCGAGCCAACCGATTTTCGATATTTTGCCCTTGGTGGAGCCCAATATTATTGCTTTAGGCTATGATCAAGAACATGCCGAGGAATCGATTCGCAAAAATCTCGAAGAGCGTGGCTTTGGACACATTCTTGTGACCCGCGTCGAGGGACTTTCGGACGACCTTGATGGTACTCGCAAAATCATAGCCCGCATCATCGAACGTGCTCGACAAAATGGAGACCAATGACATGTTTACTGGCATCGTTCAGGGGATTGGCAACGTCACGGGCGTGACACTCCACGAACGTCATCGTAGTTTGACCATCGTTCTTCCAAATGTCGAGGGTTTGAACATTGGAGCAAGTGTGGCTATCGATGGTGTTTGTCTTACTGTGGTCGCTATTAACGGCAGTGAAGTTCATTTTGATGTCATTGAAGAAACCATTCGAAGAACGACACTCGGAGGCCTTGAGCAAGGTTCGGTGGTCAATGTGGAACGTTCTCTTAAATTTGGAGATGAAATTGGCGGGCATCTTTTGTCAGGCCACATCATGGAGATGGGCGAAGTCATTGAAGTGAAATCGTCTTCAGAAACGATGGATGTTCGTCTGCGCGTTTCTCCTCATGTTCGACAGTACATCGTCGAAAAAGGCTACGTGGCTATCAATGGTGTATCGCTTACGATTGGGGCTTGCGATGAAGATTCGTTTTGGTTGCATCTGATTCCCGAGACGCTCCAACTCACCACATGTGATGCATTTACAGTAGGTAAAATGACAAATATTGAAATTGACAACACCACGCAGGTCATTGTCGAGACCGTAAAACGGCAACTTGGGAAGTGAACATCATGCGAAAAATATCGGTCGTTTGTGCGAGTTATCATCTTGAAGAAATCGAGGTCATGCTCTCCTTTGCAAAGCAAGAATGTGCCACCAACAACATCGAAATTGCTGACATTGTTTGGGTTGCAGGTTCGTATGAACTTCCGCTCGCCATTTCACGAGAAATTCAAAAGAAAGGCATTCATGGTGCTGTGTGTCTTGGCGTTATTGAAAAAGGTGAAACTGACCATGGCAAAGCGATTGGTTTGAGCATCTTTTCAAAGATTCTCGATATGCAAATCGAACACAATAAGCCCATCGGACTTGGCATCATCGGACCTGGGGCAAAACCAGAGCATGTCGCTCCAAGACTTGAACACCATGCTCGAAATGCTGTTCAAGCACTGCTGTCCTTCTTCTGAGATTTATCTCGAGCAATGACAATGGCCCAAAGAAGAATG
>JAUREO010000045.1 GCA_030827365.1 Candidatus Poseidonia sp. | reverse complement strand
ATCGATTTGCACCATGCATCCCAGTGCAAGCGACTTCACCAATGGCATACAATGACGGAATCACACGTTCTGTCTTGTTCAAAAAAGCCTGACCGTGCCTGTTCACTTTTATTCCACCAACCATGTAATGTGCTGCTGGTGCTACGGGAATAGGGTCAATGCCAAGTTGAAGACCAAATTCTCTAAGGTGCTTGCTCACAGTTGGAAATGAATCATTTAATTGAACTGTATCAAGATGAGATGTCACCAAAAAAACACACGCATCTCCTGTTCGTTTCAATACTGTGTCAATTGCCCTTGCCAGCACATCTCGTGTTGCGAGTGAACCCATTGATGTAAATTCATTCGTGAATGAAAATTTTTCTGGATTGGCGTTGTTCTCGCCATCGTTTTTGCACATTTCCGTCCATTGGCTCATACCTTCGGCGTCAAGAATGACTGCTCCATGGCCTCGCAATGCCTCGGTAACGAGGAATGGCCGACCTTCCTTCAAGATCGATGCTGTCGGATGAAATTGTACAAATGCCATATCTTTTATTTCGGCTCCAAAGCGATGAGCCATTGCTATGCCATCCCCCGTCGCCACATCGGGGTTGGTGGTTTTTTCCCAAAGAACACCTACTCCTCCCGTGGCCAGAATAACAACATCAGATGGTATTGTGTGAATTTCTTTGGTGATTTGGTTGTAACACCACACTCCAGCAACACCTTGTTCTGGAACACTGTAATTTCTTCGAATCAGGTCGATAGCAAGTGTGTTGGATAGAATGTTGATATTAGGGTGGGCTTCTGATTTTCGAATCAAAGCACTCTCAATTTCTTTTCCAGTAGCATCTTTCGCATGCAATATTCGATGTTCACGGTGTCCTCCTTCTCTGGCGGTTGAAAATTCTCCATCTGAATTTCTTTGGAAATCAACACCAAGGTCAATGAGGTCTTGAATTCTGAGATGTGCTTCTTTGACCACCATCTCGACAATTGAAAAATCACAGTACCCATCGCCTGCAAGAAGTGTGTCATTGATGTGTGAATCCAAACCATCTGAATTGGTTTTGTCCAATATTGCTGCAATTCCGCCTTGGGCCCAGTTTGTTGAGGAGTCCTTTGCCCTTTTTTTGGTGATGATTGTGACGACATGGCCGGCATCAGCAAGTCGAAGAGCGGCGAACAATCCCGCAATTCCAGACCCAATGATGGATACACGTGACATTGCAGTGGCTCCCATTCGAACCGGCATCCTCCATAGTTATCTCGTTTATCGTAGAAATTCAACAATGAAAAAATCCGATAATTCTAATGATTGAATACGGCATCGACATGCATGGGCGCAAGAAAAGGTCTCGGAACCATCATCGGCGGGGCCATAGTAGCCTTCGTCGTTCTCAACGCCCAATTTGGAATGATTGCTCCTTTGTTCATTGAAAATTCAGAGGGTTACAAAATCGATGTTGTCCTTCTTGCTGACCCAAATTGCTCGTTCAAAATCATAGAGGAAGCACTTGAAGTTTCAGGGGCATCGTATTGTCTCCAAGAAAAGGGCCAATGGGAAGGAGCGGATTTTATGATGCTCGCCGAGGGCCTCATTATCTTGCTCGCAGGAAGGTGGGAATTGCCACAGCACAAGCGATGGGCACAACGTGTTCGACAGGTAGGCTTCGTGACTGGAATTGCCTTGTTTTTCGTTGCAATTCTCGACAGGATGAGTTGGTTACCTCACGCGGCAAGTTCAGAAGGATTGGCTACACTCTTACCTTTCAACATTCAACCTTGGCTATTACAAATCGCTATTGCAGGTTTAGGCTATTTCATGATGAGGGGTCCAAAATATTGGGACCCTCTAGCGTTGCAACAATCACGAGAAAAAACACTTGTGAAGAGAGAGAGAAAAGAAGCGTTTGCAAATGCATTCTACTCCAAAGACGATCATTCGCACAACAAGACCAAGAAGCGAATCGAGAGGTCCCGTTTACTTCAACAAGATCAAGGTTTGAAAATGAAGAAAAGAAGACAAGGCCTGCTCGTTATGGCAACTTGTCCGTATTGCAAAGGTAAGGGTTGTAAGAAATGCAATCAACTGGGTGTTTTCTGAAAGTTCTCGGCGCTTGACTCAACCCTCAAAAATCCATGTGCTGAGGTCCATATAATTCAAATTCTTTAAATTCTGTCAAACCTCGGTGTTGGAGGTAGGCCGAGAAAAACCTTCTCGGTTGGAGGGAATGGGATTGTATTTAAAATCGGTAGAAGTGGAAAATTTCAAATCATTCAAGGGTGAAGTTTCCATTCCACTCGACCGTGGTTTCACAGCCATCACAGGCCCAAATGGTTCAGGCAAATCGAACTGCGGTGACGCAATACAATTCGTCCTCGGACCAAAGTCAAACCGCGTTATACGTGCTCAAAATGTGAAAGATCTCATCTTCAACGGCGGTAAGAATTCAAAGCCAGCGAAGCAATGCAAAGTTACTCTCATTTTTGCAAATCCAAAAATGGTTGATGGGAGGAGACGACTTGCCATCGACCTCGATGAAGTCGAAATGACAAGAGAAGTTCGTTTGACCTCTTCCAATAATGCCATCACGACATACTTACTGAATGGCGAAGAGAGCTCTCAGAAATCTTTCCATCGTCTTCTCACTTCGGCAAACGCAAGGCCAGATGGATACAACATCGTCCTTCAAGGGGACGTCACAAGCCTTGCTAAAATGACTGCAATTGAGCGTAGGAAAGTTTTGGACGGTGTTGCAGGTGTAACACTGTACGATGACGAGATTCGAAAAGGGGGCAAGCAACAAGAAAAGGTAGAAGCATATATCGAGCGAATTGATTTGCTTCAAAAAGAACAACTATCACGATTACAAACGCTCAAAGAAGAAAAGAAAATTGCTGAGAAAGCGAAAGAAGTCATCGATTCCATTCACGATACGAAGAAACTCCTACTTCAATCAAAATACTTGACCTCAAGAAATGAAGTCGAATTCCAGGTTGAAGAGCGACAACGATACTATGACTCCGAGAAAAATTTACGTCAGTTGCACGTTGAAACAATGAAAACAGTTCAGTCACTTGATGATCAGATTGGAGAATTACAGAAACAAATTAACGAAATTCTTGGAGGCGAGGATAACAAAATCAATGCCATCATTCAAGATTTACATGTAAAGATTGCCAGAATAGCAGATAAAATTGATGCGTTGAATGAACAATCAGATGAAGATGCTTCTGAACTTCAGTATCTCGATGAAGAATTAGTAGGGGCACAGAAAGAATTGTCAAATTTCACTGATGAATTATCGACTGCAGCCAATCTTTTGCAAGAAGCAATTAGCCAACTTGAAGTAGCACAACAAGAAAAAGAAGAACTCGATGGGGCGTTATCACAAATTGGAGAACAGCATCAATCTTTGGCTACCGCATTGGGCCAAGCAGAAACCGCAGTAGAGACTTGCCTCTCCAATGTCCAAAAAGCTCAATCTGAAGTTGATAAAATCGCAACACAGGTCGAATTGCTCCACGAAGAAATGGTGGGCTCAAAAACTGAACTTGAGCGATGCCAAATTGCATTGGGCGAAATTGAAATTCAAGAAGATGAATTAAAAGACGAAGCACCTCAATTCGATCGAGAGGCTTTATCAAAGCGTCTTGTTGAAGCACAAAATGCTGAAGCAAAGTTGGTTGAAGAAGTCGCAATAATTGAATCAAAATTACGAGACTCTGAACGAAAACTCTTCACTGCACGACAAGAATTAGAATCGAAATCTGGTTCAAAGGGTTTGGTTGGAGGAGCAAGTTCGGTCATTAATGCTCGAGATAAAGGAGAATTGTCTGGAATAATCGGCACCATCGCAGAATTGTGTGCTCCTAAAAATCCATCACATGAAAATGCCTTGGGTACGGCGATTGGAGGTGGAATGACATCAGTAGTCGTCGAAAGTGATGAAGATGCTGCAAAGGCAATACGCTGGCTCAACGAGAAGAATGCAGGAAGAGCCACCTTTTTGCCACTCAATAAACTCACCAATACGAGGGCTTTAGGAAAATCTCTTATCGTAGCAAAGAAAGAAGGTGTTGTTGGATTTGCACACGACCTCCTCGATTTTGACCCTCGCATTGAAATCGCAGTACAATATGTTTTACGAAACACCCTCATTGTGGATAGTCTATCTACTGCACGAAAGCACATGGGAGGCGTTCGGTTGGTCACTTTGCAAGGTGATGTGACAGACGCTGGAGGTGCCATGATTGGTGGGTCCAGTAGGAAATTGCCGGTCACTTTTGGTGGGAAAATCCAAGGTGCATCTGAAGTTGATAAATTGACCTCAGAAGTTGAACGACTTCAACTCATGGCAGATACTGTAACCGCTGCACTTCGTGAGGCGAGAACAATTCAAAATGATGTGCGTCATCAAATTAATCTAGTCGTTGAAAATGATTTCACAGAGCGAGTTCAGACCGTTCGAGCTGAAAAGAAACAAATCAAACAGCAACTCACAATCAGTCAAACAAGATATGAAGGTCTTGAGAAAAGATTGGAAGGATTGCATTCTCAAGCCGAAGGGGCATTGTCGAACTTGGATGCAGCTCAAAATAGACTTGCAGAACAAAAACAACAGCGAGAGGTTGCGTTCCAAGCTTTACAGGATGCCAGTCCAGAACAATTGCGAAATCGAATCCATGAAAATGAATTGTTGTTGGTTTCTGCTCAAAGTCAAAAAGCACAGGCTGAGTCTTCGTTGGAAAAAGGTGCCACCCATCAACAGATTCTGCAACGCAGAGTTGACGAATTAAACTCAAGGAAAACAAAACTCACATCCTCACAAGAACAAATTCAAATTGACCTCGTAGCGATTGAAGAAGAGAATCTCACCCTTCAAAATCAACTCGAAATTAAAGAACAGGAGCGCTCTGAATTTTTATCCGAGCACAAAGAATTGGAAGATTCAAGAATGGAACTTGTCGAATTAAGAGGGCAGAAAAAGGTGCTTGCTGAGCAACAAATCGAGCAAGCAAACCAACATCGAAGACTTGCAGACGAAATTAATCGAACCATTATGGACCGGGTTCGAGAACGTGATGAGATGCTTGAAGCAATGTTGGAAGATGGATTATCAGAAGACGATTTGCCAGAATCAGTTCCAAATGTAGGTGAACTCGAAAGAAAATTACGCTCACTTGACAAGAAACTCGATGAATTCGGAGCAGTGAACATGAATGCTATTGAACAGTACAATGATGTACAAGATCGATTAAATCTCATGAAAGACGACTTCTCCTCATTGCAATCTCGACGAAAGGAACTGATTCAGTTAACCGAGCAACTTGAAGCCCAACGCAAAGATCGCCTCCTCAAGGTACTCAAGGAGGTCAATAAAAACTTCAAAGAGGCCTACAAAATACTTTCAGATGGCGGCAGGGGTGAACTCTTCCTTGAATCCCCAGAAGACCCCTTCAAAGGCGGGCTTGAATTGTGGGCTCAGCCTCGTGGAAAATCAGAGAAGGTCAATCGCCACCAACTTTCTGGCGGTGAACAGTCCATGGCAGCGCTTGCTCTTATCTTTGCCATCCAAGATTATGATCCAAGTCCATTCTATTATTTCGATGAAGTTGACCAAAATCTGGATGCGTACAATGCGGAGAGAATTGCAAAGATGTGTCGAACACGTAGTAAGAAGGCCCAATTCATCATGGTTACGCTACGCAAGGTTTCGTTAATGCTTGCTGATCACCACATCGGAATTACACACGGTGGAGATGGTTGCAGTCGACGAATTCTTGATTTCGATAGAGAACGTGCTATTGAAATTGGAGAAAAGCATTTTGTTGAATCACCAGAAGATGCGAAAATTAACGAGACTCGCATCCAAGAAGCAGAAATTGTTGAAACTTCAATGCCCAGAATACCTGAAGAGTTGCCTCCCCCATCCAGTCTTGGTGGACTACTAACGCACATGAATGAAAGTAAAGATTCTGGCTTGGGGCATTTATCAGAACGGGCTTCTGAAATGACAGAAGAAATTGAAGAGACAAAAGAATATCTTCAATCGTTGCAATCAGAGGAACATCAAACAATAGATGAAGTTGAAGACACCATTGAAATTGGCGAACAAGAATAGAGGTTGATGATATGGAAAAGCAAGCAGCACTCGACCGCTGGTTCCTTCGTCAAGATATTATTGAAAAATTAGTCGCAGTGGGTGAGGACACTCAATCTGCCTCCATTTTTTCCGACCGAATTATGGCACTGGCTGCCTTGGAAGAAGCAGAATATCAAACTTTGAGTGATCCGTTCGACCGCTCAGTTGCCCTGGTTTTTTCATTAGTCCAAGAAGAACAATTCAATGCCTGGAGTATTGATTTGGAATCCTTTCTCCGAGAGTTCACTATAAGGGTAAAAAAAGAGGCGGAGTCGCTCGATTTACCAGCTTGTGGAAGGCTCATTCGCATGTCATGGGAGGTTCTTCACTACCAATCATCTGCACTATTTGATAAAATCCAGTATGTTGAAGATGAATTTGAAGATGAAGACCACCACTTCACTTGGCAAGATGAATATGTCGATGATGCTTACATCTTTACCCAAACGATTCTTGAAGGTAGAGGAGAAGAATTTTTGCCACAATTTTTTGACAGCCGAATTCGAAGACAAGAGGGCAGAAACGTCACCCTCGCTGAACTTCTTGCAGCATTCAAAGATGCAGCAGATGATGCAGATATGATAAAACAAAGAGATGAGATTCGATTGTTGAATAAAGCCGAACTCGACCAATATCTAAGCAATGTGGATGGTCGAATGCATAACGAAGACCTGGAAGGCGACATTCATCGTTCTTGGCAAGCCATTCGAACTGCATCAAAGCACACGAAATCAACAAAAATTTCCATCGAACATGTCATTGATGGTCTATGTGATCATTCTGATGAACATGAGGATTCACGTCTTGAAGCAAAAGTCAGTGCATTCATTTCCGGGCTGTTCCTCACCCACAGGGGTTTCATTTCTGTCTCGCAAGACAGTGAGTCAGAACCTATTTACTTTGAAGATTTACATCCTGAAATAGAAGAGTTTGAGCAAATTCATGAATTAACAAAATCAATGATGGACGATGCCTCTGAAGAGATTTCAAGCAACAAAACCGGTCATGAACTCTATCTTGAAAAACTGGCTTTGCGTGCTGAAGAGCAACGAAAAAAAGAAGAAAAACGCAATCTCAAAGAAGTTCAAGAAACAAATGAAGAGACTATACTTGATGAAGATTGGTTGGTGGAATGATGGAATCGAATGAAGAAGTTCCACTGGAAACCCTTCTTGAAGCGACAATGTTCGGTGCTGGCAGGTCGATGTCGGTCAAAGAGTTATGCGAATCTCTTGGTTATGATGAAGAAGAGATGCTCGATTCATTGAGTGCCTTACAAGCAACACTTCGACGACGCCGATATGGTGCATTACAACTCTCTGAAATTGGCCAAATGTGGGCTCTCGAAGTAAAGCCATTCATCACCCAACTTCTACCAAAGGATGTCAAAACAGATCTGCCGCAAAAATTGCTGAAAGCAGCGGCTCTTATCGCCTATCACCAGCCGATTGCCCAATCAAGACTCGTCGAAATGCTTGGTCCCAAGGCCTATGATTATGTTCGAGAGTTAGCCCAAGCAGGAATGGTTGACCGAAGGAAGGATGGTTCAACTCGACGATTAACAACAACTCGACGATTCGCAGAATTATTTGGATGCCCTGAAACGGATAGGAAAAAAGTTCGAGATTGGTTTAGATCTCAAGTAAAATCTTCTGGAATACTTGATCTGATTGAACAAGAGCATCTCATTTTACAAGAACACGAAGAAGATGGAGTCGAGGATTAGTCCTTTCTCATCTGCTCAAGTAAATCGTTAACAAGTGATTGAGTAATCTGCTCTTTCTGAGCATAAATTCGTTGAACTAATTCGTCCATTTCACTCTCGTTAGCCCCAGATGTCATAGCCATATTTTTCACATGGAGTTTCATATGTCCTTTTTGAATCCCATCCGTAGCAAGTGCCCTCATTGCACCCAAATTTTGTGCAAGTCCGGCACACACCATGATACCTGCAAGTTGAGAGGCTGAGGTGATACCAAGAATCTCTAAGTTCGCCATAGCTACAGGATGTACCTTTGAAGCTCCACCAACAATACCAACCGCTATTGGAACCTCAATGTGGCCGATGAGGTTACCATGCGTATCAACATGCCAGCTTGTCATTGAGCTGTACGAACCATTGATTGAAGCATAGGCGTGACATCCTGCTTCGATAGCCCGCCAATCTTGGCCACATGCTATAGCTACACTACTTATGGCGTTCATGATGCCTTTATTGTGTGTTGCAGCACGATGGGGGTCGCCTTTTGCGAAGAGATATGCTTCCATGACTTTCTCGATGACATCTCTTCCGGATACTTCGGTACCGTCCTGGCTCAGTTCAAGAGGAGTAAATGTAGCTGTAGCTCGAGCTAATCGGTCGGTTGCAAGATTTGATAGTATTTTCAAATGCACGCGGCCACCGGTTATGTTCTCAATGAACGAAGCAATTCGTTCTGCCATCGAATTTACAGCATTTGCTCCCATTGCATCCCTGCAGTCGATGTGCAAATGGACGATAAGCATGTGAAGGCCATCAACAGAAATCTTTCGACAACTGACGTCCTTGCAACCGCCTCCTAATGCGATCATCTTTGAATCAGTATTGTTACATCGCTCAATGATATCTTGCTTTGAGATTTCAATTTGCTGTATTGCACCCTCTATATCTTCTAGGTCCAGTATTTGTAACTGTCCGATCATAATGGGAGGGTCGATGTTTGTGTGAAAACCGCCCGTTGACCTACATCTTCTTGCAATATTTGATGCTGCTGCGATGATACTAGATTCCTCAACACAGAAAGGGATGACATAATCTCGGCCATCGATAATAAAGTTCGTTGCAATACCCACTGGGAGTGCCAATGTACCAATGACATTCTCAATCATATTATTGGCCTTTTCCTGAGACAAACCATTGATTGAATCATATACATCGAATTGAGACTTTGGAATGCCTGTTTCCTGAGCAATGACTTCTCTACGTTCCCCTATGGTTTTATTATACAAACCAGGAATTCTACTGTTGTTTACCGGCATGAGCCTCTCCTCAAACCGTAGGTGTAGGTCTTGTCATTTCAAGCAAACGGCACATGAACTTGAGTTAAATTAACGCGTTATCTAAGCGTTAATTTGGTGTTAGCAACCCGTTAAAACTAAATTTTTATTGGTACTCGTCAATCAAATAACACTTCATAACACGTTCCATCAACACCGATTCCATAGAAAGAATATATACTACAATTGCTGATGGTAAGATATGGCAAAAATTTGGCACCATCTACAACTGCCTCAAGTTCGTCAGAATCCATTTTCGATTCGACCACTTTCATCATCCGATACAGACCTTTTCGTAGGTCGACATGACTTGCTCTCAACCCTCAAGCAATTTATTCTAAGAAAATCATCTCGTTGGATACTCTTGACAGGGCCATATGGTTCAGGACGTTCATCGTTGGTTCGTTGTATCGAACCAGTCGTCTCATTATCAGCATACATCGACCACCTGAATGCTGCAAACCCCGGGCAGAGTTTACTCCAATCAATTTATTCACAATTTTTTGAGGCCGACCCGCCACCGAGCCGAAGAGAATTGTCTGAAGCCCTCGTGAATGCATCGTATCGCTCGGATAGAGCCCCTCTCATCGCCCTTGATCTACAATCTGGAGATTCATCCTCATTGCATGTTGCATTAAGAGATACGAGTGGCATTCTCGAACGTTCACAAGCTCTCATCATCTTGATTTGTGACCAAAGGCAACGGCAACAATTACCTCAAGAACTCCTTCAACCCTTTGAAGAAATCACCCTTTCACGATTTGGCCCAAAAGAGGTCATACAACTTGTATCGACTCGTCTCGAGACCGTTGGATTTCCAAATCACAATATAAGTATAGATGCAGCAAATGAAATTTTAGAAGCTACCGATGGTTATCCAAGGAGCATTTTGCAGTTGTTACGAAATTTTGTTGATGACCAATTCTTGGGTACAGGACATGATGTGTCTTATGTGCCACAAAGAAGTGAGTTTGATGCAAGACCAGAGTCCAGAGATGAACCAGATATGTTGCATAAAGTGATGCATCAATCGCGCGATGAAATAAATTCGCTTGAAGCGATGGAAACAGAAGGTGACGAACATGATGAATTGGGCTCAGAAATTATCGATGCATCTGCACCTTGGTACGAACGAGATTCACAATTTGATGTGTTTGACAAGAATGAATTCGATCTCAATCTCGATCATCTAAATCATGTTAGAATGGAAGATGAACCACTTCGTGAAACACCTTCAGTAGGTTCTTTTGCACATGAAATTCAAGAACGACCTAGGGTTTTTTCTGGACCATTCAAAAGTTTGAGAAGTCGAAACATCTCCGCAATGGACGAACAAAAGCACCTCGATTCTGAACAAACAATCCTTGATTCAGATGAAGAATTTGAACTTACTATCTCGAGCCCCCTCACATTTGACAGTGAGGGCAAATTATTGGATGAAGAAGGTCAATTGAATGAAGATAGGTTGCTCGATGAAGTGACTGAGTTCCATTCGTCCGTTGAATACCAACAGAACACAAACTCGTTACAGCAATCAAATCAAATGGACATCTTGATTCAAATGTTATCGAATTTGATGCCAACAGAGCAATCAAAAAGTAATGAATTGCCACAGAAAGTCATCGAGATGTTAACTCGCCATCATATGCCACGACTTGGACTGCGTCATGAATATCCACTTAACGGCATGGCTTTGCAAAAACTTTCTGCAACTGAGGTGTATGTTGTATCCATTGCCAGCAAAAGGATGTTCTCACCATCGGATGATGAAATGCTGGAACATTTGAACATCAAACGTTCCCGATTATCTCAAATTGCAAGTTCATTACTCAAGGCGGGCATTTTGACTTCAAGAATGGTTGGCCGAAGTAGTATGTATACGCTTACTAATGCGGCTCGGGCACAATTATTGATTTGGTCAGATGCTCAAGGAGGTGTTGCTGAATGACATGGAAAATCTCTTGGTCTTGGCAGGCTCCATCAAGAATTGCAACAATACTTGCAGTTGATGAGGGCGTCATTATCAGTTCCGGACTGCAATTGAATTACTTAAATGCGAAAGGCGATACAGTTTGGTCGACAAATGTACCCTTCAAAGTTCACAGTCTTGCAGCTCAATCTGGTCGTATCGGCGTACTCATGGCACACGGGTTTTACATCTATTCGCTCACGACAGCGAAACAAATCACCGAAGGAAGAAGCACTCCGGCAGGCTTCAAAGAAATTATGGCACGGCCAGGTGGCGGATGGATTCTCTCTTGTCGAAATGGCCAACTTCACTTGTTCTCGGCTGAAGGGAGAGGTATTCGAAGAATGGAAAGTGGGTCCGTCCGTCGCCTTTTGGGATGGCTCGACAGGGAGCATCTGTTGTGGCAGGATAATGATGGGATCATTTGGTGTGGCAGGCTCACTGAAGAAGATAAAAAGCGAAAATTAGAGGATAGAGTCTGGAGTTGGATATCTTCGTTGAATGATGGGCGTCTCCTTTTACAAAGTGGAGATGGTGCGGTTTGGGAAGGTGTCCCCCATCCTTTTGGATGGGATAAACTGGAATGCATTGAAACCATGTCCATTGAACCTATGAATGCTGTACGAACTGGTGACGGATGGTGGACTTTATCCCTTGATGGAGAACTTCATCATTTAGGTGACTTTGATAATGAGATTCAAGAGACACCAATACTTGGCAAGGATATGGAATTAGGTGATTTGCTTTCTCATAACGTTGGGGATTCAATGTATACAGCTACGAGGGAAGGTTTGGTCAGAAAGTGGTCTGCACCTCATTTATTCGATGTTGAAAGGCAAAGCAGATACAAAGCAGCTGCAGACGCAGCCATGGCCCGAAATTGGGAAGACAGACGTCAAATGTTCATTCGTGCCCAAGAAGCAGAAGATGTTGGAAAAGTGTCGCTCGCTATCGAGTTGTATGAAGCCTTGGGTCGAAAGGAAGATGTGAGAAGATTGCTCTCAAGACTAAAAGGGGATGATCTTGATGATTGAAGCTGAATTATCGAAACAACGACTAGATCATTATCTCGACCTCACAACCACTGCACGTGAAAAGGTAAATGTGATGCAACATTTGAGTGTTCAACAGCAACACGATGTTGAAGTTCTGCTTGAAATGGCAGATGCATACATTTCTGATGCACATTATTTTTCGAAGCAAGGTGATTACATTCGTTCCTTCGGAGCGATTAATTATGCGCACGCATGGATTGACGCTGGCGTAAAATTGAGATTATTGGATGGTCAAGGCGACGATGTACTTTTCACATTACCCTAATCAAACCGAATCCACAAGATGGAGTCGATGTCCTTTTCTGACTTCTAAAATTGGAATATTCATTTTGTAAGCCCTTCGTTTGAGTTCCACATCAACTGTGAGCAATGTGGCTTGTTGAGATGTTGCAACTTCGATGAGCAAGTCATCTGTGTGCATTTTATCCATGGTTGATGTATCGAAAATCAGAGCCTTTTCCTTGAGTATGTCAAGCAGCAATACAGATTTTGAAATTTCTTTGGATTCAATAAGATTTTGTAATTCAATCAACACTACATCGAGAACAACCCATTGCGGCTTTCCAAGAAATCGCTGAGCCTCATGGTCGATGTTGATTCCAGAATTTCGACAAGCGACCCATCCACAAGCGTCAATGAGAAGTGATTGCACGTGGGTCACCGATCTACATCATAGGATTGTACCATATCCTATTAATCTCCATCGCGAACCTACGCGTCGAGACAAGGAAACACGTTGGCCAACATCGGCACATATAGGAAGGCGCAATTCTAGTAATGTCGTTCCTTTCTCAACATTTCGCGTGACGCCAACCGAAGTTGCAGTTGCGACATTGAGCATCAACATCTCATTGTTTCGTAGTGGCTGCACCACCTCTGCAGAACCTTCGTTTCCTGAAACCATTTTGTCCATCAAATGAATTTGAATCTTCACTGTAGAATGGAGTGGAGGTAGTTCATCCTTTCTCGCAACGACTTGGCCAGAGAGATTATCTGCAGTTGTGATGGCTGGGTCAAGAAGTGTAGCCATACCACATAACCCACCTGCATGCATTGTTTCAAGGCTGTTACCTCCGCCTTGAAGTGAAGAAATAACGGCAGGAA
>JAUREO010000044.1 GCA_030827365.1 Candidatus Poseidonia sp. | reverse complement strand
TTACACCGATATGGTTGTGGACCACGAGAATAACCTTCAGATGTTGTATCGTACAAATGCCGCAGGTGGTCAGTACAAACACGCCAAAGGCCTATCCGGCTCTGCTTGGAGTGACACGGCGTACTCCGGCGGTTACAATGCGTTTCGTATGCAAACTGATGTGCTTGGCAACATTCACGCATCAATGTATGATACTGGTTCAGATGACCTCGTCTACCAAATCTTAGTTCCCGACTCAAACAACCAATGGAGTAGTTCAATTGTGGATAGTGCAGGTAATGTTGGTTCTAAAAATGACATCTTTGTTGAGGATAACAACATGATTCACATCGCCTATTACGACACCACCAACGAGCTGCTCAAATACGCTAACAAGTCCAGCGGGATGTACCTCAAGCAGGAGATTACCGTTGACTTTGGCGTCTACGGCCAGGTCACGGGAACAGTGGTCAACGAAACGACCATCGTGGTGACCACACCAACCGCCGGCAGCATGGCCGAAACTGTAAATCTGAGCCTATACGGCGAGGATGGCAACCAGTATCCTCTCGGTGTAAGTTTCCTGTTTATTTCACCAGACGATGTTGATATGGACGGAGTGCTCAATGTAGATGACGACTGCCCCAACACAGCGGGCGATTCAACCATTGACCGAGACGGATGCCCTGACCTCGACGGTGATGGCTACAGCGATGAAAATGATGACTTCCCCACCAACCCGTATGAGTGGCAGGACAGTGACTTTGACGGTGTAGGGGACAATACCGATGTGTTCCCGAATGACAGCAGTGAATGGTTGGATTCGGATAGAGATGGTGTAGGTGACAACAGTGACGCTTTCCCTTACGACGCCAATGAAACGATGGATTCGGACAACGATGGCGTCGGCGACAATGCTGATATGTTTCCCAACAATGCATTCGAGTATCTTGACAGCGACAATGACGGAGTCGGTGATAATAGTGACGCCTTTCCCTTTGACCACTCTGAGACGATGGACTCCGACAACGACGGTGTTGGGGACAACGCTGACGCATTCCCGAACGACCCAAGTGAAACGATGGATTCCGATGGCGACGGGATTGGAGACAACAGCGATAGCCATCCGTTCATCAACAACTTCCTCGACAGTGACGGTGATCAGATTCCTGACTTGCAAGACGCCTTCCCTGCTGATATGACCCAATGGGTCGATAGCGATGGCGACGGGTATGGTGATAACGCAACAGGCACAAATCCCGATGCTTTTGCAAGCATTCCTACTCAGTGGTCGGACATTGACGGCGACGGTTATGGCGATAACTGGGGCAATAGTTCGTGGAATGAAACACGTTCTTCCTCAGGAATTGGCCAATACGTGAACGGTGCTGTGATGGCCGATTACTGCCCAGAAGTCATTGGGAATTCCACGGCCAGCGGATATTTTGGGTGTGCCGACGATGACGGAGATGGCATTGCAAATATGTTTGAACAAGAAGAAGTGATCCTTGATGCTGACGGTGACGGTGTTCTTGACGAGGACGACCAATGTCCTAACACACCCTTTGGCATCCTTGTAGATACGCTCGGTTGCACGATGAAGTTGGACAACGATGACGAGGTTGTTGCCAATGCAGACGGCTTTTTCTCAAGTGAACTTGGCCAAGCCGTTGGACTCGGTGGTATCGTTTTGGCAATATTGACTCTTTTGCAAACTAACATCGCCACCGCAATACTTCCAGATGCCTTCCGATGGGTTCAGGTGTTCCGTAACAATTCAAAATTGACGAAGGAGGAGGAAAACGAGTTAACCTATTTACAATCGCTTGTTCAAGCTTACTTCCAAGAGCCAGATACACTGGCAGAAGAATTGCGCCTACTCAAATCGGACTTAACAGCACGCTTAACCAACAACGAAATCAAAGCACAAACGCGTGAGAAAATCAATCTGCTCATCAACGACCTGCTCCAAAGCAGCGAGGAAGACCTCGTCCACATCGCACACAATGATGCTTACTTTGGCTTAGTCGCCACGGTGAACGCTGCCGAGCGAACCGAGTTGCTTCAAGAAAAACTTGCTATGAGCAAAGACATTGGTGATGACGTTTTCGCTCGAGCAACCCATCCTCCTATTGAAGAGCATGGAATCATCAATCAAAACGATGGATATGAATGGCTCGAATATCCTAAAGGTAGTGGCGTGCATTACCATCGAACCCAGAAGGGCCAAGCTTGGACAAAATGGGATAACTGAACAATTTGACTGTTCGATGAGTTCGGTATTAGGAAGTAATAGTTGAACAATGAAGTTCATGTTCTATCAGAATCAAGGCCAAATCGTGGCGTTGTACCTCGAGAAGCGAAGCAATCGCAAGAATGGTCGAGTCACATGAGAAATTCTTGGCTGAACGTCACATAAGTTTGAAGGAAGCATCAGCAATTCCAAATGTTAATTCTTTCCTTTAATTTCCGACCGTTTGAACACATCATATTCTGATGTTCGCACCAAATTCAAAAATTTGATTGATTAAAATTTTTTAAAATGTTAGCATTTTGAATTATTATGGGCGAGTCGCCTTCAACCGTAATTTGTAAAGTGTGCAAGACTGAAAATTCAAAATTTAGAATGAAATGCTCAGATTGTGAGCAATATCTTGGTAAACCTCCAAAAAAAGGAAATCAAAGAAGCAAGCAATCAACAGGTAAGGCCAAGTACAAACGGCCTAAGTTGACATGCAGCGGAAATAAGCAAAAATATACTCTTCAAGAAGTGAAATTAGCACAAAAGCGAGTTTTCAAAAATAGAAATGCGGCAATGCAATATTATCGATGTAGTGACTGCAAAGCCTATCATTTGACAAAAGCGCGTGGCTAAATTGGACCAAATGCAGTGGTGCTCCATCGAAAGCATGAGTTGAACATCGACACCTTGTTCAATGATTGAACCGATTGGTTGATGAAATGAAGGTCTGCCGGCGAGTTGTGACTGAACCTGCTATTCGAGCCACCGGCTTGACCAAACACTTTGGTGATTTGGTCGCTGTCAATGGAGTGGACCTTGAAGTTCCTCGAGGCATTTGTTTCGGATTACTCGGTCCGAATGGTGCCGGTAAAACAACGATGATTCGAATGATGCAGGCCTCCTCTCCAATTTCAGGAGGTTCTCTTGAGGTCCTTGGGACGGATGTGACCACAAAAGGCCGAAATGTACGTTCTCGAATTGGAGTCATTCCTCAAGAGGATAATCTCGACCCAGATTTCAGTGCCGTGTTCAATCTTGTGGTGTATGCAAGATATTTCGGTATGACCAAAAAGCAAGCAATGGACAAGGCAACTTTGCTGCTCGAGGATGTTGGTTTAACTGAAAAAGCGAACGAGAAAATTCCTAACCTATCAGGGGGAATGAAACGTCGACTCATCGTAGCTCGTGGTTTGATGAATGATCCTGAATTGCTCATTCTTGATGAGCCAACCACAGGACTTGACCCACAAGCACGTCACCGAGTGTGGGATCAAATTCGAAATTACAGACGTTCAGGTCGAACAATTCTTTTGACAACCCACTATATGGATGAGGCAGAATTGTTGTGTGATGATTTGGCCATCATCGATGCGGGCCAGATTCTTGTCCGTGGCCCACCTCGAACGCTCATCCATGATACTGTTGGAAACGAAGCAATAGAATTTGTAGCATCACTCTTTGATGGTGGTGACCAAGCACTTGACCGTATCGAGTCAAGGGCGGTTGAATTAGACCTCAAAACAAGTCGAATCGCAGACAGAATCATTGCTTACGGCAAGAACATAGCAAAACTCGCTTCTGAATTCGAGTCTGACAAAGAGGTCAACGATGTCATTAAAAGAAGAGCAACGCTTGAGGATGTCTTTTTGCAGTTGACAGGTCGACAATTAAGGGAGTGATGCAATGAAAGAAATCTTTGGTGTATCTCCTGCCATGGTTGCAGCAGTCTGGAGAAGACACGCAGATGTGTGGGTCCGAACCTGGAAAACAAATTTACTCCCGCCAATTTTTGAACCGATTCTTTATCTCCTCGGTTTCGGTTTTGGCGTTGGTGCGTACATTCAAACGATGGGGGGCGTGAGTTATGTTGAGTTCATTGCCCCTTCTATCCTCGCAATATCGATGATGTTTGGAGCTTTTTTTGAGGCGACTTATGCTGCCTTTGTCCGGATGTATTACCAGGGGACTTGGCAGGCAATTGCAGCTACGCCAGCCTCACCTGAAGATGTGCTCGTCGGAGAGTTATTCTGGGCAACAACGCGTTCGGTGACAAACGCTACGCTGATGACGATTGCCATTCTCATTGTTGGATTTATTGTGGACATGCAATTACTGTCTTGGTCGGGTGCAATTATGATGCCCATCGTTGCCATTCCGATCGGACTGATGTTCGCTGGAATGGGTCTCATTTTGACCTCTTATACGCCCTCGATCGACTGGTTCAACATTCCCTTTTTCTTGTTCATCAATCCAATGTTTATTTTGGCAGGCACGTTTTTCCCTCTCGACGAATTTCCAGAAACAGTTCAGTACATCGCCTATTGCCTGCCGCTCACCCATGCAGCACTCATCACGCGTGCTCTTGCATATGGCACAGGTTTTGAACAGGCCATGCCTTCGCTTCTGTACATCTTTTTGTTGATGCCTGTGATGATGATTTTTGGTGTCCGAATGTGTCGAAAAAGGATTGTCTCATAAATCGCATCCTCGGTGAAATATTCTTCATTCACTGATATTTTTACAGATACATTATTGGCACTTAATTAATATACTTGCTATTTGCCCAGCAAAGCATGGCTAACAAGAAATATGCTATGCTGTTTGTAATAATGATGGTGCTTTCTACGACCCTTGCTGGTTGTACAAGCAACGATGATGAAGATGATAACGACAATGTTGTGACGAACAACAACGTGAAGATTGGGTTTTTGAATCCGCTCACTGGTCCGTTGGCTCAGGACGCTGCAGGTTTTACCTACGGTGCTACTGAGGCTATCAAGGACCTCAACGCTGCACAAAGCGATGTTGTTTTCGAGCTCGTTGAAGCGGACTCAGGCTGTGACGGTACAGTCGCTGGCCCTGCAGCACAAACACTTCTCGACTCCGATGTCGTTGGTGTTGCTGGTGCAGCATGTTCCGGTGCCTCAATGGCTGCTAACGCAATTTTGTCCGCAGCTGGCATCCCAATGATTTCCTACGCTTCGACCAACCCTGGACTCAGTGATGCATCCGCATACCCTCTGTTCTACCGAGTTGTTCCAAGTGACGCTATTCAAGGACCAGCAGCTGCTGACTTAATGGCCTTCGTCGGCGTTGAGAACCCAGCAGTCCTCCACATGACCAACGATTACGGTTCAGGTTTCGCTGACGCAATCGAAGGTGCATGGGACGGCGACCTCTGTACCAAGATTGGATACTCTGAAACGACAACGGATATTTCCTCCGAAATCACTCAGATTGATGCCGCTGGCTGTGACGCTATCTTCATGGTTTCATATGTGACTGATGCGGCACTTATCCTCAACGAAATCGCTGCCCAAGACCTCGATATTTGGGCTTTCAGCGGAGACGGACCGGCTGGTGAAGGTCTCCTTGCTGAGTTGACCGATGACTCTGTCGCTGACGGATTCGGCGTGACTGCACCTCGTGCAGGAACTTCGTACGGTGACTTCTCTGCACGATACGACGCTTCTGGCGTTGGCAGTATCAAGCAATATGTCTTGACTTCTTACGATGCAGTTTCCATCATCGGCAAAGCATATCTCAAAGACTCAGCAAATATGGATGCTTCCATCAAGGCTGTCGGAACTGGCTATGAAGGTGCAAGTGGCCTTCACACATTCCTCGAAAACGGTGACGTAGGCGGCGATGGTTACGATCTTTGTATGTACATGGCAGATGGTGCTGAAGACGGCGAATATGTTTGCATTGGATACTGGACCGTTTCCGGCGGTGTTGTCATTACTTGGGAAGATGAGCGAGACGAAATGGACGTCATGTACGATTTCCTCATGGGCGACATGACCTACGACGATGCTTGGGACGAACTTGAAAGCATGCGTGCTTGTGTTGAGCCAGAAGGTGCTACAAACAACCCATGTGAACTCGTTGAGATGACCATTGGTGACGCTTCAACATTCGACCCTGCTGACGCATACGATTCAGCATCTGGCGATGTCATTGAAAACGTCTTTGACACCCTCTACCGATACGAAGGTGATGGCAACGGAAATGCAATCATCGTTCCACGACTCGCAACTGGATACTCAATCAGCGAAGACCAACTCACATACACCTTTGAACTCCGAGACGATGTGTTCTTCAGCAACGGCGACCACATGACTGCACACGATGTTGTGTACTCTTGGTGCCGTGTCATCGGTTACGGCGGTCCAGAGAGCCACGTGAACTGGATCCTCGACCAATCCTTTGACTGCAATGACGCTGATGGAAACCACGACGACATGGGTGGAGAAAACCTCACAGTCATTGATGATTACACATTCAGTGTAACACTCTTTGCTCCTTCATCTGCATTTGTTTCAACAATTGCATACACTGTTGGTGCAGTTGTCAACATGGAACTCTGCGAAGAACACCGTGTTGATGCAGGCGGAGAAGGTGACGACTACTGTCACGGCTGGATGGACGAGGCACCACTCGGTGCTGGAACTGGAGCATACGTTGTAGACTCCTGGGTTCGAGAAGACAACATAGTCCTTACACCGAACTGGATGTACTGGGAAGAAGGCGACTTCAACATCAACCGATTCACTTCAAGAATCGTGACAGAAGCTTCGACAAGACTCCTTGCTTTCACAGACGGTGAAGTCGACTTCGGCGGCATCAACATCGAAGACCTGACAAACTTCTGTTACATTGACCTCGACGGCAACGGCGAGTTCGATGAAGGTGAAGACGAAGCACTTACAGACAAGCCAAATGTTCAATCCAAGGATGGATATGTTTGTGTGTACCGAGAAACTTTCGATGTTGTTCTCGCAGCAATGAACCTTCAACCAGCAGCACTCGATGACGGTGAAAACAACACCAACACCGATGCAAACTCTTCACTCGTGATCAACCACGACTGTGATGGCGATGGTACCAACGACTGCAACGTGATGGCAACATCCGCTCTCAGAGAAGCAATCAGCTATGCATTCGACTACACAACTCACCGAAGAGATACCTACGACAACTCGATTGCACCATATTACGGTCCAATCCCTGCAGGTTTCTTGTATGCTGAGACTCAATATGAAGTCTTTACCTACGACCTTGAATACGCAGAGAGCGTCCTCGATGCAGCAGGATTCATCCGACAATATGACTGTACTTCAATCACCGTTAAGGGCGAACCAACTGTTGTACCTGAAGAATCCCGAGATGGTACTGAGTGCCGACTACCAAACACTCTCCGAATCATGGCCAACGAAGGTAACGACTACAGAATTGCAATGGGTGCTCAACTCCAAGAAGCACTTGGTTCAATTGGTATCGTCACTGATGGTGAAGCAAAGCCATGGGCTGAGTACCTCACCATGTACTACACAGGTACCTTCGACATCCGATTCAGTGGATGGGCTCCTGATTACCTTGACCCAGATAACTACTGGTCACCATTTGCAGGAAGCCACGACATTGGCGGTGACGCTTACGGAACCAACTACCACAACGAAGCACTCGATGCTCTCCTTGTTGCAGCACGAGAATCAACTGACGACAGCGAGCGTGCAGAACTTTACGCTCAAGCATTCGAACTTTGGGTCGAAGATCCAAACATGATTCTCGTCGGTCAATACAACGGTGTTGGCGTCCGACACGATGACATCTGTTCAGCTCCATTCGCTGCTATCGGATCAGCACACTGGTTCGACTACAGCAAGCTTGCAATGGTTGACGGTGAACTCGTCGGCGAGTGCTGATTGAATCAAGCACGACGTATACCACGCGAAGCCTCTTTACGGAGAGGGTGTAGGCAACGCCATGCACCCCTCCGTTGAGCGGTCGTGCATCGAATGAGGTGAGCTAGGTGAAGTTGCACGAGTTCGTAGCTCGTCGACTGATTCTGCTCGTTCCTGTGATGGTTGGTGTAGCGGTCTTTACGTTCACAATAGCACAACTCATTCCGGCAGATCCCGCAGCGGCTCTGTGTGGTGAGAAGTGCGGTGTGGTTGTTGACTACACTGAAGATGGAGAACCAATAACAGCGTACGACAAGAACTTCATACGCCTGGGCCTTGACAAGTCAGTCACAGAACGCTTCTTCATCTACGTTGATGGATTACTCAACGGTGATTGGGGCGAGTCTGTAGCCTATCACAGACCCGTCATTGAGGTCGTTCAGGATGCAGCACCGATTACACTTGAAATGGCATTCTTTGCCCTCATGATTGGGTATCCTGTTGGAATCATCCTTGGTATCCTCAGTGCAGTGATGCAGGACAGAATATTTGACCACCTCTCGAGGTTTATGGCTATTGCATTTGTTAGCCTTCCAATCTTTTGGCTGGCTATGATGCTGCAGTATTACCTTGCTACTGGTGAAGGTGTGTGTGATCCACTCTTCGGAACTGAAGGAGGTTGTTTCCCACTCTTTGGTCGACACGATTCAGGTTTCACATATCCACAAAGCACAGAGGAAGTCTCTGCCTTTGTTTCGTGGTATCCACATGACGGGACAGGTTTTCATCTCATTGATAGTTGGTTTGTCACCGATGAAGCACTCGAAGAACTTCCAGATGAATACAATACCAACTGGCTTCTCTTTTACGATACTATTGAGCACTTGTTCCTTCCAAGTTTGACCTTGGGTCTTGCAAGTTCAGGTAGTTTACTCCGATACATGCGTTCAAGTTTGCTCGAAGTCATGAATGAGGATTATGTTCGTACTGCAAGGGCAAAGGGTCTAAGCGAAAGTCGAACCATTATCGTCCACGCCTGTCGAAATGCACTCGTTCCTATCGTTACGCTCCTTGGTTTCTCAATTGGTGGTGCCATTGGTGGTGCTGTTCTTACTGAGTCCATCTTTTCATTCAATGGGATGGGAAGAGTAGCGGTGAAATCCATTCAGTATCTTGACTTTGCAACCATTATGGGTGTGACACTAATCACATCGTTTATCTTCTTGCTATCGAATCTCATTGTCGATGTCTTATACGCAGTAATTGACCCAAGGGTGAGATTAGAATGAGCTGGAAAGACGGTGCTGATGACCGCGCTGAGAGTCGGAAGCGCTTTGTCGAAAGTTGGCAGCAACGTGGCAAAGACATTCACCGAAGTTGGGCTATCTATCGTCGTTCTTTGCTTGCGATTGTTGGCTTATTCATCGTGCTTTCCGTGGTCTTAGTTTCAGTATTTGCAGATGATATTGCTGTTGAACATCCATACAGAAATTTGCAGGACACTGAAGATTTATGGAAAATTGACAACGAGCCCCGCCGTGCTGAACCATTTTCAGAAGAATGTGATGAACATGAACAAATGATTTCTCTGACAGAGATGCGCAGGGATAACAAGCAACTTGAGAACAAAGGATTGCCACCAGTGTACAGCGTCGGGGCTGAATCTGATGACAAGGTAGGGGATGACAATCGATACTATCGTGATGTCCTCACAGTGCATGAAATTCTCATTTTTGTTGATGATTACGGATATCCCTTAGGAAACGAAAACATCACCATCAACGCCACGAATTCCTCGATGCTAGACGTGAATCCCGATTTAGTCAATGACCGTACTCAGACATCTGTATGGGTCACCTATACTTTCGATAACAGTGCAATGCACCATAGTTGGCTCCCTGATGGCTATGATGTGTGCATCTTCGGTACGACGCATACCGGTCAAGATTTGTTCAGCAAAGTGCTCTACGGGTCGAGAATTTCTCTCAAAATTGGTATTACTGTGGCTTTGCTTACTGTTTCACTTGGAACAATTATCGGTTGTGTTAGTGGATATTTCGGCGGAAAAGTTGACGAACTCATCATGCGAATAACGGATGTATTCTTTGCAGTTCCCGGACTTATTCTCGCTATGGCATTCGTCGCAGCCTTCCAAGCGATGTCATCGTTTACCTTACCCACATGGTTGAGCATCCTCATTCCGACATTTATCATCGGGTTCATGTTACGGAATTTCCTCAATGAGAGGCTTGTAGGTGATGCAAAAGTATCGAAACATGATTGGGCTGAGGGAAATTCAAAAATAGCCTCTTGGTTTTCTGAGCGAAGAAACTCGATGTTGATGATTTTGCTCGCTCTATTCCTTCTGACCGATATTCTTGGCGTCTCTTGGTCTGGTTTGTGGACAGAGTTTAATGGCAACAGTGGAGAACGTACAATGTGGCACTTGTTGCTGCCTACAATCTTAATTTTCATGATTGGTGCCATTACTATCATCGATCTTCGCATCTTTTCGCAAGTTCAATCAGGTCAAATGATTGACCGACTCAAAGGTTCTTTCGAATGGAACAATCCATGGCGTATGTTGTCCATGCGAACTCTGTTACTCTTCCTTTCCATTTATCTTCTCATCGTGTGGACTGAAAACGGACAATCTGAGGTTACATTTATCGAAGATTTTGACCGACTATGGAAAATCCAATTTGCCCTCATTGTGACCGGATGGCCGGGATGTGCACGACTTATTCGTGGTCAAGTCTTGTATGTCAAAGAAATGACTTTTGTTGAAGCGGCACGAAGTGTTGGTGCTTCTTCAAACAGAATCATGTTTAGGCACGTTCTACCAAATGCTTGGGCTCCACTCCTTGTTGCTTTTACGCTCGATATTGGAGGGACCATTCTTGGAGCAGCTGGACTTTCTTTCATCGGATTAGGGGCTGCACCCGGTACTGCGGAATGGGGAATTCTTGTCGAAGAAGGGCGACAATTCTTCCCACGTGACTGGTGGCTTATCGTGTTCCCAGGACTTGCGATTGCGATTACAACTCTTGGTTTCAATTTACTTGGCGATGGGCTTCGAGATGTCATCGACCCGAAAAATAGGAGGTGATGATGATGGCAAAACCACTCATTGAAATCGAAGACCTCTCGGTTCATTTTACCACATTTGATGGTAAAGTTCAGGCACTTAATGGCGTAGATTTCCACGTCAATGAAGAGGAAATCGTAGGAATTGTAGGAGAATCTGGGTGTGGAAAGTCTGTCACCTCTCTTGTGACCATTGGGCTTTCGACCGGAATCGTCGACCGAGGCTCCATCCATTTCCGTGGCGAACCAATGATTCGAAGCGTAACGCCAAACGAAGAGAAGTACTTACCAATCATTGGAAGGGTGACGGTGTTCTCAGCCGTTGCCATTCTTTTGAGTGCATTTTGGCTCCTCATTCGCCCAGTTCAAGGTGCATGGTTTCTTGGAATTACATCAAGTATTGCCGTTCTTGCTGCACTCACAAACATTGTTCTCAGACTCGATGCATGGCGATTTGAACGCCGAATGCGAACGATTCGAGGTAATGAAATATCGATGATTTTCCAAGAGCCAATGACAGCACTCAATCCACTCTACACCGTTGAAAAACAAATTGCTGAAGTGATGAGAGAGCACAACCGTCTGGCACAACGAACCGTCTCAACGCTCAATCGAATCCTTCTTGCTCTATCAAGCCCATTCCGAATTCTTTGGATGTTCGCAAGACCACAACCTTTTGCAAGTAGCGTGCTTGTCGTTCTCATCACATTATTCATTCTCGCAGACACCAACAAGGATATCAGTGACCTCATCAAGAGTGGTTGGTGGTTCCTCGTACCATTTGTCTATGGCAAAGCTGTCATTGAATCCAAGGTAAAATCGCCTGATGACGTTTCAATCTTTGACCTTCTTCGACAGCATTTGCCATTAATTCCTGTTGTTTTCGCAGGTGCAGGTTTCTACCTTATTCTCAATTGGCTACCTTTCTCAGGTGTTGTGATAGCCTGTATGATTCTTGCAGCTCTCGCATTGCCCGCCATTATTTTGAGCACATGGTTTAGTTTAGACCCAGCACACGAAAAGCAAGTCGTCCAAATTCTTGAAGATGTTCGGATTCCGAATCCTACCGCTGTTGCTAAAATGTATCCACATGAATTGTCTGGGGGGATGCGCCAGCGTGTGATGATCGCTATGATGATGTCGTGTGAGCCGACGGTGCTTATCGCCGATGAACCAACCACAGCACTGGATGTGACAATTCAAGCACAAATTCTCCATCTCATGCGGGATTTGAGAGACCGTAAAGGAACCTCGATTATGCTCATTACACACGACATGGGCGTGATTGCACAGATGTGCGACCGGGTTGTTGTGATGTACGCTGGAAAAGTTGTCGAGACTGCACCTCTTCACGAAATTCTTGAACATCCAAGGATGCCCTACACCATTGGATTACTGCATAGCATTCCCTCGATGGACCCGGCGGAGCGAAGAGAAGTTCTACCAATTATTCCCGGTTCAGTGCCCCCACCAAATGAGGTCATCAAAGGATGTCGATTCCACGAACGTTGTCCCCTCGCCACATCTTTGTGCATTGATACTCCTCCGCCAGCCATTGAAATCTCGGAAAATCACATTGCACACTGCCATCATACCGAGCAAACATTGGACCAACATACGGTACGTGCTGCGTTTGACCAATTTGCTTACCATTATTTGAATAGGGGGCAGGAAGATGAGTGATGAAGATACATTAATCCGAATCACTGGGGTTTCAAAGTGGTTCCCAATCAAAGCTGGTATGTTTTCAGCAGTTCGTCAGTATGTTCGTGCAGTTGATGGGGTGGACCTTGAAGTAAAGCGAGGCGAAACCCTTGCCATCGTTGGTGAATCAGGTTGTGGAAAAACCACACTTGGACGATTGATTTTGGGTCTCATTCCCTTAACCGAGGGAACCATAGAACTCGATGGACAATCCATCGGTTCACTATCGAGAAAGGAGTTGCGACAACGAATGCAAATTGTGTTCCAAGACCCAGGTGGTTCAATGAACCCACGAATGTCAGTTCGCTCAGTCGTGGGTGAACCACTTCTCATCAGCGGAAGAGCAGATGGTGCTGAAGTCACAAGACGCGTCGAAGACTTGCTCGAGTCAGTTGGTTTGAATTCAAGTTTAATGTCACGCTATCCTCATGAATTTTCCGGCGGTCAAAAGCAGCGTATTGCCCTTGCAAGAGCCCTTGCATTGAACCCTGAATTCATTCTGCTCGATGAACCAACAAGTGCGCTTGATGTGTCTGTCCAAGCACAAGTGCTCAATCTTTTGGATTCGATTCAGAAAGAGTTGGGCCTCACATTTGTCTTAATTACTCACGCCCTCAATGTTGTTCACCACATCGCCGACCGAGTAGCTGTGATGTATCTTGGGAAAATCGTTGAACTTGCAAAT
>JAUREO010000043.1 GCA_030827365.1 Candidatus Poseidonia sp. | reverse complement strand
GCTACAAACCGCCCATCTCGTAATTCAAGGGAACGATTTGCAAAAGAAGCCACTTCTTTGGAGTGGGTCACAATGAGGAAGGAGACGCTATCGTTCTGATGGAGATTCTTGAACAATGCAAGAACTTCACGGCTCGTGACCGGGTCGAGTGCTCCTGTGGGTTCATCGGCAAGAATCAATCTCGGCTGAGTAATGAGTGCTCGTGCTATGGCGACTCTCTGTTGTTCTCCACCACTGAGCATCGCAGGTAAAGCGTTGATTCGATGACCCATACCAAGGCGTTCGAGCATTGCGTCAGCAAGGGCAAGAGCCTTCTTTGAAGCCACACCTTGGTGGCGCAGTGGTTGGGCTACGTTATCTCGTGCATTGAGATTTGGCAGAAGGTTTCCTTCTTGGAAGATAAACGACACTTTCTTTTGGCGTAATTCAACAAGTTCCTGACCGGTTAATCGTGTCATGTTCTTTCCGGCAAGGGTAACTGAACCTGCACTGGGTTTCATGAGTCCTCCGAGGCATTTCATGAGTGTGGATTTACCCGAACCTGAAGGTCCAACAACCGCAATCGCTTCGCCTTCTTTCATGTTGATATGAAGGCCACGCAAGGCGACAACGTTACCGTCTTCGGCCTTTGATTCATAGACGTGGTACAAGCCATCTGCTTTGAGAATAGTTTCTCTCATCTTCACTCCCCCTTCAGCACACTGGCCAAATCCGCACTTAACGCACGGCGCGTCGTCACGAGTAGAGCTACGACAACGGCTGCAAAGACCGCAATCGAGACCATGATGATTTGCAACCATGGATAGACAAGAGTTCGTTGAATGGTTGTGGACGAACCTCCAAAGATTTGGAAGATGAAACCGAACACATCGAAGAATCCATTGAACGAAAGTGCAAGACCTATGCCCAAAACAATCCCCAAGGTCATGGAAACCATCACAATGGACAAGATTTCAAACAACACAAGTCGAATGATTTGGTTTGGTGAGGCCCCGATAGCCTGCAACACAGCGAGTTCTTTTTGTCGCTGACTCAACACGAGAGAAAGGAACACGAAACTTGAGGCTACCGCAGCGACGCTCGCAACCACAAATTGGAGTGAGAGAAGGCCAGGAGTTCCGAAGATTAAGCCGCCATTTCGTTCAACGAGTTTGTGCGTACTTGCCCAATCTTCAACGCTTGATACTCGGGCATCAGCAGAAAGTTTCGAACCAAGAGCTTCAAGTTGCTCACCTTCGATGTCACCCACATCAACGATCCAGGTCGTCGAAGTGTAATTATCAGCAGCCTCATCGCCGACAAGGGCTCGCCAAGATGATTCCCCGATGATGACGGCCGAGGAGGCCGTGACTGAATTCACTCCCGGAACATACTCATGCGTCCCCATGTAATACATCTCGGTGGAATACGGAGTGACGATGATTCGAACTTTGGTGTTCGAAAGGAAAAGGTCTGCAGCAAGAGGTGGAGGGATTTCTGAAGCCCCTGTCGAACATGCAGTCACATCAGCTGATGACCCATCTGGACATGTAGCGTTGGTAAGAATGGCACCAGAAAGGTCAAAGAAACCAAAAGCACCCTCTAAATTTGCGTTGGAAAGGTCGGCTCCCTCAAGCGAACCGCCCATGAAATTGACGAGCACCGCATTCTGCAAATTTGCTCCACGAAGGTCAGCGTAGGAAAGGTCAGTATCCACCAAGATGGATTCACTCAAGTTTACATCAGCGAGATTTGCCCCGGAAAGATTGCTTGCAGATAGGTCAATTCTTCCGATGTTACGGCCACTCAAATCTTGACCTGAAAGGTTGAGGCTTGACCAGTCGCTTCGCATGAGTAGGGTGTATGCTTCAAACAAGGCGAGTGGGTCCTGTTCTTCTGAGCCACCAGAGGTGAAGTTGAATTCGATTTTCTCCCACACGAAGGTGAGGGTTTGGGATTTTTCGTCATTTGGTTTGAGCAGTACGTCATCGAGACGGTTTTCATTTCCTCCACGGTCAGAACCGGGTAAGTCAAGTGAATAGGCAGAGTCTTCTCCAGCACTGAACCCACCAGCAGCGTAACCTGCTAATGCGGCGTCGATATCTTCGCCCGGAAGGGCTTGTTCGCTCCAACGAAGGACATCTTCGTTGTTGTCCAACAAGACATAGGTGAGGAAAGTCTCGCCTCCTTCCCCATTTGAAAGTCCAATCGTAACAACGCTTGTCGCAATCGGCGTGACACTTTCGTCTGTAAATTCACCCAAGAGGGTGAGGAGTTCAGCCTCGTCAACAGGTTGTTCAAGGGTGACCTTCAAATCTGAACCTACAGAGGCGTCAACGGTTTTTTCATCAACAAGTGTTCCCGTGTATCCCTGTACTGCAGCAAGTGTGACAATGGATAACGTGAGCAACATAATGACAGCAAGTCGATTGACCGATTCGGTCGAACCCGAACCTTTGAGTCCTCTTTTGACATCGTTCAGTAGCCGAGTCCTTCCGAAGATAAATTGCATGATTTGGGGACCTTTTGCCCCGATTCTACCGAGTAGCAACGCTCCACCAATCCACAATGCGAACGGTCCAAAGATGCTGATGAGTCCCTCAAAGAAGAAATTGGAAATGATACCATCTTCGCTACCGTTGGCCTCAAGCCATGTGTCCACGACTGCGAGCATGCCAAACAGGAAGGCAAGCCAGTGAAGCCAACGCTTTGGCTCTGCGGGTTGCGTGGTTTTCTTCACGCCTTCTTCAATCTCTAATTCGATGAACTGGCGGGCTCGACTTCGACCAAATAACAAGGCTAAACCGAGCGTGGTGACCGCTGTAAAAATCGTGGAGGTGATGGACAACGTTGGATTGACATCAAAGTCTCCTGTTCTAAATTCCATGAACCCAACAGCGGAGAGAACCACAGGCACAGCGAGCATGGCAAGCAGGTATCCCGCTAACCAAGCAACGGATGACATGACAAACAATTCGAGCAGAACCATGCCCTGCAAACTATTGCTGTCAGCTCCAATGACACGGTGAATACTCACTTCTCTTCGTCGTTGCTCTAGGGAAAGAATCAGTCCGTAAATGAGCACGGATATCGATAGGACTACGATTGGAATCATGATGATGTAATCGAAAATTTGAATCAATCCAAGAAAAATATTGAGGAACAAAATGGTTCCACTTATGATGTCCGTGTAATACAGTTCAACACCTTCATCGGTGTACGAGCCTGCTTGTACTCGGGTTCCGAGGTCTTCAAGCCATTCAGCGGCGTCAGCGGTTGAACTTGTTGGTAGTTGGCCTCTATCGACGGTAACACCGAGATACATGTGGTCGTACGCCATCAAAATTCCACGTTGCTCTTCAGTCAGAACCTCCCATGTGGAAAAGATTGGATTGAATGGGAGAGTGGGATTACCAAATGGCCATGGTTCGTAAATGCCCATGACAGTAAGGTTCTCGACCGTCATCGACATTCGACAGTAGATCATCTCGTTGTTTTCGGGGGTGATTTCGCCGGCACAATTATCCTCATCCACAGTGCCCTCAAGGAGTGTGGATTCATCGACCACATAGACGAAGGTCAACGAATCAAGTACATCACCAACATTGGCTTGAGCTTCGCTTGCAATGGTTGATGGCAAAATAATACCACGGTTGCTTGTCATATTTTGCGGCGATGGCCATTCTCCAGAACCTGCAATGATATTTTCACTGTAACGATTAGCTAATTCACCATCAAAGGCTTCAGGTCCAAGGAATCGAATGGCACGTTTGTTTGAAATCGGTGGCCCATTTTCATCAGCCTCAGGATAATCGAAGGTAACATTGCCCCAATACGGGTTTTCGTCATCTGTGACAACCCTCATTTCAAGTGGTTGTGCCACAACGAATTCTCGATTGAACAAACCCCCACTGTGAATACCTTGTCTACCAAGAACGAGTGTACAATCGTTGAATTCCGAAAATTGTTCCATTAATTCGTCGCAAACACCGAGCATGGTCGTGGTGTTGTTTGACCATCCCGACGCGTTTTCTATCGGTGTTCGGGCATACTCTATCTTTGCATCAAATGGTTCTGATTTGAGTGATTCTTCAAAAAACAATTGGGACAAACCAACACCGTAAGCAAGGACTGTTGTGATAACGAGGGATGCGAGAAATACACCTGCAATGACCGCTAATCCACGCTCTTTGCCTCGCCATGCGCCTTGTCCAGCCAGTCGCATACGACTTGGAAATTCTATGACCCTGTGTTTGATTCGGCTCATTCGAGAGCGACCGAGGGCAAAATCTGAATCTCGAAGTCCATCGGGGCGTTCGCTCATTCTTCTTCACCGCCTTCTGTGATTTCTTCAGCGTCAAGCCCCCACGCTGAACGAATATCGGAGGCTTCTGTTTTGCCATTTCGAAGCAATAGCATTCGGTCGGCTGCAGCAGCAAGGTCAGGGTCGTGAGTCACCATGAGAATCGAAACTGGGTTCTCTTTGTCGTGGCAGAGTTCCCTAAACAGAGCCATGACCTCTTTTCCGCTTGCGATGTCGAGGTTACCCGTTGGTTCATCGGCAAGGAGGACTGGTCGGTTGCCCGCAATCGCCCTCGCAATCGCCACGCGCTGTTGCTGACCGCCTGAGAGTTGGTCTGGAATGTGATGCATTCGGTCGCCAAGTCCAACTTTTTCAAGTGCGTCAATCGCAGCCTTTTCTGCTTCAGCAGATGACAAGCCAGATAGTTCGAGTGACATCGCAACATTATCAACAGCAGTGAGATTGTCAAGAAGGTGGAAATCTTGGAAAATCCAACCAACTAAATTGCGGCGTACATCAATGACACCCGAGGGGCCTTTTTTGCCGTATTTGCGTTCTTTAAGTTGGATTTGACCGCTGTCAGCTGCCATTAGACCCCCGATGATGTTGAGAAGAGTGGATTTTCCAGAGCCCGAAGGACCCATCAAAGCAACCATTTCCCCTTGAAGAATTTCAATGTCGACACCTTTGAGAACCTCAAGCCTTGAATCGCCCGAGCCAAAGCCCTTTTTCAAATCGGAAATTTTCAGCAAAGCCACATACCATCGGTCAAATTCTGCCTTATAATAGCGTGTATATTGTTATGAATTATTGCTCAATGATTTCAATTTGTAGAAGCACGATCGAGGTGATTTTTCATAACAAAATGCCATAGTGGTGGGAATAAAGCCAGCCAAAACGAGGTGTAATAACCAAACGGAAGTCTCGGAGATTCTTCGTAAGTCGATAATTTCCAAGCGGGCAAACTCGATGTGAGATGGTGTGCAGGATGAAGTGGGAGTTCCATCAGGGTCCATCGGCTCCAACGATGACGACTTTCCCATGCGTGCTGTGGGCCCATTCGCTCTTCAGCACCTCGAGACAGGCCGTGATGTTGAAGGTAATTCACATATTCCAGCAGGAAAACTGCTACAAGAGCTTGCATCAAGAAAACGCCAAGAATCACAGGTGAGATGAGGAACAAACCTATCAAAAGCAAGGCCTCGACCATGAGGGAAATTTTGGTATCTTTCGGTCTTGCTTTGAGTGCACCTTTGAGTTGAAGAGGAAGCGTTCTGAGAAAGTGAATGTATATGCCTCTTCCACGGGGCGAAGATGTTGGATCGATGGGTCGTGCCCAATGTTTGTGATGGGTAAAATTATGTTCGGTGGTGAAATGAAGATAGAGGATGCTCAACAATCCGGAACGTGCCAGCCACCATGAAGCGGATCTTGGTTTTCGATGACCCAATTCATGGGCGGCGACAATGCCACTTGCCCCTGTGGTAAGACCCACAGAAACAATACCAAGCCAAGTGAATTCATCGAATCCACGCATCCATACCAAAGCGAGGAAAAATGCAACAATCGTTGGCATACAAAGGCCATGAAGGTGAATGATGCTGTTGAACATCTTATCTTCTTCAATACCTTTGACTTCTCCGGACTCACCAGCAATCAGGTCTAGCAATGGATAGAATCCAAGAATCACAAGGATTGGAAGACCTTGCCAGATTCCTCCAACATACAGCGATACTGCAACGAGGAGAGGCGTCCCTAGTCCCAAAACATGAGGAGCCCATCTGCTCATGGCTCAAGTTCCACGATTTGGTATGTTAAATGTTGTACAATCCTTAGCGTGATTTTTTTCCTAAACGGAAAAATTTGGTGAAGATTCCACTTCGGTACTCTTGTTTTTCGAGTACCTCCTGAACATAACTGTCAAGCCAAGCATCCATTTCAAATCCTCGCAAATCGGGTCCAGGATGGTGCTTTGCAGGCGGCCATGCCACGGATTATTGCATTCTTGAAGGAACGAGTCGAGTTGGAAAAGATTCCACCACGATATTCTTGACGTTCCATGACGTTCTCGACATAGGTTTCTAATTCGGTATCCATTCTCCTTACCTGTACTAGAGTGGGGCCCGGACCTATATCAATCCTTGGTAAATGTGTTACTACATAGGTGCAATTTTTACACTTAATGTATTTATTTACATCTTCTACTTCTCTTGAAGAGGCGTTGACTTGAAAACCCAACCAAATGTAGCCATGTTTGCCGAGCCAACTTCCGACCGGACTCCGACAGTGAACTTTGGCTGAAGGCGGTGAACACATGGGCATGGATCCACTTCTCAAAGCAACATTGCAAAAGCAAAGATACCACATCGTTGGCGAGCACGGTGGCGTCAAAACATGCCATTGGACAAAAGAGTCATTGCTACGAGACCGCCAATGCTACAAAGGCAAATTCTACGGCGTTCAAAGCCATAATTGTATGCAAATGTCACCGGTGGTCGACCAATGCAATCTCGCATGCACATATTGTTGGAGAGAACCACACATGGACACACTCGAACTCACTGACCAAGACCCACTCGACCTCCTTTACGAGTCAGTTCGAGCACAGCGTCGACTTCTTTCCGGCTTTGGAGGTAACGATAAGGTGCCCAAAGAAAAGTGGTTGGACGCTCAGAACCCAAAACACGTTGCCATCTCGCTCAACGGTGAACCGACGTTGTACACTCGCTTAGGTGAGTACATCGACCTGTGCCACAAACACGGTATGACCACCATGCTCGTGACCAACGGAACATTACCAAAAGTCCTCGAAAAACTCGACCCCTTGCCAACGCAGTTGTATGTATCCGTTGATGCACCAAATAATCAGGTGTTCGATGACGTGTGCAGACCCAAATGGAACAGCGGTGCTTGGGACCAATTTGAGAAGACCATCGACCTTCTTCCTTCGCTTGATACACGAATCGTTTGTCGCCATACACTCATGAAAGGCATCAATATGTCCGATACGCACATCGAGGAGTTTGCAGCCATCGATAACCGAGCAAACCCCGACTTTATAGAAAATAAAGGGTATGTGTATGTTGGCCATAGTCGAGAAAATTTGAGTGTCGAAAATATGCCAAGCCATGAAGATATCATGGAGTTCTCTCGCAAGATTGCCCCTCTCACGAAGCGCGAAATCCTATCCGATTCCCGCCCCAGTCGCGTGGCCCTTGTTGGAACTGAAATTTCGCCGATACCCATCCCAGAACCAACCATGTTCTTTCCTGAAGATTTGGGCATTGCCCCTCCTATCAAGCACTTACCTATCGTTCGTTGATTTAATTCTAAGAAAAGTGATGATGATGAACGAAGATTCGTCACTATCGAATGAAGAGGCTGTCGCCGAAAACCTCGATTCATGGCGTCTTTACGCTCAAGTTCATGCTCGTGGAGAAGGAAAGGAATTCTACAGAATCGATGATCTCGTTGCAGGAGCATGCAGCCTGCCTCCGTGGGAAGTCGAGGAATTTGGCGACGTCAACGGCAAATCATTACTCCACCTACAATGCCACATTGGTACCGATACGCTATCATGGGCAAGGCGTGGTGCGAAGGTCACAGGTCTCGATTTTGCCCAAGAAGCCATCGAAGAAGCAAACCTACTTGCAAAGAATATGGGAATAGAGGATGCACGATTTGTGTGCGGGCGTGTGGAACAAGCTGAAGAGGTCCTCGGTGGCGAACAGTTTGAAATCGTCACGACCGGAAGAGGAGCACTGTGTTGGTTACCAGATTTGGACGCTTGGGCACGCGCTTGCTCAGCAGTAACGGCACCTGGTGGTCGACTTCATCTTGAAGAAGCAACGCCTTCGCTAATGATGCTTGACCTCAAAGAAGGTGTGCTTACGCCTCGATTCGATCAGTTTGGCCATCGACGAAGTAGTGAAACTTCGACGGGGAGTTATGCTGCACCTGACTATCCTGAGTTGAGGCGAACACATTGTTGGGAATACCGATACGACCTTATCATCAACGCCCTTGTAAAACACGGTTTTGTTATTGAAAAACTGACTGAACGAGAAGAATTGCCATGGACACCTTGGCCAGAAGTGTTTGAGCAGAGTCGACCCGGGTTTTGGAAGCTCAAAGAAGGGTATCCGAGAATTCCGCTTTCATTTACACTCATCGCAAAGAAGAGTCAATAATGTCACCTGGTTCGATGATATTGCACTACAAATCTTCGCTCCAAATTGAATCCGATTCGTCTACAAATGGCGATGATTCAGCCTGATTTGGCGTCTTCGGACGCCTGAGGAACAGAACCAGAGCAAGAATGATGATGGATGCTGAAATTAAGTACGAGGACCTATCACTGATATTGATTTGAATATCGTCCTGATAACGAATATCTGGGTCTTGAGGGTCTGCATCAGCGTTATCGCCTACACCATCACCGTCAGTATCCAAGGTCTCATTTGCATCTTGCGGAAACGCATCGGAGTTGTTGCCAACACCGTCGCCATCGTCGTCGTGGGTTTCATTGGCATCTTGTGGGAAGGCATCGGAATTGTTACCAACACCGTCGCCATCGTCGTCGTTGGTTTCGTTGGAATCGTAAGGGAATGCGTCTTCAGAATTATTTGTTCCATCTCCATCAAGGTCATCATCGCAAACATCACCAACGCCATCACCATCTGAATCGAGTTGATCCGCATTTGAATCCAAAGGACAATTATCTTTGGAATCTGAAACGCCATCTGAATCGGTGTCAGCCCACAAACCAGTAACAAAAACATCAACGATTTTGATATCACTCATCGGCTTATCATTTGATGTTGTATCAACTTCGCTAAGCGAAGTCACATCGTCACATCCACTTGTAACCGTTCCGAAGACCGTATGGACACCATCAAGCCAAAATGGTCCAAGCCCGTTGTTGCTATCTTCTGGTATGAGGAAAAATTGGCCTCCTCCCGTATTTGCTTGACTCGTTTTTGCCATTGAAATAGTACATGGCGAGTGCAAAAGACCGTTATTAGCTTCATCTGGAATGGTCCAAGCATCATGCCCTTGGCCTGAACAAGTGGAGTCTGTGCTAGGTTGACCATTGCAATATCCTGCAAAAAACGCTGCATGTCCTCCCGTGCCGTCAGCATTGGTGAAATCTCCACCCTGTATCATGAAATCATCAATCACCCTGTGAAAGATGGTATCGTTGTAACATTTCATGGCAGACAATAATCCAAAGTTTGTCGCATGGACTGGACTTGAAGTATGGTCAAGTTCAATCGTGAGATTTGAAAAGGAATTGTTGTGTTCTATCGTGAAATGTACATTTTCGACCTGAAGCGAGGCATTAGTCCAACATCCATTCATTCGATAGGCTGACCAAGGGTCAATGGTGATCGTACTCGTGGGAGAAGCGGTATTGGGTGGGGGAAGGTTATTCAATTCTTGGACTGTTGCATTCACGGTGATGTATTGCGTGGTTGTATCTATAGAAAATAATCCTTCCTGCCAAGAAACATTCACCTCGAATGTTACATCATCACCTGCCCCCAAATACAAGTCTGCAGGATTATCGGTAAAGACAGATGAACTTTGAACTCCGATTGAGATTTTTTCAACATATGCCGTTGGGTTTGAAACCGTGCACTCAAATGAATCTTGACCAAATGATAAACTATCATCTAACAACAACACTTCATCACAAACGAGCGATAATGCCGCACCGGATAACTGGGATTGGGTAGGAGGCACAACCATCAGTGAGGACATCAAAAAAAATGCGAACAGAAGTTGCCGTTTCATAGTAAGACGTTCAACTCATCGTATTTTACTATGTCTTGGTATCACACTTTTTCGATTGGAATGATGATTTCGTTTCGACGAAGAAAGGGCAGGGTTGTGGGCGGGTCATACACAGCAAGACGAGCCGGTCCAAATTGTTGCCAGCCTTCTTTTTCAAACATTGACTGAAGACGTTTGGTCAGTCGCGTCACTTTGCTCGGCCTTGAAAATCCACTAAATGATAGGACGGCGACGATATCTTCTGCTTTGACCACGAGTTCTACACCAGCATCGTTGGGTGTTGGAAGGTCCTCAAGAGCGTACGCTGATGGCATTACAAAAGACATTATTGAACCGCCATCTTCGTGCCACATGAGCACGGGGGCGGTCATGGCAATGCGTTGACTGTTGGTATTGCCACCAAAGATGTAGCCAGCAATTCGACGAAAAGAGCCGCGATTGACCATGTCGCCCGTTCCATCGCTTTTGAGGCAGGCCTGGATGTTTGAAGCGTATTTTCGAATTTCAAAATCTTTGAAGGATTCTACGACTTCGAAGGCTGGCTCTTCGAGTTGCTCCGCCATGACTTTTCGCTATCATGAAGTGTTAAGAATTGCTCGCTATTCTACAAACCCAATTCAATTTTCAAACATTCAAGCAAGTACGCATATTCTTCGATGGAGTTGTACAATTGGGCCGAAATTCTCACAAATCGCCCCTTAGGACTATCCCACTGCATGACTGGAATTTGAATGCCGTATTGTTCCCGTAGTCGCGTATGGAGTGGGTCTGGAGCAAAAATATTGATTTCACCATCGTGGGGTAACGGAAGAGTTGCGATTGAACCGAGCATTGATTCAGGACATGGTGCGTCTATTCCGAGTCCTTCAAGCAACATTGCTCTCGCTTCAACAACAAGGTCGTGGTTGTGCTTCATGATTCCGTTCCATCCGCCTTCATGCAGGTGAGCTATACCATCAATCACCAATGGAAGGGAGAGGAGAGCAGAGAGGTCTCGTGTTCCTGTCCAATCAAATTCAAGTTCAAATCGACTTTTCACACCCTCAGGAACCGTATGGCCATGACTAATGGTCAGCGGATGAATGTTCTCCTGCTTGTCTTTACGAACGTACAGAAACGCTGCTCCTTTCGGAGCACATAGCCATTTGTGGCAATTGCTCGTCACATACGAAGCCCCAAGTTCAGACAGATTGAGTGGAATCATTCCAATCCCATGTGCTGCATCGAGTAAGACCTCAATTCCTCGTCCTTCAAGTTCCTTAATCATTGTTTCAAATGGGAGACGGAGTGCGGTTGGAGATGTGACTGAATCGATCATGGCAAACACAGTTCGCTCAGTCACCGCTTGGCGCATCGCTATTAGGACCTGTTCTTCGGTTTGAAGAGGAAATGGAATACTGAATGTGACCACTTTCGCACCCCCTCGCTTAGCTACGAAATCAATGGCGTTTCGGCAGGCTTTGTAGGCATGGTCTGGAACGAGAATTTCGTCACCTTGCTTGAAGGTCAGCGAACGCAGAATAGTATTGACACCCGTAGTAGCGTTTTCGAGCAAAGCAAGGTCGCTTGCATCGCATCCAACCATCTTTCCTACGGCTCTTTTTGCTTGCAAGTGAGGCTCCAATGCTCCGTGTTCGAAGAAGTGAATCGGGTCTTTTTCCATGATCCGGACCCATTTTCGTTGTTCTTCAAGAACAAAAGTGGGGGTGGCTCCGAACGAACCATGATTGAGGAAAACGATATCTTTGTTGAGATTCCAGAATCGATTGTAATGGCTTCGTTCCGGTTTCTTCATCGCTTCAGCCACCTAACCTATGGTGGAGAAGTTGAATCTTAAACATACAGGGAACTTGTTAGCGTGGTGCGGGGGGCAGGATTTGAACCTGCGAACCGATAAGGAATGGGGCCTAAACCCACCGCCGTTGACCAAGCTGGGCGACCCCCGCGTAGTTTCGGCTCAGCAAGAATCGGTTTTGAAACCGTCGATTCATACCGTAGCAGAAAATCCTGTGCCTTCGATGATATCAAGCAATTGTGCGGTGGAAATGGAGTCATCAGTCACAATAGTGCCTTTGTTTTCAGCATGTGAAATATCAGCGCTCTTGACACCTGGCGTGTTCATGAGTACGTTGGTAACTCGGCCTGAGCACCCTCCACAGGTCATTCCTGTGATTGAAACATGATGTGTTGTGTCCATATTCCTTCCACTTCGACTTCACTCTTGAATCCTTTGAAATTCAAATATTGAACACGGAAGGCTTCCAAAACCGAAGTAAGAGAGAATTACTGACCACACTGACACTCGAGAGCGACATGGCAGCAGCAGCAAATGCAGGTGGCAGGAACCATCCGGTGCTAAAGAAGAACACCCCCATAGCAAAGGGAATGCCGATAATGTTGTACACGAATGCCCAAGCGAGGTTGGATTTGATTTTCCTCATTGTGACTTGGCCGAGTTCAAGGGCTGCAATGGCACCAGAAAGGTCGTTTCTCGATAGCACAATATCTGCAGATTCGAGAGCGATTTGACTCCCATCGCCCATGGCAATACCAACATCCGCCTGCACGAGGGCAGCAGCATCATTAATTCCGTCCCCGACCATGGCAACAATCTTTCCTTCATGTTGGTACTTCGCAACGATTGAGCCTTTTTCCTCTGGTAGGACGCCTGCGTGGACTGTTTCAATGCCAAGTTCATCCGCGACATTTCTTGCAGCAATCTCTCGGTCACCTGTGACCATGCAGATGGTCATACCCATCATCTTAGCACGCTTAAGAGCGTACGGCGTCGACTCACGTATTCGGTCCTTGAATTCAATCGTGCCAAGCAAACGCTTGCCTAGGACGACCAAAGCAAGCGATGTTCCTCGTTCGCCGCCCATACTGAGGCGCTCTTCATGTTCCTTTGAAAATGGAAATTCATGAATTTGCAACAATTGTCGTGTACCGATCATCGCTTGTTCTCCACCTATCGTTCCAATCACGCCCATGCCCGGAAAAGTATTCACGTCGGTAGCCAAAGGTTTGTCTGATGTCAAATTTGACCACGCCGTATGCACGGCTGTTGCGTAAGGGTGGGTTGAATGGTCCTCGAGAGCGGAGGCGATTTGAAGCACTTCCTTGACCTCACCATCAATCCATTCGATATGACTCACCCTCGGTTTTCCTGAGGTGAGTGTGCCCGTTTTATCGACGAGCAGTACCTCGGTTTTGTGTGAGGCTTCAAGTGCTTCAATCCCTTTGATGAGCAAGCCGAAATTCGCACCTCGACCAGTACCTACCACGAGCGCTGTAGGTGTGGCAAGACCAAGGGCACAAGGACAGGCAATGACCATGGTTGAAACAAAGACCATGATGGCGATTTCATGGGCTTCCATGGCATGATTTGGCGCCCAATCAGAGCCATTGAAATACCACAATACAGATGCGATGAGCGCAAGGACAACCACAATTGGCACAAAGACACTCGAAATACGATCGACCAAACGCTGAATGGGTGCCTTGCCCATTTGGGCTTGTTCAACAAATTGGATGATTTTTGCAAGATGGGAATCATCCACGGTTGATATGGTTTTGACTTCAAGTGTTCCATCGAGAACAATCGTTCCAGCACGAATTTCATCACCTTC
>JAUREO010000042.1 GCA_030827365.1 Candidatus Poseidonia sp. | reverse complement strand
CCTCGTCATTTTGCTGACCTCAATTTGTATGATTGGGGCCTCACTTCCGGCTATTCTTTCGAGTGGTCCAATTTCTAATGACACATCGCCGCCTCCAGATGAAATGGAACAATTGTCAAATCATGTCCTTCTCATCGTTCTTGATGGAGTACCGCAATCTGTTTTTGATGACGAAGACATGATGCCATTCGTTGCTGCATTCGATTCATATGGAGTCAAATTACCAGTAGAAACCTCTGAACTCACTCTGACTGGGGCATGTGTCAAAGAATTAGCAACAGGCCGAGAAGCAACGCCAATGGACGCCATTCGAAATTGGGAAGTGACGAACGAAGTCAAGAATGATCCATTCTACCATACAGCATTGCGAGGTGACTCCGTCGCATTCTCTGGATTTTATGTCTGGAAAAACTTGTACCCGGACACTATGTTCACTCATAACACCTCCGCAGATTATGGGTTTGAGGACATCTCAGAGGCAGACGATGAGGCACTCAATGTTGTAAATGGCTGGTTAGCATCGAATGAACACACACTGATGGTAAGCCATCTCGGAGGTACAGACCACGCTGCACACATTCACGGTCTTGATTCTCCTGTGTACAAGGAGAGAATGCAATCACTTGACAAACAACTCGAAGATGTGTTTACTCATGCTCCGGAAGACTGGACGGTCATCCTCACTTCAGACCACGGTGTAACAAATTACGGTGGTCACGCCCTAGGCACAGGTGCTGCTGCTGAAGAAGTCTACTTGTTTGCCCATGGTAAGGGAATTGCACCCGCCACAACGGTCGCTTCACCGATTCAACAACGTGACATCTCAATGCTTTTATCAGCTCTTCTGAAACTACCACTTCCTGTTCCAAGCGATGCTAGAATACCACTGGATGCACTTGACCTAACAATCGAAGAACGAGAAATGTATGAGCAGTGGAACTGGGATAATGTAAGGCTGCATCAAGAACTCAGACAGAACACAGATGGTGATGGGATACAAAACTTACCTGAAGAACCAAATTGGTCGTTGGTGGATATCGACCAAACAAGCCTTCCAATTCTTGCGATGATTGTTACAGTTTTGGGATGTGGATTCTTGTTTTTCTTCTTCCGTGAACACATACAAATCGATGGTATCAACATCAATTCCTCACGCTCCCAAGGTGTAGCCATTGGCCTTTTTACAATCGCCTTCTTCTCGATTGTGTTTTTAGGTCGTGAATCGGAACAAATCATTTCTGGAAGATGGTTAAGAAAATTGCTTGGGATGCTGCCTATCGTTGCCCTAACGCTCTATTTCATGCTGAGCAAGCGATTGAAATTCCAAAATTCGATAAGTTTGTTTTTGCTTACATGTGGCATTATATTGCTCTTTTACCCGGAATTAAGATACTCTATGATACCAATTGCATTAGCACCGTTCGGTTTGTACATGATGTATCGAAACGAAGGAAACTCGTTCACGATGAAAGAACGTTTTGGGCTGGGTATTCTTTTTGCACTGCTGTCGTACCAGATTCTTGATTACCTTCCAAGGTTTTTCACAGGCGTTTCTTTGCAAGCTCTTCTCAATGTTGACCTGCTCTACAAACCAATGCAAAGAATCGTCATGAGTTCACTACCTTCTGAACCTTTAACTGCAGCAATAATCGTTCTCTTGGGATGTTTCATTTTGATTGACAAAGAGGAGAAATCAACAACTTCGGTGGCAATACAATCCTCAGTCGTGCTTGGAATTTTTGCTCTATCAATTGCAGAATTTATGCCAGCGGATTGGATCCTCATCTGCGTCATCATCAGTTGTGCTTTGTATGCATTCATTTCAAATTCTTCAGAATCATTCCAGAACTTCTGTGGTTTCACCCCAGTTGAGATCATTCTCCTCGCATGGGTTGGCCCTACGTGGGGATTTTTTCCTGCATTCACAACAATTTTTCTCTCAAGAGTTGCACCGAAACTCTTCACGTTTTCACTTTCGTGGTATGAAGGCAAGCATCAAGGACGAACAACACACCCACTCTTCATCCAAACCACAAAGTGTTTGATTGCTGTTTCCTTACTGTATTCGGTGTGGTTCAATTTCTCATTGCTCACACCACTCGGCATTCTCGAATTCAATCCGAGCAAGGTCATCGTTACAGGTGGATTCTTTGGTTCTCGCACCGATCCCTCAATTCCATGGATGGGGCTCATGATTCTTGGGCCTCCACTTTTATCGCTGAATGTCATTTTCTATAGAATTTCCTCGTTTGTTCACCTCGATGCTGTTTTGCTCTTTATTTCCATTCTTCTGCTAAGCCATGCCTCGGCATATTGGACGAGTTCAATGTTCACCGAATACTTTGTCATGTTGAGTACAGCATCAATTTTTTACATCACGCTTCTCATCATTGGATGTATGACGCATGGTCTTCTGCGATTGGAATCGAGAAAAGCTATCACAAATGAACAATGAAATGATTGACCCAAATCAAAGCACTTCACTTCAAACGCATTGGCCTTAACAGCCTCATTTATTCGCCAATGCCAATCTCTTCAAGAGCTTCCCACAGATCTTCATTCGAGATATATCCAACAAATTCTTTGCTCTCGTCGTGAAGAAGGACTGCTTTTGGTTTGTATTTGTTGATTTTTGCCCAAGCTTGAGATATATTTTCATCCCATTGAATCGATATAACTCGTGTGTTCGCACATTGTCCGATGGTCGCCTTGTGTATTGATTCAATATGTCTTGGTGGAGCACCATAGAGCGTCAACAAATCGTAGAGGTACATGACGCCGACGAACTTGTTCTTTTTTGGATTCAACACGAGGACGGCTTGATTGGGGTCTTTTGCAAACAATTTCGCAATCTCAGGCATGGTCACATGAGGTTCAACAATGGCATACGAATCTGCATGACGCAAATCCTTCAGCATCGGCTCATTCTTTGCCATAGTAGGAATGTTGAGTGGTTAGATAAAGTGTTTTTCATGGAACGCCATCAATTGATTTTGATAATTCGAGTGAAAAAAGTATTTGAGTCATACGAGGTATGGGGAAACTGTTGATTCTATGGTTTCGACTCTCGGCGAATTAAACCTTCGTGATGAGTACGCTATCTTGGAGTATAATGCTGTCCTTGCTGACGCTGCAAAAGCCCTCTCACCCGTGCAACATTCTGCTGTCCTCGTTCGGGGGAAAAAGGGGAAAGGAATCGTTGGCATCTTGAAAATGCAAGTCTTGCTTCATCACCTCGCCGAAGGCACAGACCCAGTTTCAACCCCTGTGACATCAATCATGCAAACTGAAATTCTCCGATTACGAAGCAATACACCAATCGACAAAGCGGTTGAAATCATTCAGGAGAGGCAACCTCACGCCGTTATTGTCATCAATGACCAAGACACGTTCGAAGGATACATCAGTGCTGCAGATTTTAGAGAAATGAAATCAAAAATGCTGATTGCATCACAACATGAGAACGTTGCTCCAGAAACCATAGGAGAGGCTGTGGACTTACGAGATGAATTTCGAATTGTGAGCGTGGACGATACTCTCGATTCGGCTGCATTGCTCTTGCGACGCCCATCGGTTCAATTTGTTCTTGCCCAAGGGCCAAAAAAAGGAATCGAGGGGGTGCTCTCAGTACAACATGTACTTAGAATCATTGCAGGAGGAAAACTTGGTCGAAAAGAAAAAATCAAAAAACACATGAAGACCAATCTTCTACGATTAAGGGAGAATACTCCGCTTGACATCGCTCTTGACACCATTCGAGAAAGAGAACCTGATGGCGTGATTGTTCTTGATCAAGAAAATATGTTCGTTGGTTTCCTTAGTCCGTCTGATTTTAGAGAATTAAGCGGCCACATCGTCGAAGAAATAGAGCATGATGGCACATTTAATTCACTCGGACCTCATCTCATTCGTAGATACACAAACGGACAAGAGTGCACTGTTGTTTGGACACATCTTGGCTCCGAAATCATCATTTATACAAACGAATTAACCGTCGAGCAAGACGGAGAGGTCATTTTTATTGAGTTCCCTGTTGAAACAGATCAAAGCGGAAGACAAGTTGTGACCATTGAATTTAATTTAGGTTCAGAATCGAATTCGAATAGGAGTGCAACAGTTCAACGAAATCTAGAGACGCATGAAATCATCCAAGAGGTTTGGGGAAAACTTGTGATAGAAAAAACATGGGAACATGTTTTGGAATGGATTGATGCCTCAACACCACGCAGAACATTTGCAGGAGAATTCTCCGTTGACCAAAAAGGACTTCTTGTGACGAAACCAACATCTACGACCCGAAAGGAGGTGAACGCTGTTGTCTAATACCTCAGTACAAATCGGCTTAACTGATTTTGCAGAGGATATTGCTGAACCGATATTGCCAATCTTGGAGGCGTTAGGTCTCCTTGACCCGTCAGGTCAGCACCTCGATTTGAACGGATGGAATTTCTCAAAAGCAATGGCTTTTGCAAAGAGCTACGAGCGAACAACCGCTATACTTTCAATTCTCGATATGCTGGATTCAACCATACAATCGTTTCCAATGTATCGAAATACAGATGGACACGTAACAGCAGAATTTTCTCCAAATTCGATTGAAGAAACATGGTACAAGATTATGGAAACGCCAATCGGCTCCAATGGTTCTGTTTTCGAAACTTGCATCACCCTTCACAGAACAGAACTTGATGACCAACTATCAAGTGAACAACATCATTGTCAGTCGCTCGTCATCGGTGTCGGTTTGAGAGTTCTTAACTTTACAATCGGTCAAACAATTGTCAACCTCAATCTTGCAATAAGTATCCCACTTTTCAGTGCAATTTCGGAGAGCAATGGAAAGATAACAACCATGGTTTTGCTCAAAAAAGATGACATAAATGGACTTGATGCTGCAGATGCACAGCAACTTTGCTCTGTCTCAATTCAAGCATCATTCTCCCATCACGCAGGAGACTTTCTATCGGTGAATGCAGAAGTAGGAAATGCTCAGTGTAAGTCTATTGATATCGCATGTGCAATTTCTCCAGTCGGTTCGGATGTTGACCTCACACTCGTTGAATTTAGTGGGTCAATGAACACCGATCCCATTGATGTCGATATAAACCTCATCACACCATCTGGGGGGTTCATGCCAGATTGGAATCAACTTTTTCAAACATTTTCTGCATCCATTGGAAATGACTTGCTCCGAAAACATCTTTTCCCTGCACTTGGATTGCTTGAAGCGAGTGTCGAAGCATTAGAACTTCCTACATTGCCAGTATTTGAGATCATCATGAATCTAAATAACCCTCAATTTGCCCTAAACGCAATTCGGGATTGGATTTTTGAGATTGTTACAGATTCAGAAAACTTGTATCGATGGCTTGGCCATATTCGACAATTTTTCATGGGCAATGTAACGAATACAGGGTTTACAGGATTTGACAGATATCTACTTGAAATGACAAGAGATCATCCTTGGAGAATTGAATGGATAGAGACAACAAACTTTACTCTTTACCTTGACCTATGGAATGATACATCAATCGATGGCATTCCATGTTTTAATTTTGGATTATTTTGCGAACTAACCAAACCTATCAATTCTGTTGAATTAGATCTAGGTCTTCGAATTCACCTCCTCCGATTGAAATCTGAAGGCTCGAAGTTGTTTGATTTTGCTCCCGAAATTTCGCTTGAATTTTCAATTAATCCAATCGGCTCACAGTTTCTGTTTAATGTCGATGCATCAAACTTGTTTCAGCCAGCTATTGATGGATTAAACGGTCAATGCTCGGTGGGTGCTCTTTTGATGGGACTCGATTTCAAACGGGGAGCAGGAGGTCTTCATCCATATTGTCTCCTTGTCGACCTCAGCCTAGGAAACCAATCGTTTCCAGAATTTGACCTTCTTAATGATTCTCTAGCAGATGTTGCATTAGAGGAAGCACTCATTCAACTTCGAATAATCATTTCTCAAACATTCAGTAGTGACCCAATATTGCAACGTTTAGGTGCTATCCTTGGATTATGTTCACCACGCGGAGGCACGTTCCAATCGGATGTTTGGGAAGGCGGATCTCTCGATTTACGTGTTGGAGGTACCAATCTAGGCGGAAACCTCGTGAGCATGCCAACACTCCTGCAATATGTCACACAGCCTTTGGAGAGCATTGGAAGATATCATCGAGAGCTCTTTAGAATCCCCTCAATTCCAGGGACTGAAGGAACTGAACTTGAAGGAATTCATGCTTGGAGTTTTATTGCTGAAGCGTTACAAGACATCATCCATTCTTGCTTCCAATTGTCCCAAGGTGAGCCGATTATTCCAATACGCGAATGGGGGGGACTCTCAGATGGGATATCGCATGATGTTGATTCCACACTTCATCATCACACGCTTCAAATTACCCCAATCGGCTCGCGGGTACCGCTTAATTTAGAATTTGAATACAACAGCGATGACGACAAATTAACAGTTCTCCCGTTCATCGGTTTTGATGACTTGTTGATTGGACAACGTTTGGAAATGGATATCGGCATTTATTTCGTTTTCTTTTCCTGTTATCTTCCTCCTGTGAGCGAAACAAATCCGGGTTGGGCGCTTCGTGCCAACCTTGATGCATCCATGCGTCGAAGTATGGTCGATGAATCGCGACCGCCCATGAATATCATTTCATATTCAGCCATTTCCATAACTCTTCAAGAACTCTCCTTAGGGTTTGAGTGGGAGCGAACGCCTTCAACAGAATATGGATATTATTTCACCCTTGAAGATTTGAAGTGCACTGGTCAATTACCTGATTTGAATCAATTCTTTTTGCAGTTACCGAGTGTGGTTGGAGCCAATTTCAACTTTTCTCAATTGAGTGGACTTTCATGGGACGGATTTTCCTTACATCTTCCCGATATGTCCTTCATCACATTTTCAGGTATCGATATGGGATGGCACAGACGACCAGATGGCAATGGAGGATGGCTTCCAAAATTATCGTTTGACTCAATTCAATGGCCATTTGACTTAGGTGGCTATCTAAATCTGCCACAACTCCCATCGATTAATTTGAAATCAGGTTCATCGACGACGCTTTTCAACATTCCAAACCTTACCATTCGTTCAATCGATTTCGGTGGCTCATGGTTTGATTTCTCCGGTATCTTTCAGCAATTATTCCCGAACATGGGAGGTCAATTTGCTTCGTGGAATATTGGTCATTTCCTAAAACTCCCTCAAATCAAGAATTTATTCGGACAATTCCTCACAACCCGAGGTGGTCGGATTGGTTTCTTCCTCGGAGGGTTCTTCAAAATTGACCCAAATTTCCCATATCTCAACTTGGAACATTTCGTTTCGAGGGGCGGATTCTCTTTGCCGAGTTTCGACCTCCCACCATGGCCCGACCTATGGAAACTGTACCATGGAATGTCAGAAAACAGTTTTGGATTAGGGCCATTTTCGTTGCCGTTTGATTGGCCAGAACTTGATTTTGACATCTTTATCGACAATCCATTTGAAGGTCTCCGATTATTTTTTAGAGACTTATTTTCGACTTCATCGAAAAGTGGAGAACCTTTCGCATTCCCTGCTCTTCGATGGTTCCATGGATTATTTTCAGGTAGTTTACCTGACCTTCGATTACCCGATTTGGGTTGGGGGGGCCATCGTCAACAATCAAAGCGAGGTGGGTCTTGGTTTGATTTCGACTTCAATTTCGATTTCGATTTTGACCTCGACTTCGACCACGATATTCGAAATGATCCAAACTCTCCATTCAATATCAAACTTCCAAACATCCCTTGGGTTATCGATGGCTCTGGCACATATGAAGACCCCTGGGCTCTCGGACTGCAACCAAAAGGATGGCCTAAATTCGAATTCATTTTCTGGCTTGACCCGGATGGTCTACCACGTGAACAAATAAATGAATTATTTAGTCTACTTAGCAATGAAATAATTCAAATGCTCAATTCTGTTTTTGAAAACATTTTTGTTCCTGAAGAGGTTACGGACATTCCGCAAGGATGGGAAAAATCACTTGCGAGCATGATTCATCAGTTGCAAAAGTATGACGCTCGTGCAGCACACGCTATTGGACACATGAGTATCATTCAAATCGAACGATTATTCATCGCCCTTCAACTTTATCTGCAAAATTCTGATGGTATAGTTCCAACAGAAAGTCAAACAGGAGGCCAAGATGAATGGGCAAACATTCAACAAACTGGCTCATTTAGGGAATCTCATTTTTCTTCGTTGCAAAATCCCGAAGTCATTAACGAAATCCTCACCTTCACGCAACAACAATTGCTCGCATCAAATGAACCAATTAGCATAGCCATTGTGATACCTCAATGGATTAATCTAGACCAAACAAATTCTATCGTAAACATGTTTTTTGATAACAATATGATTTCAGATATGGATGTCAATTTGGTTGATTTTACCGAACTCACAAGTATTTCAAGGTCTAGTGTACAATTGCATGCAGCGTCATTTATTCCAACAAACCAAGTTGTCATAGTCAAACCTTCAATTGAAATTCCTGATGAGAGACATTTCAAACAACTATCTGCTTATCAATTAAGTCTTATCATTGAATCAATGACTCAACAATTTGGTGGGAAAGTTCTGATTATTGGACATTCACTTGGAGGGCTGGTTTCAAAGTATTATAGTGAAGGATGGGCGAGTGTTGGAATTAATGATGATCTCGAGAATCTAGTGTTGTCACCACCTGAAGAAAAAGTTGCAGGGGTCATTTCATTATCCACCCCTCATGACATGAAAAAATTGTATGACCATGATTATGGAGATGAAGTTTACACCTTACTTCACTTTTTAAGATTGATAGGGGCAGCAGAGGCCCACAATGAAGTTGACGAAGAGCCACTAACATACTTGCCATTGCTCGATATTGAAAATGGAATCGCACAAAGATTGAGTAGTGATTTCATTCAAAAAATGTCAACATTGTATTATGATGCACGTATACTAAAGCGAAGTTCAGAGAGGTGGTCAAATTGAGTGATAACTATTTGCCAATATCTGTTTTATCTTGGGATAATTATCAAAATGATAAACTCAGTGACCTTCAACCATTCATTGAGCTGACTGTAAAAGGGTCACATAGAACTATTTCACGAACAGAAAATGGTATCTATCCCGATTATCCTAGAGATTGTCAAGGGTATACTCAATTAACACTCTGGGATGTATACGATTTTGGGTCCTATCGTTCAGGTTTTATCAAGGCAAAGATTAGAAATGGATATAGGGTAAAAATATGTTTTCGTATAATGTCTCGTTCAAATTCTTCATATATCGCTCAGAATTTTAAAACAGGATTGTTAAATCAGTATATGGGAAAATGGAATAATGAATGTTTTACAACATTAACATCTGGTTCTGTGAAAATTAATCATACAAGAGATTGGTCCACTGCAAATTATGGATGTAGGGAATTTATTCTCGTGGGAGGAGATGAATTTCAATTCGATATCGAAGCGAATTTCAGTAGAAATGACGTGCACCAATACAAGAACTTCTCATTAATAGTCAATGGAGAAACCGTTGCTAAAGATAACTCAGAAGCAGTCGACGATTCCCTTGTCGTTTCAATTCACAGTGTAGAAAGAAAACCTAATCCAGCAGATATAGAATCATTAACCGATTTGGTATTAGCAAATGAGCAAGTTGCAGTAATGCAAAATAAGGAAATGGACTTTCGCTCAAGAATTGTTGATTCGGCAAAATCGTTTCTTGGAGACCCATTTTATTGGGGAGGGAATACACCCAAGAAAGCAATCGATCCTATAACAAATCAAAGAGGTCTTGGAACTGATTGCTCAGGTTTTGTTCTTTTTGTGCTTAACGAACAAATCCCTACCTTGAAAATGAAAGATATGAAAGCTTCAGCGATAGCAAAGGAATTTCCTATCGTTAACATTCCTTCTCCAGGCGACCTTGTCTTCTTTACAAATAGTTCTGGAAATATTGTACATGTAGATATCTTAGAGGAGTTAACAGAATCTAGTTTAAAGGTAATTGGCTGTCATGGTGGATCTAAAACAACTAAAGGGAATGTTCCAAGTGCGTGTGTAAAACAAAGAACAATTAGCAACGTTGATTCTAACTTCTTCTTTTGTTCCGTTCGTAGTGCTATTAATGGAATTCCACTGTCATACTCCGGAACATCGTATTCGAAAATTAATTTACGCGACAAGGACACTGTCAAATCAATTCAACTTTATTTGCGTTCCATGGGACTTTACAATGGAAAAATAGATGGCGTATATTCCCACAAAGAGAAAGAAAAGTTGAGTTCAACTCAAAAAGGAGTTATGGCTTTACAAGATTTATACGAAAAAAGAACTGGATATACAGACTATGAAAGTGGAATTTTTGATGATAAATTGTTGAAAGCAATTAACATCTACGATATCGATTTAACTGTAGAAGACATGACAAATATTCACGACCTGTACAATAATCATTTATCGAACAAAGGATTCTCAATTGAGTCATTTAACGACCCATTTTATAAATTTAAAATCAAAAATGCAAATCTTGATGAGAAAGAAGGGGGGACACTTACTTTAAGTAATGCAAATGGTGGTTCTGAAATGTGTTTAACGGTTAGTCAAGGCTGGGTGGTACGGTTCCGTTTGGAAGGACCTTCCGATTTTTTCACACAAAATCTTAAAGACCCAAAATACCATGTACGCATTGGAAATTGTGGAAATTTATTGTCTGGAAAGTCGTTTGCAGAACTTGAGTTAACTGGGGGCGATGTTCTTTATATTAACTATTCAAACAATCCATCATTTCGACCCACTCCCCCACCATACATTGGAAACGCAAGGCTGCCAGATGGTAGTTTTGCAATACCAAAATACCTCGTAGGAAATTTTCATGTAACATTGGACGGATTGGTTAACTCAAAATCGAACATTGGCACTATTGATGAACAAATAGTTGTAAAAATATTCAGCATAGAATCACCTCATTCGGAAGAATGGAAGGATTTCAATTCCTCAAACAGCCATGATTGGAAGTCAGGATCACTCGAAATGGAAAAACCATTTGGCTCACAAATTACCAAACTATTTGACATTCCAGGTATTTTGAATGAATTGAAAAACGAAGGCGATAAGGTCAATTGTATTGCTAGGTTACAATGTTCATTCAAATATTCAATCAATTCTGCGATTGGCTTTGAAATAACGAGATTAAATAATGATAGATATTGTTTGATGACAACATGGCTTCTAGGAGGAGGTGTTGAATTCGGGGTACGCACATATGGCTACCCAAATCAGAGAAATCAAAATGGTAAGGTCAATGATAGAAAGTTTGCAGCAGGCGGCTATGTAGGTGCTGGTGCAACGTTCACGGGTGCATTAACATTTAACAATGCATATGAATTTGATTCCAAATCTGATTTGGCTGATGTATTCCCTTACAGCATTTTATCAATACTTTCCCCTATGACGTTATCCGATTGGATTGTAGGTGATGATACAATCACAACATTAGCACGTGATTCTCACAACAACTGGAAAATTAATGTAGACTTGGAGGGGAATGCATTTTTTAACGCTGGCGTAAATTTTGACTCTCCTAAAATGAAGACTAAACTTTTGGAAACTTCGCTTAATGCTAACTTACGCATTAAATTAGGTGGATTCAAAGAACATGATTATCATTCAAACAAAATTCGATTGGGAAGTAGCTTTGAAATAGAATCCTCAATGAATTCTTTTTCTTCATTAGGCATTATGGAATCATTAGACACATATAGTGCTGAAATTCGAAAAGGCGGAACAACCGATTTTTCAAAACAATTTTATCTTTTTAATCTTAAAAATGTGATAAAGGGGACAGTTATTTTGTATGAAACTGATGGACCATGGCAAAATCTCAAAAGAGTTGGTGAGCCGTTAGATTCAATTACAATCAACCAAAACACAAGCAATAATCAAAACTCTCAATCATTCGATCTGTTAGCAAACGAATTCTCTAATATTAATCTTCAATCAAACACTAACAAAGGATTGAGATACATAACCATCCCAATTTTTGTAGGTGATACTAGAATTGAGGTAACTATTCGATTTAAATCATCAACATTTGCTTTATTTCGTTTGTTAGGAAATCTTGCGTTACCCAATGCCGATCCGATTTTTGATATTCTAGGAAATTTGGCAAGTACATATGAATTTTCTGAATTACAAGTACAAATTTTGAAGTACACAGAAGAGAAAACGAGTTACGGAGGTAGTTTGAAACTACCAATTGGTGTTGAAGTTGGATTAATGATGTCACTTGAATGCACAAAAGATGAATGTACAACACTTCTTTCTTTTGACCAAGGCAACATCGGCCAACTTTCTCAAACAGAATCAGAACGAAATCTTCAATTAAGAGAAGTACGAACTATACTTTCGAGTAACATAATAGGGCTCACAAAGGAATGAGGTGATACGATGGACAATTTTTTCATAACGATTAAGCATCTAAGATTCAACCGTTTTTTTATATCGTTCAATAGAAAATATTTCAATGCTGGATTCTTGAAAAAGAGGTGCTGAACTTGATTCCAACATTAGCAATTTCAACAACAATGTCGGAATCAGCTGTCATGCCAGCTGCACTTGAATTGATTGGAAATCTCATACATTCGATTGAAATTGGAAATAGGGTTGATTCAGAACACAAATCAATACCAACTCATGCTGGTTTTGGTGTACGATTTGAGATGAATTCAATTGGAGGGAATGATGATGAAGAAGGGCATGTGATGGACCTCTCATGTCGTCTTGACTTACTAACTGTCAATCTAACAAGCGACCCTGAAATTGAAATCGTTCATCCAACACCTGCTGTTCATGTTCAGGCTGAGTTATGGAAACAGGATGCGAACAATTTCCAATCATATCTATGTGGCCACCCTGAAGAAGATAATAGGCTACGCTCTATAGAGGTGGATGCTTCATGGAATCGAAATGAATGGAATGGCTCTGTGATCTTGAATGATGCTTCATACTTAGGACACATGAATTGGGATGCTACGATACCTGGGCGAATCGTGCTCAATCAAGAAACAATACTCGAGGGTGCAGTTGAGTGTCTCGATGCATTTTTGGCAAAGTATTCACTTGAAATTGACAATCCTGCAGTCGAAGCCTTCTTTGAAGGTATGCACATTTTAGGCCTTATGTATAAGACCACGATGAGCGAAATCATCCCTCAATCACAAGATGAAACGCTTCGTTGGTGGGTCGATGGGTCCGCTCTCTTGACTTTTGTTCAAGACCCTCAAGCATATATTTTAGACTTGATGACCAATGCAAATGGCGATGTTGATTTTGGTAAATTATTACCCCGAACCAATCGTGCAATGTTCGACCATTTAGCCGAAGCTTCGCCATGGATGACTTGGATTGATGACCTGGATGACCCCTTTGATGGGCATCTCAATTTCAAGTTACCAGGGTTATTCAAAGGGTATCAAATTAATGTCAATCTTGGCCGGTACGGTGACTTATCGATTGGAATCGTTGGAATTCCGCTCGGGCCACTTGATTTGAGTGCCTTTATTCAAATTCCTTTGTTCGAGCCAGAAGTATGGGCTGAGCATTTCAATGTGGAACTCACACTAACCGCTGACATTACTAGTTTAGGGATGTTTCAAGGTACGTCTCTTACGATGGGAATTCAACCAAC
>JAUREO010000041.1 GCA_030827365.1 Candidatus Poseidonia sp. | reverse complement strand
AGATTGGTGGGAAAAAAAGTGTTTGGAATGGTGTTATGACAGGATTGAAGAAGGAAAGTTTGGCGATCAAAAATATCTTGACGACTTGCGTTGTTCCAAATGGTGAAAGAGAGTGTAAAAGAATCACCAGGGTCGACATAGTAGAGTCCGCTTGCAAAAGATGGCGAAACATCAACGCTTGCATTGCTCAGCATCGAAGCAGAAACATCTACACTCGATGTTATGGTCCTTCGAGTATCGTTTTGTGCAGTGAGAGTAAATTCAAATTCTGACATTGCATCAGGTAATGCATCGCTTGGAATAGATAAAATGAATCCGATATTTGTAGGTTGATTTGGGCGCAACAAGACACTTGTTGATTGGCTCCAGTCAAATTGCACATTCCAATTGGAGGGCAATTGAGTGATATCAAGATTCATATCAAAAACATCAGTTGCTGCACCAATATTTTCTACACTCACTTCAAATGAACACGAATATGTTGGCGGGCAACTTGGTTTTGGCGATGGAGGATAGATCATTGGAATTCTATCTGCAAGAACTTGGTATTGCAAATTTACATTTGTGGCTATAGAGGGATACAATTTAGAATGCAAATTGAGTTGCATCGGATGGAATCCAATCGATGTATTTGGGCCTGGTTTGAATCTTAGATCGAATTGATGGGGTTGTCCAGGGGTCACTGTGACGCCGTCGAGTGGGTCAAAACTGGTTCCTGTGATTCTTGCATAATACACCTCCCAATCCTGTGGTAAATTCAACACTTCAGGAACAAACGTTTCAGATATATTGCCAGTATTAGTGACTTCTATTCGAATGCTACCCCACTCATCGGGTAAAGATGGAACGCTTGACTTACCTTGAGCCGAAACTCCATACTCAGATTGTCTTACTTTTTGGTCGTATAGGACAATGATCTCATCAAACCAAAATCCGATATCATTTCCACTGAGGTCGCTTTCAAATAAAAATCGAAATTGCGAATTTTGATGAAAATATTGTGAATTCACTGGGACAATAGGTGAAGCCGCTCCTTTGTCAGAAAGGCTAAAGGTCAGCCAATTTGCACCGTCCAGAAATGTGTTGTCGACCGTGCCTTGAAGTGTTCCAAGGTCACTCCAAGCTCCAAGTGCAGTCAATGCTTGCATTTTGATTGTATCATTTGGGGCAAGACTACCGGTATAATAGAAGGAAATTCCATTTGTACGGAGTGGACTCGGATGAGCATCAGACATATCCATAGCAGGAAAAACGAGTGCGCTTTGCAAATTATTTGGATAGGTCGATGCTTCACCATTTCCGATGTGACATGCGGTTCCCATTGAAATTGAAGTATCCGAATTGAGATTCCAAGTTGAACCTGAAGTCCAACCTGTTAAGGTATCACAATTGAAGTAACGATACGCGACAGTAAAAAATCGTGAATAGTCGTTATTTGTAAAATCATCATCAGCAATAGTTGGCGTGACTGTGATGGCAAGAGTATGATTTCCTGAGTATGTAGGCGTCAATTTCACCGATGCTGTACTCTGTGAACCACCTGAAATTTGACTAATTTGTGTTGAAGCACTTGCGATTTCAAAATATGAATATTCATTGTGGAGTATTTTTGCAGACACGGTGACAACACCAGATGATGCAGTTCCAAGATTTTCAATGGAGATGTCAATTTGACTTTCGACATTCACCACGGCATCAATTGCAAAAAGGGATTGTGGTCGATTAAATCCAGCAATTGGATAATTTGAAGAAAACATTCGATACTTCGTGGAGTTCGATGAATCAGGATAAAATATTGAGATGCCCGATACTGTCAAATCAACTCCTGTAGCACGGCCCATTGTTTCCTTAGAATTTTGAATTTCCAATTCTTGCATCGGTTGACCCAAAGGCACCAGCATCAACATGCACAAGAATACTGAAACGACGATACCCTTCATTCCGCTCGTTTCGCCACAGTGCTTCAAAGTATATATGAGGGATGTTCAGAAATTTATTCTTCTTGTTCTTGTTCGGAACTTGAAACAGACACATTTACCATTTCCTGAGACAAACGCACTTTTTCCTCATTTTTCTTTTCTTTACTTCTTGCAGCGAAATATACTGTAAACGATGGTACGAGCACCATAGCAAAACACCCTATAACGGCTGCGAGGGCCCACAAAAATTCAGTGGCGGCATCGATTTGAAACAGAGCAATACTTCCAAATTCTTCATTGACAGTTTCAATTGAAATTGAAGGTTGTGTAGTACGATTACCAAATTCAATGACTTCAATCGTGTATATTGAAGGAAGATGTGTGTTTGTGATAAGTTCCCGAGCCTTTGATTCCGCTTCTTCAAGTGATGAGGCGTGAACTGTGCCATTGGAGCGTCGAGCAGGGTTTGGATCGGTGAGGGTGGCTATGAAAAGCGAGTCACCTTCCTCAAGTTGTTTTTCATGAACTGTATTTTTTGAGCATTCGATTGAACAAACAAATTCTTCGCTTGGGTTGCCCGATAGATGAACTTTGATTCCAAGAGATGGATGACTGTAAACTCCTGCTGAATTGAGAATTCGTAAGGTCGCTGATGAGGACAACCCTTCAGCTGAGACGTTGACCCAAGTCAGATTATATGGGTCTGCTGCAATGTGCCATGTCCATGTTGTTTGGTTAATTTCTTCATTGTAATATGATTGGTTGGCATCACCATCAATGGTATCAACAATAGAATTCGTTTGATATAGATAATACGAGGGGGAAATAGTAGCACCATACACCGCATATGCTAACAGAAAAATGAGTGTAAACGATAACCCAAGGAGCGTTCTAAGAAGGTTTGGGTTTTGTGCCAACGCCTTCTTCATGATGATTCCGACTTGAATCTTCTTCATCAAGTCTTGTATATCTCAAATCGAGAAACAGCATCCTAATTGCACCCCGAATCATGCGTTGTTTTCATATAGGGGTGGAAGGTGGCCAATTTGCTCGGTGTGTATTTATGACGACTGCGTATGATATTCCTGCGGATACATTGATTGCTGCATTAAGTGCTGCACTCACAGAAAATGGCCATGTTTCTATGCCGGATTGGGCTGAACAGGTGAAGACTGGTGCGAATAGAGAACTTCCACCAACCCAATCGGACTGGTGGGCTACTCGTTGTGCAGCAATCCTTCGCAAAGTATACCGCAATGGCCCAGTCGGTGTAACCCATTTGTCTCAAGACTTTGGCGGCAAAAAAAATCACGGCTCCAAACCTAACCGACCAGTTGCAGGTTCACGTCACATCATACGAACAGCTCTCCAACAATTAGAAACAGCAGGTCTCGTCGAAAAGGTTGAGAGCAGATTGATCGAAGGAGAAGATGGCGATGATGATGTCCAACTCTATGCTGGCAGAATCGTCACATCATCAGGACAATCCTTTGTTGACAATATTGCACATGCAGTTCGAAGCGAAGTTGAAGAACACTACCCTGGTTTGAGTAAGTATTGAAATTGGTTGTGAAAAGGTGAAGATGATGTCGATACCTCATGACAATGAACTCGACATGCTTCGTCAACAGCGACGTGCTGAATTACAGCGAGAAATCCAACAACAAGTTCTTGAACGTCAAGAACAAGATGCTGCTCAAAACCAAGAAAAAATTGCGGTTCAAGAACAAGTTGACACATTTATTCGCCTCCATCTTTCATCTGAAGCAAAAACACGCTTAACCCAACTCACATTAGCAAATGCAGCAAAAGCAGAAAAAATAAAAATGCATTTGGTAAAAAATATCCAAGAAGGAAAGATGACCAGTCCAGTTACTGACGAGCAGTTCAGAACTTTCCTTGAATCAATTTCCAAGAGCCGTAGAGATACGTCAATCCGAAGAATCTGAGAGGGTGCTCGAAATGTCAAGAAATAAACCAGCAGCAAAAAAAATACGATTGAATAAAGTCACAAAGCAGAATCGAAGAGTTCCTGTTTGGGTGATGTTGAAAACAAACAGAAATACGGTATCTCACCCTAAGAGGCACCACTGGAGAAGGAGTAAACTTCAACGTTGAGGTGATCGTATGGCACGAGGTAAAGAATCAGAATTAACCGTTCCCTTGCGAAGAGCATGGAATATCACCCGATTTAAGCGAGCACCAAGAGCAATGCAAATTATTCGAGAAGAAGTTATTCGTCATTGCAAAGTGCAAGAAGATGAGACAATTTACATTGATGAAACTGTAAACAAGCACATTTGGTCAAGAGGAATTGAAAATCCTCCACGAAAGGTTCGCCTGCTATTAATTCGACACGATGTCCCTGACATGCCAGATGTCGAAGTTCGATTATTTGAGGAGTGAATGGGATGGGAAATATTCGACCGAGTTTCATTAAGGTAAGGGCTATTCGTCTTGTTGAAGAGCATGGCGAGAAATTTACAGACGACTTTGAGCACAACAAACTTGTTGTTACACAATTGACTGATGTTGAATCTAAAAAATTACGTAACTGGATTGCTGGATACGTCACCCGATACCGTCAACGAAGGACAGACTAAGGTGGTCTTTATTTGACGGTCCGTGTTGATTGGGACCGTCAACCAGTGAGTATTCATGCCAACGATTCTGATGAGTTAGAACTACTCATTCAATTTCTTCGGTCAAAATACAATTGTCGTAAACACTCTGTGATTATGAGAGATAGGGAACATGGAGAAGGATACCTGTTTTTTGTGTATCAAAATATTGACCCTCGGTGGATTGTTGCGTTTCAACAAGGGGAGGGGTCAAAATAGGTGAAAGGCAGGACATTCCTTTGCCTTCCTCGAATTTCTCGTTGAAGGTGATATTGGTCGGAACTTCAATTCCAGGTAATGTCGGTGCTATTTGCCGTACAATGTTAAATTACGGATTTGATGAACTCGCATTTGTAACTCCGCAATGCGATATTTATTCCGAAGATGCTCGAAATCGGGCAAAGCATGCTCAAAGGGTCCTTGATCAAGCACGGGTCTTCAGCAGTTTTCGTGAAGCCGTAAGTGATTGCACCTTAGTGTTTGGAACCTCTGGTAAACGGGAAGTTGGTGAAAAAACATCGAAACGTCATTTTTTGTATCCTTGGGAATTTGAGAAGCGAATCTCTTCATACGATGGGCGAATTGCATTGGTTTTTGGTGAGGAAGGCAAAGGGCTTTCCACCGAAGATTTACTAAAATGTGACGATCTTATCACTTTGCCAACATGGGAAGGTTATCCAATAGCAAATTTGAGTCATGCTGTCAATGCTCTTCTTTACGAATTGCAAAGGGGCCGAGTACACTCGAATGTTGGCATGGACCCAGGTTTACCCGAAATTGTTCCAATGGAAAGAAGTATTTCTCCAGAATTGAGGCAAATATTGAATAAAAGTATTGAAGAATTTGGTGAAGCTTTGCCAGGACTCGACGAGCGTGGTGAATCCTTCTCCTCAGTACTCAAGCGTTCTATCCATCGTTCTCAGCCAACCGAAGACGAAGCAACCCGACTTATTGGAGGATTTGTTGATGCAACAACTGCACTTCAAAAAGTCAATCATGATGAAAACTGGCTCAAAAAAAGGCGGCGGCGAGTTACGGATTAATTTGCATACCAAGATGCAGTGCTTTTTGGCGTCTCACGGCAATGCATTGCCACAAGACGTAATGAATTTCCGTATGCTGTTTCGATATGTGGCTCAACTTGCTCAAACGCCCATTTTGCTAAATTTTCTGCAGTTGGAATAAATGGAACCACCACAGTTCGATGTTCCGTAGGCAATTGCTCCAGAATGGCAAGGAGTTCATGGTCTGATTCTGCAACGACAAATGCATGGTCAACGATGTCATGGATATGTACTTGAAGAATGTGGGAAACGTCACTAAAATCGATCAACATGCCTTCTTCAGACACCCCTTTTTTTGTGACAACGTCACCCTCGATTTCTGCTTCAAAACGATAACGGTGCCCATGAATATGTCTACATTTTGACCTATGGTTTGGTACACGGTGCCCGGTATCAGTTTCTACAAATCTACGAATTCTTGTTGTCATGAGTTATCCTCCTTTGATTCAAAATTCATTGAAACTGAATTGATACAATATCGTTCTCCCCCAAATTCCCTCGGGCCATCATTAAACACATGTCCGAGATGTGCATCACATTTCGGGCATCGAACTTCAATTCTTATCATTCCATGACTCAAATCCTCGATTCGTACGATATTCGCCTGCTCCAGTTCAGTATGGAACGAAGGCCACCCACATCCAGAATCAAATTTCGAATTGCTATCGAATAGAGGGTGGTCGCAGCACTTGCATGTGAAGGTCCCATCTCGTTTTTCAGTCAATAAAAGGCCAGTAAATGGTCGTTCGGTCCCAGATTTTCGGGTGACATAATACTCCAGGTCTGTTAGAGTTGATTTGTATTTTTCATCTAGAAATTTTGCCTCCACCTGCAATGCATGTTGAAGCACTTCCTCCCAAGATGACTGATAATCAATCGGGTCTTGCCGACCAATGGAATGAAAAGCGAGAATTCTTTCGATATCGGAGCCAGTCTTTCCTGATGAACGCCCTTCACCATCGGGCTCATACGAAGTGATTGTTCGCTTGAATACCTCATCAAATTCGAGCTTCAACAATTTGCAGGAATCAATGGCGTCTTGCAGAATAGTCGTTTTATCTCCATGTAAATAGGGCAAGTCAAAAGTCACGCGTTCGCTGTCCCAATTACCAATGAAAAATGCATGCGAAATGGCATCATAAAATTCGGGTCTGCAATCTGGATATATTGCATGGTCTCCACTATGAACGCCTAACCCAATTTTAACAGATGCCTTGTGTTCTTGGGCAATTGAAAGTGCTTTTCCGAACACAATAGATGAAAAAATTGCATTCCGATTTGGTACGACTGTTGATTTCATTTGGGATTCTTCGTAATGACCTGTTGGTATTTCCTCGTTTTTTGATATCAAAGAACTCTTGAATAACTCCATTGCTGATGTTAAGTCTGCAATTTCATGTTGAATATGAATATTTGAGTCCTTAAGGAATTGAACGAAACTCTTAGCTCGTTCAATTTCAATGACATGTTTTTGACCATAGTTGAAGGAAATTGCAGTCACGTTGTACTGTTTTGAGAGATAATGTAAAACAAGCGATGTAGAATCCATTCCTCCAGAAAGTGAGATGACCGCAAACTGTTCTGCTGACATTATTTGACCCCCATCCATTTATGGGTTTGCAAGGATAATCTCCATCCAGGATTCTTCTTTACTGCATCTTCGGTCAGTGCAAAATTGACGCCATTTTGTTCCACTGAATCTGTATCGATATAGCAGGGCTGAAGATAGAGATGGTCAAATCCTGATTTCAAATCATCATACATCGTTAAATCTTGACCTACGTACACACATTTTAGCTCATGGCCAGTTCTCTGCCGAATCGAAACATTAGGATAAACTTGGTCTTTGGGAGAAATAGTAATCCAATCCACGAGGCCATTAGGGATAAGGATTGTACCATTACTTTCGATTGATATCGAATAATTTCGGGATTTTAATAAACGGTGGAGTGGCCATAAATCATTGAGCATTGGCTCACCCCCTGTAAAAATCACATTCTTACAATCATACTTCATAATTTCAGCAAGAATGTCCAGTGCATTCCATGTGGAAAATGTATCAAAATCGGTATCGCACCATTCACATTGTAAATTACACTTTCCAAATCGTACGAAAACATGTGGGATTCCAACTCGATGTCCCTCGCCTTGCACCGAATGAAAAATTTCAACAATATTGTATTTCATTGCCAAATCAGATGCCATATCTTTGATTACCTCACCCGACAAACCACAATCATTCATGATCTCACCTATGAACGAATCAATTGTAGAAGTTCCGAACGAGATTCTTGTTTCTCATAAAAGACTCCCCGCATTGCTGATGTTGTCATAATTGCCTGTTGTTTTTTCACACCTCTGCATTGCATACATCCATGTGATGCTTCTAATATGACCCCACAGCCCAATGGACTTAAATGAGTCTCCAAGTCGTCTGCAATGGATTTTGTGATTCGCTCTTGATTTTGCAATCTACGAGCGTGAAGTTCGACAAGTCGTGCCAATTTACTAATACCAACAATTCTGTCCACAGGGATGTAAGCAACATGTGCCAAACCGTTGAATGGTTGAAGGTGGTGTTCACACGTAGAAGTGAATTCAATATTTTTGAGTAAAACGATTCCATCGTATTCCTCACCGTTAAATGTAGCATCCAAGATATCCGAGGCTGATTGAGTGTATCCTGAAAAAATTTCATCCCAAGAATCAATCACGCGCTCAGGTGTTCTTTCCAAGCCTTCTCTCTTAATGGCACCCGAACCTTCGAGATATTCAAGCAAAGTTTGTACAGCATTTTCGGCGTCTTTTCGACTAGGCATCTTATCCACTCCTGCCATGACGTTCATCGATAATGTCTAACTGGTCGAGCATCTTTCTACATGCAGTGCGAATTGCATCAGCCAAACTGATGAATTTTTTATCGTCACCTACATGGATTTTCAAGTCATCAACAAGTTCCTGTGGCATGTCGAGAGAAATCTTTGGCATGGTATAATCCATCTTATAGTAATATTATAATATTATTATACGATTACGACTCATAAAACCCAAAAAGATAGCCATAAGGTTGAAAGAACGGCTTGAGTGATTACAGTACATGCAATCGATGACCGACTCAATAAGCAACCTTGAAAAAATGCGTGAAAGTTCAGGTCATAAGAACACTGTAGGGCTATCAAACAAGGAAATTCAGTTTTTTTTGGAACGAGACCCATCCTTAGAAATTGCAATCCGCGACGCAATGGAATACCGAAAAGTGCTTGAGGCCGAGTTTGGCCATGATTTCTTTTTGATGAATGAAGAAGAACTGTGTAAACATCTTCAATCCGGTTTTGTCAATTTTTATTCTGCCCCGACAATTAATCCGTATGTACCACTTTCTGCGAAGGGGCCTTGGATCATTACTTCGCACGGTGCCGTTGTTCATGACAACGGAGGCTATGGGATGTTGGGATTTGGGCATGGACCTGAACATGTGATTCAAGCGATGTCAAAAAATTGGGTAATGGCAAATGTAATGACGCCTTCGTTTTCTCAACTTAGATTTGACCAACGTATGCGTTTAGAATTAGGGCATTCGAGAGGTGATTGTCCATTTGACCGTTTTATTTGTATGAATAGTGGTTCGGAATCTGTTACTGTTGCCTGTAGAATTGCTGATGTCAATGCAAAACTTTTGACGGATCCCGGTGGTAAACACGAAGGGAAAGAAATAGTGATGATGGCAGTGGTTCAAGGATTTCATGGCAGGACCGATAGGCCTGCTCAAATGTCACATTCGTGCTTGTCGAAATATGTCCAAAACTTAGCATCGTTCCGCCATCGAAAAAACCTCATTCTTGTACCTGCCAATGACATTGAAGCACTCCAACATGCGTTTGAATCTGCTGATGATAACAATCAATTCATTGAGTTATTCGCTATCGAACCCGTCCAAGGTGAAGGAAATCCCGGTCAAGCGCTTGACAGAGAATTTTACGACATGGCACGAAATTTATCCACCGAACACGGTACGATTTTACTCATTGATTCAATTCAAGCTGGCCTTCGAGGTCACGGATGTTTATCCCTTGTCGATTATCCCGGTTTCGAATCATGTGAAGTTCCAGATTGTGAAACTTGGTCAAAAGCATTGAATGCAGGTCAATATCCATTATCAGTGCTCGGTTTGTCTACACGTGCTGCTGAATTGTACGCCTCAGGAATTTATGGAAACACGATGACAACCAATCCACGAGCACTTGAGGTAGCCATTTCTGTTCTCGATAGTCTTCGTGATGGATTAAGAGATAACATTCGAAACCGAGGAATTGAATTTGTAGAAAAGTTGAATATTTTAGTGGATGAGTTTCCTAATATCTGTTCAAAGGTTCAAGGCACTGGTTTGTTATGTTCAATTGAATTGAATCAAAAAACACACCCTGTTGTAGGTTTTCATGGCGTAGAAACTTGGTGCCGCAAACGTGGTCTCGGGGTAATTCATGGAGGAATTAATGCATTGAGATTCACTTCACACCTTGAAATATCCTCAGAAGAAATAGATCTCATCATCGATATTCTAAAAGAATGTTTTAGAAACTATTCTCTCAACTAATACTTGTAACAAGATCTTCTCTCTTAAATTGCCTTGATGCATATATCGCAGCAGCTGCAGCATAGATGAGCGATGTTGAAATCCAAATGAAAATATGGTCAAAGACAACCCTGTCCATGAGTAATTCCCGTAGGGCAAGGAGAACATTAACCACGGGGATAGCAAACCAAAACGATTCGATGTTATCCAAATTGATGACTTGACTGAATAATGCTGGAAATAAGATGAATAATACCGCTGGACCAAGAATTGAACCCGCTTCCTTTACACTATGCGATCTTATCGCAATAGCAAGTTCAATGGCTACTACCATGATTGCAAAAAGAAGAACTGCAATGAAAAGCAAAAAGAGACTTAATGCAGATAAAGATGGCAAACTAAACAAATTTGTTGAAGCCAAATATGTGATTGCAAATAATAATCCCGCAATTTGTAATGCTACACCAATAGCGGTGATGGTTCCCACTGCGAGCCATTTACCAAGGAGCAATTCCCTCCTCGAACATGGTAACCCAAGGAGAGCTTCAAGAGTTCCCCGCTCTTTTTCTGCTACTGTCATGTCAATAGAAGGTTGTATGGCTGAAGTGAAAGTCCAAACTGACAATACCAAAGGAATGAATAAAGAAAGTATCATTCCAGATTGTTCTCCCTTTGTTGCGACGTCGTTTGCAAGATATTGTCCATCGTACCTAATCGGGTCCAGCGTTTCCTCAATATCAAGTCCTGCACCTTCAATTCTTGTTTCAACCTCGACTTTTTCCCACTCTTCCAAAATGAGGAGAATTCTCGACCTCGACTCCAAACTCTGTTCTGAGGTTGAAAGGTAGAACAAACTGTAGATAAAGGTAGAATTCGACTTCTCCAATTTGAGAATTGCATCGATCGTAAGACTTCGAAGTTCATCTGTCTCGCCTTCAGAAATAAAAGAAAGGTTTTCATCCTGAAGCGAAGAATACATAATATTCAATTTTGAATTTTCGAAATAAGTTTCAAATTCCGAAGAGTCCAAATTGGTTTTAATCTCAATGTTTAATTCCATGAGATCGCGCTCCTCAGCTTCGGACTCGAGCAAGACTGGAAATAGAATAAACAGTACAGGAAATAGAAGCAAAGGTATTACAAGGATTGCGAGAATAGTTCTCCAATCCCTCGCAAATTCGATTAATTCCTTCTTCGCAATCGTTCGAATGCGTTGACCAGTTTTACTCACTTTCATCAACTCCTCTCACAGTTGGGGGAAGTTTTCCGGTGAAGAGTTGCCTCCACCATGAAGAGATTTTTGTTGATTTTTCTTCCGCCTCAAATCTTGGTCGTGCATCATCTTTTGTTAAATGTACATAAGCACCCTCAAGGGTTGTTTGTTGAGTCGCTTCCAAAATATCCTTGACTGTGCCGTTTCCTCGGATATCTCCATTGTGGATTATGACAATTCGGGTACATATTTGCTCAGCTTCAGCAAGTTGATGCGTTGAATAAACAACTGTTCCCCCTTCTTCCTTTAACTTTAGAATTAATTTTTTCAATGTTCTTGCACTTGTAATATCCAAACCAGCAGTTGGTTCATCGAGGAGCAGCAAATGAGGAGAATGTGCAAGTGCACGAAGTAATGCCGTTTTTTGTCTCATTCCTCGAGAGAAACCCTTGGTATGTCTTGCGAGTGAATCGGTCATCCCAAGTGGTGATGCAAGTTGCGAAGTCCTCCTCCATGCAAACTCGTCTGAAACGCCATACAATCGACTGTGGTATCGAATATTTTCCCATGCGGTGAGACGAGAATATAGCCCAGTTGATTCAGGAACGACGCCAATTCTTTGTCTTGCTTTTTCTATTGATTCACCATTTTCAAACCGAATTTCACCTTCTGAAGGTAAATACACTCCAGATAACAGCCTCAACAATGTGGTTTTTCCTGCACCATTTGACCCGACAAGACCGATAATCTCACCTTTTTGAATATCCAAATCTACTGAATTCAAAACCCTCAAATCACCGAATTGCTTTGATACATTTCGGACGGTGAGTAAAATTTCAACCATTGAGTTCAACTCGCCCTTCCTTGCTCAATTGCAAGGTTGAGGCCAGGGTGTTTGCTTTCCAATTTCATAGCACGTTCCAATTGTGATTGAAGATTTTGATGAATTTCAGATTGGTGAACACCCACCTCGACCAAATTTGCAATCATTTCAATTGCTCCTTGAATCGCTCCAGCATCGAGATATGCTTCATTTGAAATTATACGCTTGATTCTCAACTCATCAAGTCGTTGAGCGATGAAATCAGATTCCTGTTTCAACCTTGGTCCATCAATGTGAGGTAAGGCAAGCAAATGGTCTATGCATGTTCTCATATGAGCACTCAAACGATTTTCCAATATATTAGTTGGCATTTAAATCGATGATTCATGTTGAGATAATTCTACCAAAACACCACCAGTGGAGGAAGGATGGACAAATGCAATTTTGCAACCATCTGCACCCTTTTTTGGTGTATCATCAATCATTCTAACCCCATTAGCAATGAGGTACTCAATCATCGCAATTATATCATCGACACGGAAACAAATTTGCTGTACACCGGGACCTCGTTTTTCTAGAAATCGACCGATTGGAGAATCAGAAGATTGTGGTTCCAAAAGTTCAATTCGAGGTGCAATTGGATTACCAGAATTTCCATCGGTTGAAAAAAATCGTATATTGACCCCTTGCTCATCATTGGCCTCATCATTCTCACTTTGGTTCAAACCGATGAGATTCCAAAAATGCCCACCCAAATCCAATGAATTTGTCGCAATACCGATATGGTCAAGATATATATTACCAATTTTCATAAAATCACTTTAAAATCCCGACGGAGACATATATTCTCCAAATTCTCTTTTCATTGAATCCATAATCTCACCAAGTGTTGCTCTCAATCTTACAGCATTGATCACAAGGGGAAAGAGATTTTCACCGGAGCGAGATGCCATTTGAATTTCATTCAAAATCCTGTCAACCTCTTTTTGATTCCTTGATGTACGTAATTCTTTCAATTTTCGTTCTTGTTCATGTTGAAGGTTGGCATCAATTTTTGTTGTAGGTATTGTTTGGCCCTCATTCATTTCTCCATAATTTACGCCAACGATTCTTCTAGATTTTTGCTCTATTTCACGTAAGTATTTGTAAGCAGACAAATGAATCTCTTTTTGTTGCCAACCTGATTCTATCGCCCTTAGCGCTCCACCCATCTCCAAAATTTCATCAATAACCCCTTTTGATTTATTGTACATTTCCTGAGTCAAATATTCAACATGATACGAACCACCAAGTGGGTCGACAACATCAGCGACACCGGACTCTTCAGCAATAATTTGTTGTGTTCGCAAGGCTACAGTTGCAGATGATTCTGTCGGCAAACCGAGTGCTTCATCATAAGAATTGGTATGAAGCGATTGAGTTCCTCCAAGAACTGAAGCAAGTGCTTGAATGGTAACCCGTGAAATGTTATTCAGTGGTTGCTGCGCAGTAAGACTCACACCTGCCACCTGTGTATGGAAACGTAGCATCGATGAACGAGGATTTTTGGGAGAATATCGATCTTGTACGATGTCGTGCCATAGGGTTCTTGCGGCTCTAAATTTTGCAATTTCTTCAAAGAAATCATTATGACAATTAAAGAAAAAGGAAACTCTGGGGGCAACTTCATCAATGTCCAAACCTACGCCTATGGCTGCATCGAGATACTCAATGGCGTTTGCTAATGTAAATGCCAATTCTTGAACGGCCGTAGAACCAGCTTCCCGAATATGGTATCCTGAAATTGAAATGGTATTCCACAAAGGTACATGTTGTTTACAATATTGAAACACATCGGTAATCAACCTCATACTGGGTTTTGGTGGAAAGACATGAGTGCCACGAGCAATATATTCCTTGAGGATATCATTCTGGATGGTTCCTTGTAATTGATTGGACTCAATACCCTGCTCCTCAGCTGCAACAATAT
>JAUREO010000040.1 GCA_030827365.1 Candidatus Poseidonia sp. | reverse complement strand
TACCTGTAGATGACGCCTCGTCGCATTGCATCAACAGCGAGTTCGATGCCCTCTTCAGGAACAGGTTTGAACGCCTTGTTGTCGAAATCGATGATTTTCGAACCACCTTCGACCACTAATTTTCTCAAGATGCGGGCTCCCTCCATGAACGGGGGAATTCAATGGTGTGTTTTAACCCAACGCCTACAAGGAAATTTATTGATGAATGAATCATGACCACAACGAACCACCAAGTTCTTCCCACTCTATCGATTGTGGATGGCAAGAGTTGTGATAATTTGTGAATTCCCCAAACACCCATTTTTCATTCACTCGGTACAAATCAACTCTCGTATAATCAATGTCTTCAGCGAGTTTTTCTGCAACGGACACAAGTGAAGAAATGCCCTCATGCCCAAGGATTGAAACAATTTCCGAAGGAGTAAATTCTTCACTCCATCTTGGACTTGTTTGATGAATTCGTTGGCCTTCCAAGTTGTAAATAGATTGTGAATGTGAACTCATTCGTCCAACATCGTATTGAATAAATCCCGCTTTCCCGTGAAACACGTGAACTTTCCAATCATTTGGAAGTGTATTGTTTTCGAGCAGCAATTCTTCAACCATGACGCCTCGAGGAGAAATTTGTGTAGCCCCCCATTCAAGTGCAACAGGGAAGGGTTGACGAAGACACCAATTCACCGCCCTTTGAATTCTCCATTTGGGCCACCAACGTCCATGTTGGTCTCGTGAATTTCTAATGATTCTGTAGCGGTTATCCTGTTTTGAAAATATTCTAAATTTTCGCTCGACATCAAGCATAGGTGAAGGACCATTGTCCATCAAGAAAAGAACATCACCCGACCAATGATTGGTTTTAATCACACATCGTTCTGGTACTTGATTCCAATCGATGACACCCGATTCAGACCAGTAAAACAGTTGAGGAAGTTCGCACACATTTTTTTCTTCCACAACGCTTCTTGAAGCGTACTTATCCTCGAGAATTGGAAGGAGTGGATTTCTGTCATGAAGGCATCTTTTGATTTGTTTTTGGCTATAATGGTGGCTTTTTGAATCATCAATTCGGTGCCATGGTTGGGTTCCACCGGGTAAAATGGCCCCCCCCATGAAGAGCGCTGTCATCGATTATTGATGAGGATGCCTCAAAAATGTGAAAAATATGCAATTGATTCTTGAAGTATCATCTTATGGCAATCACTATGACGAACGAATCCGGCTCGACTTCATTTTTTAGAAAATGGCTCATGCGTCAATATTGGCGTATGCAACAATCCCAAGCAGTGGTTGGTTTGTTGTTGTGGGGCACCACCATCACACTACTGGTATGGCCATATGTACGCTGGCGGTTTGAATCTTCGTGCAGCGACACCCTGTGTTTCAACGACACCTTGCTCGGTGTACCAGCCACCTATCTCGGCCTCTTGACTATCTTCATGACCGTCATGTTGGGAGTCTTGACCGTCGGTTATCTCTACGACCAGGTCTTTTCGCTTTGGACCGAATACAGCAGCGTTGCCATGGAACGCAACCCGTACGTGACCTATGCTCTAACGCCCAATTGGATGATGATCACAGCATTGCAAGCCGAACTCCTACGGCGGCAATCGGAAGGCGACGAAGCCATGCAGGCACAAGCGGATTGGTTTTTAGCCTGGTGCAAGCAATACGCCGACGGAGAAATGTTTGCGAGAGCAGTTCAGCAATGGGACATCGATTTTGGACCAACGCCAACCTTCTGGTTTACCGATGATGATGCTATGTCAAGGGCAAGAGCCCTTGAATTTGATGATGGCAGCAAAGAATAGACTTCTTCAACCCTGAACGATGGTGAACGCTCATGCCCAGACCATCAAAATACTCTCCTGAGCGCATTGAAATTCGGAAAGAAGCCGAACGAATTGTTGCTTTTATTCGAGAATTTGGTCCGGTCACGATGGGCGATATTCTTACGGCATGGGAACAAAAAGGCGAGATGATTGAGCCCCATGTCCTCAATCGAGCCCTAAGGAAATCTCCGTTTATTGTACATATAGGATATACTTCCGAAGACGATGGAAAGAAGCACCTATGGGCGTTTGAGGTTGATGAGTGAATCAAGCTCGGCCTTCATCAAACATCTCTCGAAGGCTCCCGTCTTGAAGCATTTCGAGTGCGATGTCGGACCCGCCAATCAATTCTCCATGGACATAAATTTGTGGCATAGTTGGGAAATCCGACCACTGACAAATCGATGGAATGGCTCGAGGGTCAAGCAAAACGTTGATCGCTGCAAATGGCTCGCCAAGTTGTTGTAACACTTGCGCAGCACGATTTGAAAATCCACATTGGGGTGCATCAGGCGTTCCTTTCATGAACAAAACCAAGGCGTGTTCATTGACTATTGCTTGTAATTCATCTGGGGTCCAATCCATTCTTATTCCTCCTTATTTCTCATCAATCTCGATACATGAATGCCTTGGCCCCCTCCATGAGGGTCAAATGCTGTATCTCCCGCAACAGCAGCTTGTTCGGGAGTCATGCACTTTAGATCGAGAGCGTGAATCGGGTGTGGAATATGCTGCTTCATCACAGCAAGAACTTGCTTCTGGCGTTGCAAAGGACGAACGCCTTCAAACGACTCAGAGATAATTCGAACATGGAAATGGTCACCGGACCTATGCAAATCGATGACCTCAACCTCTGCATTAGGAACGGCTTTGAGAATCTCTGTTTCGACCCAAGCCACGTCAACCATGTGATGCCACCATCCCCTCGTGTCGGTTTTCTGTATTGAACCTGTGCTTTTTGAAGCATGGTTTCAAGTATCATAGGACGGTCCAATCTTTGTGGAAATTGCTTCTCATCGACGCCCTGCTCTCGGGAGAGATGCAGGTTGGCTCCTCGGTGCTGAAATCATTTCTGTCTTTCTTGCATTTTTGGGTCAAATTATTCTGACGCGTACACTACTACCCGTTGAATACGGTTGGCTTGTCCTTGCTATTGATGTCTACGCGTCATTGTTTCTCATCACAGACCTTGGCCTCCCAACACTCTTAGCACGAGATGGTTCAAATCGGCCTCATGCTGTACGACATGCAGTATGGAGAACATACAAGATGCAAGGAACTGCTTTTGCCTTTTTCCTCCTTCTCGCTCTCGTCATTCAGCCTCTCGATTTCTTTGGTCAAGATGCCCCTGAATTTTTAGCCATCCTTGGCATACTCATCTCTTTTATTCATATTGCATCATATAGCCCAAGAACTGCACTGCGTTCGATTGGACATGCACATCAGGAGGCAATTTCGAAGGTTATTGAGCGAACCGTGATTGTATGTGGTTACCTCATGTTATTCTGGTATGGGTCCGCTGATGTGATTTTGTACGGGCTTGTCTTCTTTATTGGTGGTTGCGTCAGCGTTTTTTATTCATTATTCATTTTGCATAATTTAACTTCAACGGCTGGTTTCAAAGAAAATTCCGAAGGACTTGGCCCAGATTGGATATCGAATCGAGTCTTATTCTATTCGGCATTACCATTCGCCATCACCTTAAGCATCCTTCCATACGTCATTCGAATTGAGAAATTCATGATTGCCTTTGTTTCGAATGTTGATGCGATGGCGGTGTTCCATGTTGCACAGTTGGCCTGGTTGGCTGGTCTTGTCGTTCCTGCTGCTTTGCGGTCTTCACTTCTACCAGTACTTGGTGCACATCGTCATCATCCCGAACAACAAATCACAGCGATGAATGCAAGTCTTGATATTTGTCTCGGCATCTTGCCTATCGGCCTTTTTTCGGGCTATCTCATCGTCGAAAAACTGGCACTAATTGCATTTCCTGAGCAATATTTTGATGGCTCCCTCGGCGGGAATGCCATTGAACTCTTTACGGTATTACTGCTCGGTTGGGCTGCAACGATACTTGCTACGCCAACCTACACACGACTGCAAACACATTACAATCCTTGGCGATTTACAACATTCATTGCGATTGTTGCCTTGACTGCACTGTTGGTAGGTTGGTTCTTGGTCGTCAGTTTAGCATCTTCTCCACACAAAGTGCTCATGATGGGCAGCCTTGCAGCAACAATATCAGCCATAGCAATGCTCGTATATTCTATTGTACTCAGCCATTCTTGGAACTGGGTGAAACAAAGGCGCGATGATTGGATTCTTGCAACCATGTCATCTGTGCTGATCGTGGTTGGCCTCCTTAGTTCAACACTCATTTGGTTGTTTGGTTTGCCTTTGTTTTTGTTTATTCCACGTGCTGTTCGAGCAGTGAAGTCCACGCTTTCATAACTTCTTCTTTCGAACAAAAGGCAAGTGATGGTCCATCATGCGTCCAACCATGTTGTAATGCTTCTTCAACTCCATCAGCAAGGTCAATTGCGTCGTATTCTCGAATCCATTGAGGTGGAAGGAATGTTCTCATATCGCCCACATTAACGGTGACAACTGGTGTGCCACAAAGTATGGATTCTCTCGCTGTCAGCGGTCCTGATTCTCGGTGTGAAGTGATGAGTGTCACATCTGCAGTGAGCATCCTGTCAAGGGCAACATCGTGAGGTTGATGTTGTAATTTTGTAATTCCTACTTTCCAACCACGCCGTTCTAATTCCTCTCCAGTTTGTAATGCTAAGAAAAAATTTTTTTCTAGCCTGCGGGGATCGGAAGGAAACAAAATATCGATAGTTTCCTTTCGCCATCTACCTTTCCATGGCTTCATTGGCCTTGCCCAATCTTTACCTACTTCTGTTCGGCAGGGAATGTAAAGAATATTTTCGTTAAGCTGTTCCATTGTTGCCTTTTCTAGAAGAGACTGTGATACGCAAACAAGTCCACCCGCCTTTGCTGCCAAAGAGCGTATGTGTCGTCCAGTGGTTTGATGTTGCAAACCAACATCGATATCATGGCCGTGAACGATGCCAATCCACGGAATCTTCCATTCCTTTGACAAGGTTAAGGCAAGTTGAGCACTTGGAAATAATGTGTGACATAAAATAATGTCAGGTTTCCATGAACCGAGGTTTTTGATGACCCATTTGGCCTTCCTTGCTACACTGTTCAAGGTCATTCGCGGAAATGGGTGGTCGGGAAAATCAATGAATTTTGGACTGAGTACCTCATGCCGAGTTGTGCTGTATTTCTTTGGTGTTCGGGCGACACCTTTGAGGGTTGAACGGCTCGTTTCAGCGTAGCGTATCATTCGTGGTAATGGATTAATGATTCGAACGGAATGGCCTGCTTCCTCCAAGTCGTTTACATGATGTGCAACAAAAATTCCTCTATTGGGGTTTTCAAGAAGAGGAAAGAGTAACGAAACAACCAGAATGTTCATACTCTTTCACCTCAACCTAAAGCGTTGAGGATAATTTGAAGATTCTCTTTGACCGAGCCATTTGAATTAAACAAACCAGAGCCAACAACACAATTCGTTGCCCCCCACTCTTGAATCATGGCAATATTGTGGGCTTTCACTCCACCATCAACTTGAATCTGTACGGGACGGCCTCCATTGGATACTTGTTCATCGATCCACGAACGGAGAGTACGAATCTTTGATTCGACAGTCGGAATAAAGGATTGACCTCCGAATCCTGGATTTACACTCATGATAAGAACGAGGTCAAGGTCTGGCAAGATATCTCGAATTGAATCGATTGGAGTAGCAGGATTGAGGACAACGCCTGCACCAGCACCAGCGTCTCGAATAGCATGAACAAGGCGATGAAGATGCTTGACCGCTTCGACGTGAACGGTGAGGTGATTACAACCTGCTTCGATGTATTGCATGTAAGATTCTTCGGCATTTTCAATCATGAGGTGAGCATCAAAAATTGGCCCTGAGCCCAAATGCTCTCGGAGTCGCTTGATGACAGGAGGTCCAAACGTAAGATTAGGAACAAAATTGCCGTCCATGATGTCAAGATGTAGCCAGTCAAGTCCCGCTTCAACAGCTTCTTTGCATGCAGAACCAAGAGAGGATAGGTCGGCGGTGAGGACGCTTGGTGCGATAATCATGAAACCCCTCTGTGACATTGGACACGACGCAACTTCATGAGGATTGTCGTTATGCTTCAAGTGAGAATTACTCCTCTTCGTCGGGGTTGTTTGACGGTAGAGTAAGAACCATCATCATTGCAAGCAAGGAAAACAAAGCAAGCATGGTGGCAACGGGTCGGAGATAATCAATCAAGTGAAGATGATCACCATCTTCATGCATGTCCTCATTGATGTAGATGGTTCCAGCCTTGGTGTGGGCAAGTGTTCCATTGTGGTACACCTCATAGGTTGCATCCCACATCCCTGAAGCATAGTATTGATTAAACTGGAATTGGTAACGATTTTCGCAGTCCTCCTCGACTTTCTCTCCCTGTTCATCAAGTTCACAATGGTAAGATAGAGTGGGCGAGGAGAAAGTTTTGCCAGATTTTTCAAGATTCACCACAAGTGTTGCTCCTTCGGTCGAGTCTTTCATCCAAAACCAAACCGCATCACCTTCTTTGAGCGATTCTTGTGGCACATGCGCTGGTTGAGGTCCTTCGGATGTCACCACGATAGTGTACACAGCGAGTTCGTGGCCAACCACTGGCATTGCAAAGAAAAGCACCGAAAAGAGTACTATCAATACCCTCATGGGTTGACCTCAATCTGTGGGGGAATAAATACAAATCCCACGAACTCGTCGTCGACGTGTATGGAAAACAAAGGTGTTGTGCTCGTCATACTGTCAATCTTTTTTGCATCATCAGTTGCAATTCTCATTCTCGTCGACCCGGTTGAAGAACAACGTGGCTCAGGAAATGAAGCAATTTTTGCCGCAGGGGACCCTTTGTTTCAAGGCGAAGGTCACGACCACATGAATGCAAGTCAACACCGTGCTGGTAGTGACAATATTGAGCAACTTGCGTTTAACCCACTTACAACCCCTGGGAATGCTGAAGTGTCTGTCGCCCGTTCCCCAGATGGCAACATCTACACCTATCAAGCAGGCTGGAATGACATGCATATCGTCGATGTCACAAATGCATCTGACCCAAAAGTTGTTGGAGTATATCACGACCCGAATACTCAAGTTCTCGATGTCAAATATTTTGAGTATAATGGAGACGAATATGTTATTTTGCAAAATCAATTGGTCGATTCTGGATACGCCGATCCCAATGTAGGTGAATGGGGCGACCCCATTCAGGTGTCGGTAACATTGGTGGACGTCACAGACAAATCAAACCCGACATATGTCGATTCTTGGTATGATGTTGACCATCCAAGTGGGCCTCACAATCTCTATCCCCACATGATTGACGGGGAATGGTACATCTTTGTTGCAAATCCGGATTATGAAGAGTGTATTTCAGCAATTGGAGAGGCTTGCGGAGGGGTTACAATAGCTCACCTCAACCTGCAGGGAAGCGCTTCGAGGTTGTTACCGGGCGTACCAGCATCTGGCCATGGCCACACAATTGTGAAAGTAGGAGAATACGAAGTTGCATGGGAAACCACTCGAGGTGGATGGATCTACATTCATGATATGACGGTTCAAACTTGGCCAGGAACCGATGCAAACGACCCTCGGTACGGTCGTACCTTCATTTACGGCTCATATTGGGAAGCAGGATTGCGAATTGCAGATGTCACTGATGTGCCACATCCGACGAATTCTCCTTTGCAATATATCACCATGGCCACCACATGCAAAGCGGGGCAAGGGAATCCGCTCATGTGCCGCTGGAGAGCCCCAGAAGTCGGGTCTTGGATGGATTTCCTCGACCTCGATGAAGATGGCAATCCAGATAGTAGCACGACTGGCAATGTCAACGGAGGGAGGGTTTCGTACATTCATTATGCTGAGCCGTTTCCAACCATGCTCGATGTGTCTCATCTTGGACTCGGAGATACGCCTCGACACTATGTCACCGCTGCGGTCGAATGTCTCGATTTGTATGAAGGAACTGGTATCATTTACTTTCTTGACACAACCGAATACAGTATGGAAAATGGCAATTTCCGCTTTGAAGTCACGATGACAAGAGATTGGGAAATACCCTATGCCGAGGACCATTGTTTCGGTTCAAGTTGCGAACTCGACCCACAATCTGACCAATGGTTGTTGTTTAGCCCACACAATTTGGATAGTGCATATTTCGAAACCACTTCTGAAACCGACCAGTCCCATGGAGGGACATGGGATGGTCGATTGTACATCTCTCATTATCATGCAGGTTTGTGGATTGTTGATGTTGAAACGCTGATTGACCCTGTGGCTACGGATAGGGTCGAGATTCATAAGGAAGCAACGGTTGGTTACTTTTTGCCTTCTGGCCACCTCGACGGTACGCCGCTTGACAGCCAATTCTACGATTTTGGATGGGTGCCTTTCCTTTGGGCGGTTGAATTCCATGAGGGGCGAATTTACGCTTCTTGTATCTCAACTGGGCTGTATATTCTTCAACTTGACATTGACCAACCATTTATCGGGGTTAGCGAATCTTAGAAGATAGAATTGACTTTTTGCATTGTTTTTCAAGGTTTTTTGGTTTTTTTCAAGATGCATTGATATGGTTCACAAGTACCATAGTCTTGACTCGTAAAATGTCTAAATATAAGTTCATCATGAAGAAGTCAATAGATTTTGAAGAGGAGTAGGAAGCAACTTATTATCTCGGCCAGATATTCTTTTTCAAAAAACTCCACAACAAACATCATAATGATGCCCCGAATAGCACGGATGGGATAGAGTATGGGTTCAATCAAGAACATCTCGGACAATGATTACGATACGGCAATTGTAGAACAAGAATGGGTGCTGGTTGATTTTTGGGCACCTTGGTGTGGGCCGTGCAAAGCTATCGCACCTGTGCTTGAACAAGTCGCACAGGAACGAGATATTTTAATCGCAAAATTGGATACTGAATCAAATCCAATCACGCCCGGTAAAATGGCTATTCGAGCGATTCCATCGCTGTTTATCTATCATAACGGCAATCTTGTAACACAAAAAGTTGGAGGGATGAGTCGTCCTCAATTACTCCAATGGATTGATGATGCAATGAATGCAAATGATTTCTAATCTAGATTCAAACGTGCTTTTCGTTGTTCAAGTGACTTGCCGACATCACGGTTGAGCCTTTCCCTGAGGGCTTCATGGAGCCACATTCCTTCACTTAATTCGAGGAGCAAGCCATGCTTCAACAGGTTTGGGGGTGGTGGGCCTTGCCAGTCAAGAGATGATGACAATTTTTCCCACGGAACTGGTTCTGTGGCAGTAGCAAGTGTGTGCAATAATTCTGCCTCGGCCGCCGGTAGGTTTGAGAGGATTTCTTCATCGAGAAAACGCAACCAATCAACATGCGTTGGTTGACCATAGAGTTCAAGCAGTTCAAGAGCAAGCGGATGTCCTCCTGTTGCTGTGTGAATTTCTTCTTCGCTTACCTCGACGGCTTTCATCGTCACAAGCCAGTCACGAATGGCATCAACTGTCAGCCCTGTCAGTGGCAATTCTCGGACAATGTCCCGCGTATGAACGTCCCTCCGATCGTAAATGTTCAGGGTTGTTCGAGAAATAAACATCAGTCGTAAAGGCGCCTTCTTTGAGATTTCAATGAGTGAGCCGAGTAAATTGCCTGCAGATTCAGTGATGTGATGAATATCATCGATAACGACGAGCCAATAGGGGGGTGGCCCTCCTGCAGTCTCTTTGAATCGTTCACGGATGGTGTTTGCATCTGTAAGGTAAGCAAGTAGACGACGACGCCATGAATCCACATCAACTTCACCTCTTGGCTGCAATGGTAATGTTTCGATGAGGTGATACGGGTCGTGTGTTTCGTCAATTCCAAATCGATGCAGAAGACTTGTGGCTAAACCGAGTGAACGGTCCCATGGCTGGCAAGGATACCAACAAATCGACAAATGCGGTTCAACCTCAATTTGTTTTTTCAACCAATGTGCTACAAGGGTTGACTTACCAATGCCTGCAATTCCGTGCACGACGACACACGGTTTTCGTTCATCAAACCATTCTTGTAATTGTACAACCTCATCATCTCGTCCATATACCGGTCGGGTTTCTGGAGGTTTGTTGGCGTAAGTTGCATGAGCACCTACGAGGGTTACAAGTCGACCTGGTTTTGGAAGTTCTTTGCCGTCAACTGTTTTTTGGATTTGGCCGAATCGGATATCGCCATAGACGAGGACACCTTCATGCTGGGCATGGAGGAGAATTTGGAGTACGGGCAGATCAGTTGCGAGGAAGGTCGCCGCATCGCCCGCTTGAACTTCAACCAAATCACCTTCTACCTCTCGAATTAGAACCTTCGTCTCCTTGAGTTCCTTTATTCTTGCATTGGCTTCATGCCTTCCTGCGTCAGTAAGTTGCCATGTTTTTTGTCGGCGCTCATCACCTTGAATCGCCCGGGTATGCTCGCTCACAAGACCGTCGCGATGTAAATCTTTCATTGTTCGACTGACATTTGGTGGATGCATACCACAAGCATCAGCAATGCCGGGGCGGGTGAGAGATGCATTTACCATGTACCTATCAGCTTGAAAATCTTGGTGAAGCAGGTGCAACAATATCCTATCGGCGACACCAATATTCACCTTTGGCAAGGCATCGCTCATGGTTCCTCCAAAGTTTTCTCTTGTTCAAAATTTGCTACAAATTGATGATGCAACTTCGCTCAAAAACGCCATAATCATTTAATAAGAAGAATTATCCCAAAATTATGGAAACTTCATCGACCAAACTGAAAGCATTCTTGCTTGCTTTTTTCTTCACAACAGTAGCCTATTCATCTTTTGCTTCGGCAACAGATTCCGATGGCGATGGCGTTGATGATGTCAATGATGATTGCCCCTTTGCCGCTGGAACTTCAACTGTTGACCGCCAAGGCTGCCCTGACAAAGATGGAGATGGGACATCCGATGTTGCTGACGGCTGGACCTCCAACAATCCAAATTTTTCTCAAGAAATGGCCATTACTTCGAACAACAACATGTTGGCAATCGACCATGACCCTACGGGTACAATGGTCGTTGCTGCTGAAGAAAATGTTTTGCGAATTTGGAATGCAAGTTCCTATTCCATTATTCGTTCTTCGGTGAGTTTGGTCTCAAGTGGGTCTTGCACCTGGGGCGGTGGTGCTGCAATATGCAGTGTTGAATGGAGTCCTGATGGACAATATATTGCAGTAACTCTATCCGATGACACCGCTGCGGTGTTGTGGGCCAGCAATCTCACCGTTATTCACGATGGCATTACCCACTCTGGAAGTTCAAGACAATTTTCTGATACTGCCTTCATGCCAAACAGCACATCATTTGCTGTTGTTGATGAATTCAGCGGTGGAATGGGAAGTTGTTCGGGTTGTTCAGTCATGTTTGTCGAAGTTGCAACGGGTAATATTTGGCACGAGATCACACCTGCCAACGCAGGAACATATTCTTCGGTTGCGTTTTCACAAGATGGAACAAGAATGGCCGTCGGCGGGGATGGAGAAGTTTACATTGTCAACACAACATCCTGGTGGACAACTCGAACATTGACTGGAGGAAATCAAAATTACAACGCAGTTCACATTTCACCTGATGGAAACATGGTCGCAGGTTGTTCTGCTGCAGGCGGCGGTGGTTCTCAACAAAGAGCTATGGTGTGGGATTTGCAAACAGGCGCAACGAAATTCACCATGACACCATCAACATCATGCTATGATGCAGAATTCTCACCTGACGGCATCCAGGTCGCCTTTGGATTTGGTAACTCTGGAAGCAACGGTGCTAGTGTCTTAATTTACGAATTTGACTCAAACCTCCTCGTTGATACCTTCTCTACACCAAGACCAGGAGGTTGTAGTGGTTGGAACAACGATTGTGGAATTCATTACGGCCTTTCATGGCACCCAGGCGGCTTTGATATGGCCCTTGCTGTAGGCCGAAGAGATGAAGGCGTCTACTTCATTCACGCTGACCTTGACCCTGACAACGATGGTTGGAATTCCACGGACCAAGGCGACGGTATGGTCGATGCATTCCCGAACGATGGGACTCAATGGGCTGACCAAGACAACGATGGATTTGGTGATAACCCATCTCCTGCAAACGAGCCGGATGCATGCGTGACGGTTTGGGGCAACTCAACTGAAGATCGATTCGGTTGTCCAGATGCTGACGGCGATGGTTGGTCTGATGAAGCAGACTGGGCCGTCAATGACCCCAAACAATGGGCGGATGCGGATAACGACGGGTATGGTGACAATTACTACTTTGATCTCAACGAATATCAAATCCATCTCAACCAATCTGGTGATGCTTTCCCAGGTGATACATCCCAATGGAATGATACCGATGGCGACGGGTACGGCGACAACTACGCTGATGCTTCGTGGGCTTCAATTCGTCCAACTGAATGGCCCGGGATACACATTTCTGGTGCAACAACTGTCGACGTCTTCCCACTCGATCGAACCCAATGGCTTGATACCGATGGCGACTGGTATGGTGACAATGAAATCAGCGACCGTGCTGATGGTTGTCCGCTTGTGTGGGGCAACTCAACGCTTGACCGACTTGGATGTATTGACACAGATGGAGATGGCTACTCAAATCCAACCTCAGATTGGACAAGCACCGCAGATTGTTACGGTGCTGATGCCTTCCCAAGCGACCCAACTCAATGGTGCGATGAGGACAATGATGGATTTGGTAGCAACCCCGAAGGGAACGATGCCGATGACTGTCCAGCGTCAGCAGGTACATCTTCCAAAGGCACAAAGATTGGTTGCCCGGACCGAGATGGAGATGGTTACGCTAATTCAGAAGACCCATTCCCTGATGACTCCACCCAATGGTCTGACAGTGATGGAGACAACAGAGGCGATAATCCAGAAGGAACGAATCCCGATATCTATCCAGAAGATCCAACCCAATGGAAGGATGACGATAACGATGGATACGGTGACAACCCAGGCGGTACCAACGGGGATAAGTTCCCAAGTGACCCAACCCAATGGGCCGATACTGACGGTGATGGTTTTGGAGATAACCTCGATGGAACCAATGGTGATGTATGTCCGTTAGATTACGGCGATTCAACAACACCAAGCACACGAGGATGTCCTGACAACGACATGGATGGATTTGTTGATCCTGTTGACGCTTTCCCGAACGACAGATACCAATGGGCTGATTCTGATGGTGATGGATTTGGAGACAACACTGCAGTGGATGGTATTCCAATTACCAACGGTGATGATTGTCCAAACGATTACGGAACATCCGATAAGGACTACATTTACGGTTGTCCAGACCGAGATTTTGATGGTTACGCCGATTCTATCGATGAATTCCCAGACGATGGACTTCAGTGGAAGGATTCAGACGGCGATGGATATGGTGACAATTACTTCTACACAGAAAAAGAAATGGACGACCTTGACAATCCGGGCCAGAAAATCATCATTCGAGACCAAATCGGGGACGCCTTTCCTGATGACGATGAACAATGGTCGGACTTGGATGGCGATGGTTGGGGTGACAACCAAAGCAGTCTACACAACCCAGATGCCTTCCCCTTCAGAGCCACACAGATGAGAGACAAAGATGGTGATGGATTCGGTGATAACACCACAACTGGAGCCTACAATCCTGATGATTGCATCAACGAGTTAGGAAGTTCCACATTCAACTTGCTGGGTTGCCCTGACTCCGATGAAGATACAGTTGCTGACAAGGAGGACAACTGTCCATGGGACCCAAGTTACTACCTTCTCTCGGACCAGAATAAATGCACCATTTTGAGTGACCCTTCACTCCAAAGAGATACCTCGTCCGATGATGAATTGCTGGGTGGATCAAACCCAATGATGTTCGTTGGAGGCATCATTGTTTTCTTGTTGCTTGCCATTCTTGTTGCCATGGGGTCAAAGGCTGCGGGTCAACGTAAGGCTGTCAAAGAGAAACACGACCATCTCGCCCTTGAACAAGCACACCTCGAAGAGGAAGAACGCCGACAGGCATGGATTCAACATTACCTTGCCCAGGGCGACTTTGTCGAGGCGAGAAAACTTGGTTGGGATGGCTCTGAATCTATGCCGCAATGGCAATCTCATCAAATCCAAGAGCAAGCGGCCAAAGAAGCTGCAATTCCAACGATGTTGAACCTTGATGAGTTGTGAAAGCATTAGGACTGTTGGGCTCTCGCTCTCCTTGAGAGTTGGTCATCGAATCGAAGGAAGGTCAGAGCGTTCCATTGTTCATCATGGTCAACAGCCATTATGGCTTCGTTCGATGATAAAAAATCACCAGTGAGCATGAATGTTGGATTTTGTCCAGACGACAAAACATATCGATGACCGGGCAAAATCATGCTCTGCTTTGGCATACCAACAAGGATATCACGTAGATATTTCAACGAATTTCGTTGAGCCATTTCATCTCCACCAAACAAATCGACTCGACCACATCGACCAAGAAACATACAATCGCCAGATGCTACAAAGTGCTGGTGCACAAAGGTGAGGTGACCGGGTGTATGGCCGGGAGTAAGGTGGGCATGGACGAGAATCTCCCCAATTTGAATCTCGCTTGAGGTCCATTCCTCATGTGAAAGTGCAAAATCAAG
>JAUREO010000003.1 GCA_030827365.1 Candidatus Poseidonia sp. | reverse complement strand
CAAGAGTCATGGCAGCAAATTGTCGAGGACGAGTCTCTTTTCGTTCGACCAACCGGCGTGTGGATGACACCATCATCCACGTCATGGCAAAACTTGAGAGACCAAATCCTCCTTTGAACAACAAAGATGGAAGAAGGCCGACATCTGCTTCAGAAATGAAGTGCGGAAAGGTACGGTACTCGTTTGAAAACAGAAATGCAAGGCTTGAGAACACAATCGTGAGTGCGATGATTAGAGAGGTCATATGATAGGCATTGAAACGAACATCGGTCATTGAAAACCCTCAACTGTATCGCGAACAGCTGTTTCAAAATCGATCCATTCCATGCCGAGTACATCTTCGGCTTTCTTGCTCGAATAATATGCATCACCGGACTTGAGACTTTTGACCACTTGTCGAGTGAGATATCTGTTTTGACCCCTCAGCCCATTGATCATATCGAATAACACTGCTGTAGGTAGCAGGATATTGGGTAATGCCCATTTTGGAGACTTCGATGAAGGATACAATTTCCTAATTTGCTTGCACAAGTAAGACATGTCGAGACTGTGGTGCGGAGCCAGAATAAATCGACCTTGAGCTTCATCCACCTCAAATGCACGCCGATGGGCTTTCGCTACATCCTTCACATGTACAAAGGCCATTGGGAATTTTGGGGCAAGCGGAAATCGACCATGGTATGCATCGTCGAAATAGGCGACACTCGGTGTTGGTCTTGAAAATCCGCCTCCAATGACTGCACATGGGTTGATGATGCGTAAATCAAGACCAAGTTCATCAGCCAACTTTGTGGCCAACTTCTCCGAATCCGTTTTTGCCATTGTGTATGGCAGGGCATGATTGTTTTGCCAAACGCTCTCATCTTTTGCTACGCCTTTTGGTAGGCTCCCGACAGCAGCGACACTTGAGGTGTAGACGACACGTTCGATACCAACTTGTTTTGCAGCATTGAAGAGATGAGAGGTGCCTTTCATTGCCGTATCAATAATTACTTCAGCAGTTTCATCAATGGAATAAACGGTTGCGGTATGAAGCAGAACATCGCAGCCAGTGAGGAGTCCTTGCCAAGGGTCAGCGTCCAAAACATCACCTTCAACCAGTTCAAGGCGCTCTTCACAACCGAGGTCTATGGCATGCTGAAGGACATGCTTCGTGCGGGAGGGGTCATGAAGTGAACGAACCGAACCTTTGACTTCGTAGCCTTGCTCAAGTAAATCACGCACTATATGGTTTCCTATGTGCCCGTTCACACCAGTCACAAATACACGCTTGAATGTCGGCACAATCCATTCCAAGATGCGATATGGTATCAACCTTCAAGTAGTAAATTTTACTCGTAGGGGTGAGCGAAATGGCCCTTCACCTGTACGATACCCGTCATCGAGAGAAGGTTCCCTTCAAGACGATACATCCTGGCAAGGTATCGATGTATGTATGTGGCGTGACGGTGTACGACCGTTGTCACTTAGGGCATGCCCGATGTTATATTGCCTTTGATGTCATCTACCGGTGGTTGAAACAATCTGGTTATGATGTCACCTATGTTCAAAATTTTACGGATATTGATGATAAAATCATCATTCGTGCACAAACTGAACAAAGAGACTGGAGAGAAATTGTCGATGAGAATATCGAAGCGTATTACAACGACATGGATAGACTCAATATTCAGCGGGCAAACCATTATCCAAGATGTACCGATTATGTCGAGCACATGATTGGCATTATCGATGTTCTTATCGACAAAGGACATGCCTATGTCGCATCCGATGGAGTCTACTTTCACGTCGACTCGGCACCGGAAAAATATGGTCAACTCACTGGTCAATCCATAGAAGCAGTTCGTTCAGGTGCAAGCGGTAGAGTTGAAGATCAAAGTGGAAAAAAAGACCACAAGGACTTCGCCTTGTGGAAGGCTGCTAAACCGGGCGAACCCACATGGGATTCACCTTGGGGCCCAGGCCGGCCAGGTTGGCACATCGAATGTACCGCAATGTCCCTCGACCATTTTCTCAACGAGTTCGATATTCATGGAGGAGGACATGACTTACGATTTCCACATCATGAAGCGGAAATCTTCCAAGGTGAATGTTACACAGACCACTCACCAGTGGTGCATCATTGGATGCACAATGGATTTGTCAACATCGATGGGGAAAAAATGAGTAAATCGCTTGGAAATTTTTGGACAATCGATGAAATTCTTGCAAAGGTCGACCCACTTGTCTTACGATTCGCCCTCATCAATTCTCATTACCGTTCTCCTATTGACATGAATGAATCATTGCTCAAAGATGCTGAGCGAAATTATGCGAAGTTACTTGATGTGTATGAAACGATGGTCAAACAATTGGGCCAAGGTGAACCTGTCAATTTACCGCATCCAGATACTGCATCTGCTCAACCTCTTTCCAAAGGACTTGGTATGCTCGAACTTATGGGTGAACACTTTGCAAAAGCGATGGATGATGATTTTAACACTCGAGAAGCCATTGCTAAAGTGTTAACCGCTCTACGAGAAATGTCAAAAATTCTCGATGCTGGTCTCGAAGAAAGTGATGCTCATGCATTTGCACATTATTGTGTAGAATGGCTTGAAGAAACTGCTGGGACAGTTTTGGGGCTTCTTCCGGAGCGGGAAGAAGTACTTCGTATCAAAATCGACCCTCGCCGAGAGGCCATCGCTAAAAAAGTGGAACATCTCTTAGAGAAAAGGGCCGAGGCTCGAGCCTCAAAGGACTATGCAACTGCAGACGCTATTCGTGATGAACTGGCCTCACTCAACGTCATCGTAACCGATACTGCGGACGGTCCAGTATGGGAATTACGTTGAAGGTGGAGGACCTAAAGGCGGAGGGGCAGGAATAAACTTCTCCCTTTGTACATCCAATTCATTTTCTTCATTTGGTTGAATCTCCTCGTCATCGCGTTTTCCACTTGCGCTAACAAGATACAGGCCGACCATTAAACCGATTGATATGGCCCAAAACGCTACTTTCACCGATGTTTGTGATGCTGTTTGGTCGATGTCGCCATCGTCGGTTGGAAACACTACCTCGGTTTTGTTTGTTGAAGAACTTTCATTTTCGAGCGGTGTTGTTGTCGTGGTATCTTCTTCAATTTGACAGGGAGGTAGCGTACCATCTTCGCAAGGTTCTTCTTCAATCACTTCAAACGACTGGTCGAAATGAATAACTTCAGCCCTATCGTAATAGCGGTCGTACAACTTTGAAAGGTCGACTTGCACGTTTCCCTGAATTGAGGCATTTAGAACGTTGAAATATCGTTGGTCACCGTAGGTGTACCAAGGGTCAAGACCGACAAATTCTGTTCCCGATGTCGCACTTTCAAAGTCAGCCGCATCGCCAAACGCTGATTGCATTTCCGAAGGGTCGAATCGCATGGCCATCTCGAGGTCTTCAACAATCGATTGCCAAGATTGTGCACCATCAGGTACTGAAATGAACGTGACATCAATCACTTTCTCAAACGCCCCTGCAGGTTCAAAATCATCTCCCTTCAAAGCAGCCATGACGTGTTCGTCACCAAACAAAGGAATGCCTCCAACCACCGATAATCGAACATCTGGGTCAATGGCATTGATGAGATTTCGATAGGGATTTGCATGGATATTATCGATGACAACCAAATCTGCGGCTGTTCCTGGTGTCAATGTTCCAACATCATCTTCCCATCCAGTTGCCCTCGCAGCATTCACTGTGACCATCTGGACGAGTTCGTAATCGCTAATGATATCACCTAAAATCTCATCATCCCACAAATCAGCAACTTTCAATTCATGAAGTGTTGATTTTGACCCCGAAGGAGCCCAATCTGGTGCAAGTGCAATTCGCACACCTGCCTGTCGTGCTGTAGCAATATCGGCAGTTTGGCCGTACAATAGAAGGTTGGATAATGGCGACCAAACGAGTGTAGCCCCTACATCTGCCATTTGCTGAAATTCAACGGAAGTAAGGGCTACACCGTGAATGAGCACAAGTTCGCCAACGAGGAGATTGTTGTTTACGAGGATGTCGAATTCCGCTCTACTGCTGGCATCAACGCCTTCAGCGATGTGGATAAACCAAGCGTCGAGGGTGCCCGAAGCATTTCCATTCTTGATGTGCGAGCCAACATAGTCCGAAGTAAGTTCAGTGACCTTTGTGTGAATTTGGTCTCGGCCAAAATTATAGTCCTCGATATTTCTTGCGAGAATGGTTGAATAAGAATCATCTGGATTCGTAGGGCTTCCCTGTGAGGCGGTTGTACCACCCATGATCGCCTTTGCTTCGACGTATTTCATGGCTTGAGATTCCATATTCCAATATGGTGCTGAGTGAACTAGTGTCTTTGGTTTGGTGACTTGAGACTTGTAATCTGGATGATTATTCCATTCATAGCGATTGTTGTAACCTCCCCAAGCGTTTCTATTTTCTACCGGTAAATGTGGGGTCATTTCCCATAGTGGGGCTTGATTGTAATGTAAATGGTTGTGAGTATCAATGAGTCCAGGGTAGATGGTTCCATTGGTTTCAACAATGGGTGTGTTTGTGAATTCAAGAGTAGAAGGAATGCTGTTGTTCCAAATTTGAGCAATCTTGCCATCTTGGACATGGATATACCCATGATTGAGCACTGCTCCGGCGGACGTCATCGGAACAATTCTTCCACCGAGGATGTACGACCCCTTGTGAATGTGGTCAGAAAGGCCGAAGCAACCAACGTTTCTTATTGCATCGGGTTGGGGCTCAGCATCGCTCCACCCAGGTGTAGGAGGTTTGACCTTGGCGACGGTTCCATTTCCAGTTGGAACATAGGAGTAATCCCACCATGAATCGCGTGCAGGATATTCAAGAATGTCGACCAATGTCCCGTTTGCATCTCGAATGGTCGCTGCATCAGGGTCGTAATAATCAAACTCTATCCTAGAATCTGCCCTAAAGATGACGATTCGTTCGTTGGGTTGGAGTGTCGTATTCCACGCAATCTTACATGGAGCTGAGCCTTCGTCGATGGTGTCATCGAGGAGCCAATTCGACAGGTCAACAGATACATCTCCAAAGTTCCACAATTCGACAAATTGGTCCGATGATGAGCCAAAATCTCCGTCTCCGTTCCAATCTGTACCATTGAATTCTTCGGAAGAAGCCGAGACTAAAATTTCTGAAATTTGTATTGTGTATGTGTGTTCGGAATACTGAATTACTTCGTTATCGAGTACCAAAAATTGTGGTGATGTGAGCGTTGAGCTAAGGAGAAAAAAAATAATGAAAGGAGCCATGAAACGACCTTTCGCCATAAACAACGCGTTGTAAAATTAGCACATGAATTCGACGGAGGATTTTCCTGCCTTCCGAACACGCCTTCAAAAACCCTAAGGACTACGTAGATAGGTGGCAGTAGTAGAAATCTCAATGGAAAACTTCGAATCAACGATTCACGAGAATGGAGTTGTCATCCTCGATTTTTGGGCAGAATGGTGTGGTCCTTGCAAGGCATATGCTCCAATTTTTGAACGTGTTTCAGATGAATTACCAGATGTTACTTTTGGAAAAATCAACACCGAGGTCGAGTTTGAATTATCAGGCATGTTTGGCATTCGTAGTATCCCCACAACCGTTGTATTTCGAGATGGAATTGGAGTGTTTATGCAACCCGGTGCCCTTCCCGAAGATGCATTACGAGACCTTGTCGAGAAAGTTCAAGTCCTTGACATGGATGAAGTCCGTGCAGAATTGGATTCAAAGTCCAAGGAAGAGAACTGAAGTCTTTTTGCGATGTTTTGAATAAGATATGGGCAGCCCGAGGACTATGCGACTTCGGGTGCTCTTTATTCTGAGCATATTGATAGCGAGTTCTTTGTCCGGATGTTTTGGACAATCGAATGATCATGGAATCGACGATGAAGACACCACATCCTATCCTCAGCCGTGGGAGAGAAGTGACCTGCAATATCTCGATACCGATGTCTTTTCTCGTGTCAGTATCAATGGCTCATTTACGATTGGTGAAGTTCAATCGGTCTTTGTTCCAGTCCCAACCATCACTGCGGCGGACGGGGGAGCAGGCCTTACTGGAGATGCTCAAGTCCATCTCGGATTGTGGTTACCTGTGATGGATGATTGCGACCTTGGATCAGGAAATATAAGCCCCGAATGCAAGGTTCCAATTATTGCCGAAATTGGTCCTTATTACAGCGATGGTGATGTCGATGCACTTACACCAGCGGACCGCTTGGGTAGGATGTTGATTGAAAATTACGTGCCTCATGGGTTTGGGGTCGCACAAGTCTCAGTGTTTGGGACAGGTGAGTCCAATCACTGCATGGATTTGATGGGCACAGACGAGCAACGAGGCATCAATGCAGCGGTCACATGGCTCGGTGAGCAACCCTGGTCAAATGGTAAAGTCGGCATCATCGGAAAATCCTACGACGGTAGTACACCATGGCAGGCAGCAACCTTCGGTAATCCATATTTGTCAACCATTGTGCCAATGTCAGGCCTGATTGGTGTTCATGAACTGATGTGGAGGAATGGAAGCATGGAAGCCCGTGGTATGGTGATGCACAACGGCGTGTACGGCTCCTTTGGAATCGATGGTGATTCCGATGACCTTCAAACGCTGTGTGAAGGCTACCTTGAAGGCTATTACAACGGTCCAGCAGCATATCTTTCTGGAGGTATGGTCACCTACGCTGGAAATGATTACTGGACCGAGCGTTCATTTCTCGATAGGGTCGTGGAACAATACAACGGATCGATTTACATCATTCAAGGTATGCAAGATTGGAACGTTGACCCTCACATGGCTTTTCCTACGCACCAAATCATCGAAAACGCAGGCATAGAAATCAAAACCCTCGCTGGCCAATGGGCACACGATTATCCAGACAGGGCTTCAGGTCATGCCGCGCTTCCACCCGGAGAAGGGCAAGAAGCCTATCCTTACACATTACGTTGGGACTGGGCTGATGAGATGTTGTATTGGTTCAATTGGTATCTCAAAGGTGAAGGTGAACCCCCCGTCCTCGGTGTTGAAATGCAGGACAACAGAGGAGGTTGGCGGTTCGAAGACACGTATCCTCCAATCGATACAACCTACGTTGAAATCGTGGCTTCGGACATGAATCCCAGTGGGGCAGGGATGAGTGTAACCGACACAATAACGATGACCTACGGTCCATTTGATGAAGATGTGTACATTGTAGGTATGCCAACATTTCACATTCCAGTTACGCCCCACACCACGAATGGGGCACATGGATATCTTGAGATGACAGACAGCAGTGGAATGCACTTGGGACATGCTGTGATGGATTTCCGATTTTATGACGGCGGCCGAGATGGACAAGAAGCACTCATTCCATTCGTCACCGTGACAGGGAAAATGGAATTTTTACCTATGGACATTTTTCTTCAGGCTGGAGAATCCATTATCATTGAAATGCAACAAACTGGATATGATTATGTCCCTTCACCAGTAAGTGCGGGCAGTTATTCTATCGATTGGTCTCAGGCAGTTCTCACATTACCGATGTTAAAGAGGGATTGTGACGCTCTCTTTCAGGCACCAATGCACACATATGGTGAAGAAAGTGGTCGCCTTTGTTAACCCTTAGAATTCAATTCCTCGGTGAATAAATGCCTTCGAACTTTTAATCCATTGCTTGCGTTCACTTTTTGAGAAGACTTCTTCGGTTATAGCTTGCATTTCGGGATGAAGTTTTGTCCTTCTTGTTTCCAAATAAGGTAAGGTCAAAATGAATTTCGAAAGTTGCTGTTGCTCTAATTCATTCAACGAATTGAGAGGAGGTGGATGAGGTGAAAAATCGCATTCTTCGAACTTCATGGAAAGAATAATCAATTCAATGTTCGGATGTATTGCTTTTGCTCCATGAACATGGTGCTGGATAGCATTTTTGATGTAAATACTCAAAGGTTGCGAAATGGCATGGTCAATTCCAATTTTATCAAGAACGCCTTTCGTTGCCTCGCTACCATTGGCTCGACAAATGAGTTCATTCATCACGGATGTTGCCCCAACCATGTTCCAAATCACATAAATTGGAAGAAGTATCCATTCTAGAAAGGCCCTTGGGACAGTTCTTCCAAACATCCTTGCGAGGATTCGTCGAAGAATTCGTTTGATCATCGCATTGATGAGAATAACTTGAGCCCTGTACGCTGCCCCCTTTGCAGCCACCGCAGTCTTCGATGATTTTTCCATAGGGTTGATCCCGAATCTATGGCTTCTGTCTCTGTTCATTCCCAATGCTGCTTTTGTTAATCCCATTGGAAGAGCAGATTGAATGGCTTCATCTACTTCAGATTCGGCAAGGACATCACGACGAGTGACTTGATTCATTTTCCCCGCAGCCCGAATGGCATCATAATACAACAACAATAATTCGAGGATGGTTGCGATAAGAGAAATAAAAATAATGGCGGAAATGAGATAGATATAATTCCAACCAACAACATCATTCTTTTCTGCATTCAAATGAGGATATTGAACCAGGATGAATTTATACAAGATGAGAATTGGAATTGCACTTGCGATTGCACCAATTGCACCGCTACGGAGAACGGCGACATAGCCTATCATTTTGGTTCGCTTTAATCGTTCTTGACGGGTTTTGGCAGGTGCGTATCTTGTATCAAAGATTGAACTAAGAGAGATGATTTTATTCATTGCGAAATCAATGATTCTTGAGCCTGTTTGTACAAGGCCACCTTTCCCCGATGGCTCTGTTTGCATGGAGGTAAAAGAATCGAAACAGTTTTTATGCTTCACCTAAATACATAGATGGGAATCAACAACATCCTTGACTTCTTTTTGGCGCCGTGACAAATTGAATTCTGTCGATGTTGCTGGTATTTTTCAACTGGTCGAGTACCAAACGGAGTGCATGCGCAGTGCCTTTGGCTTGCAATGTGTCAACACAGGTATGTGACTCGGAGAGGCAATTATGGTGATAAGAAAAAACTTCGATAGCGTGCGAATGTCGTATATTCAGCAATTTGTGTTCAATGCCATGTTGATAGTAAATGATGAGCGTTCCTTCAACAATTTCTTCATTCTTCATGGTTTGCAAATCACCTCGTTGAAGCGACTCTGCAAAAAATACGCTCGCATCACGTAAGAACATGCTCCGATTCTTGTATCCATTTTCATTCATCAATCGGTCAAGCTCATCAGCGAACTGATTGTCTGTACTAAACGAAAGAACCCTTGTCATGAAGTCGGGTTGGGCCTCAAATTAATAACATTTTTTAAATATGTATTATTATGCCAATTCTTTTCATGATGACGCTCTTGACATATGCATTCATTACCCTTCTCATTGGCCTAGTATGCGGACTGCTCCCCATTTTATCGAACTTTGGAAGCGACCAAAATCGATTGAAAATGTTCACTGGCCTTGCATCTGGAATTATTATTGCCTCTGCATTTCTTGTTGTAATTCCCGAAGGATTTGAATTGGCTTCTGATGAAGAACACGTTGAAGAAATGGCGGATGAAGCAGATGAACATGAAAAGGCTCATCTTCTCATGTTGGGAAGTGCCATCTTAGCAGGATTTTTGATGATGCTCATTCTTGAAGGTTCTGGCATTGGTCATGCCATCCACGAGGAGCACCACCATCATAACGAGGACCATGGTCATGACCATGTCCACCACAATTCAATTGGATGGATGCTCGTTTTTGGTTTAACGCTCCATGCCGCTGTCGATGGTATTGCTATCGGTGCAGCAGCAGCAACAGGTTCAGTTGCGGTCTCCTTGACCATCCTTCTTGCCGTACTGATTCACAAAGGACCCGCAGCATTGAGTCTTGGTATTTTTTCATTGCACGAACGAAAAACAAAGAAAGAATCGATTCGTGATGTCGTTATCTTCTCTTCAGCAACGCCAATCATGATGTTCATCGCCTATTACTTGTTATCAAATCTTGAAAACCACATGATTGGACTTGCCATGCTCTTTTCAGCAGGGACATTCCTTTACGTTGCAACGGTCGACACACTCCCCGATATTCACAATGGGGAAACCGGAAGGAAAGCGATGCTATATGTGGTAACAGGAGCCTTACTCCTGACCATTGTTCTTATCGCAGTGGATGCGAGTGGTATGATTTCACACGACCATTGATGGTTCAAGATTTCATTTGTTGACGAGACTTACAGCGCTATTCTCTTAAGCCATTGGCAACCATTGAGTGGTATGCTTTCAAAACAATCGAACGCGATAAGCGATAAATTGATGGTTAAATTGACTGCACATTTTGGAGATCAAGAACGAGTGTTTGATTCTTTGCGAAATGGCGATGTCGACAAAATTGCACAAGTTCAAGGCATTTCGTCCCAGCGTGCCTTATCACTTGCAAGGCAATTTATTGGAGGAGCAGATTCATTTCTTGCCACGAAAGAGGCAAGTCGATTGTATGAGCTTTTGATGAAGGATATTCAAAGCTATTGTGCTACGAATGCTGCAAAGAAGCGAATTCAACTCTTTATGCCTCTTACAGACCAGTCAGAAAGAATTGCTCATTCAAGTGCAGCAATGAAAATTGATTTCCAAACCTTGATTGAAATCAAAGAAATCATGGAAAATTTACGTTCATTCAAAGAGCCAAATAAACGGTACGACCGAGTCGTTGTATCAAGAAAACCACTGCCTTCATTTGAAGGAAAATGCAGAATCTATACGCCTTCTGAAGAAGAATCTTGGAAGGATTATACCGTGTTTGCAAAAGTGACATGGTTGGGTCAAGGTGCACCAATGGATACACCAGAAGGCTGGATTGTCCTTCCTGAAGACGTTGATGATTTCAGAATTTTACCAGAATACATCATTGATTGGTTTCAAGCCAATGCCGAAGTCATCAAAACATTGCTAAAATTGATCGAACATTGTTCATCAATAACCACACCTAATCCACATTTTGAAACAATTATCCAGCGTAAACAAGAATCCGAGGGACTTGAAAAATTCTTGACCATGCTTTCTTCCTTAGGTCAAGAAGATGTGTTGGAAAGTATTCGAGACCATTTATGGAAAAAAGCAAAATCAATCGAGCAAGAAATGCACGATGAAGTAACTTTGGCTATTCAACATCAAAGTGTAGCACTTCAAGGTGAAGAACTTCTTGAAGCGTTGAGTAATAATTCTTCATTGAAAAGAAAACTTCAATCTGCAACGTCAGATATTATCGAAGATGCTGTAGAACATGCCCATCAAAAATTCAGTTCATTTCTTGAACCAGCAGGAATCCAATGTTCTTTGCAATTGTTTTCAGAAGGCTGGCCAGCGGTTCTCAACAAATCTGAACTTGACGAAATTCATTCGACATTAACCGAAATGATTGAATCAAATGCAACTCAAAAAATAGTATCTCTTGCAGTGGCTCTACAGCCTTTTATGCAAAGGGCAAAGAAATGGATGCAAGATAGTATTGAGCTCGATATATGGATGTCGATTGGTCGATGGTCGACGGCAAACGGGTGTTCAATACCAAGGTTTTGTGAGCATGGACTCGTTGTCGAAGATGCCTTTCACCCTTTTATCGATGGCACACCTGAACCAGTCACTTACGCACTGGGCACATGTGCTCCAAAGGGTGACCAACAAAATTTAGCACTTCTCACCGGAGCTAATTCTGGCGGAAAAACCACTTTGCTTGAAACCCTCTCCTTTGTGGTCATCCTCGCCCACATGGGCCTCCCTGTGCCAGCAAAAAGTGCAATCGTTGCTCGTGTTGAATCACTTCATGTGCTTGCAAAGGCAGGTGGAACACAAAGTGCGGGGGCTCTTGAACAAACTCTTGAACAACTTGCAAGGGTAGTTTCGGATGAAGCACCGAAATTCATTTTCGCTGACGAACTCGAAGCAATCACCGAACCAGGGGCAGGGGCAAAAATCATCGCAGGTATGCTTCTTGCAGCCGAACAACAAGAAAACACAACCACTGTTCTCGTGACGCATTTAGCACCAGCAATTCTACAAGCAACAGGTCGTAATGACCTCAGAGTTGACGGTATCGAGGCACGTGGACTTGATGAGCATCTTGAACTCGTTGTCGATCGAAATCCGAGGAGGAATTATCTTGCCCAATCAACACCAGAACTGATTCTTCGTCGATTGCATCAGAGGAACTCTGGAGCAATCGAAGCCTTGTTTGGCAGAATTTTGAACTCATTTGATTGAACTTCATTTGCTTAAAGGGAGGTCAAGTTCAACAGCAAAAAGTGGGTCAGCGTGACTTGAATCGTGGAAAGCAACAACGACACCGCCATCTCGTAGCACACCCAATGATGCAAAGTCGAATCTTATGTCGTTTCCTGCCCCAGAGGTTGAATCAAGGTCGCCAAGGCCAATGTAGGTCAAAGTATCCGGAGACATATCCTCGGAATATCCTCGAACATGATACACGATGTCGGCGTCAGGCCCTTCCCTGGACTGATACCGAATGTTGAGGATGAACAGATCGAGTTCACCATTGCCTTGGAATTCCCATTCTTCAATCGACGTTGCTGTTCCCGAGAGGTCATAGGTTTGATTTTTCCATGAAAGTGCACCATCGGTTGAGGCGTAGTGTGTGAAGACATTGGACTGCAAAGAAACACAATGGATTGTACCTGAACGGTCGATGTGGCAATATTCACTCGGGAATTGAATTTCCACTTCGTTCCACGACAGGGATGTATCAAGGAAAGCCGCATTTCCGTTGTTAAAATAAGCGGGGAAAAGTAGACCTCCGCTCGGAATTGGAAACGCTCGCATCTCTTTGTGTGGCTTATTCACATCCCAGTATGCTGGGAGGTCTGTGAAGGTGAGGTTAAGCTCTTCAATTGGTTCACCGCCACCTCTTCCTGGAAATTGAATCGGGTAGTAGTTTAGGCCATCCACGCTGATTTGACCACCCGCGTTTTGAGTTTGGTGCCAGAAATTTGAGACCACAAGGCTTGCCCATTCACCGTTTCCGAGACTTGAATCGATTGGGCCAACAACCTCAACTTGCCAAGAGCGGTCATAGAATGGTTCTGTCAATCTGTTGTAACACCATTTCCACGCCATCTCGGATTCGTCGTACAAAATAGCGTAGAACTTGTCCAATTTTCCATCGGCACCGATGTATGGGAACCATGACATTGAGATGATATCTCCATTTGTCGCTTGAACAATACTACCCTCACCTAAGCCCTCTTGACCAGGATTTGTTGGCACGAAGGTTAAGCATTGAGTGTCTGGTAAGACACCCGGAATATAGGTATCCCACTCGTGCCCCCTGTCGATAGAGTACACTGGATATTCACCGCCAATGTTCAGTATTGAACCCTCGATAGTCGTGGCGAGATAGTGTTCGCAACAGTTACCCCCATAGGTGCGGTCAAACACTGCCCAACTTGTATTGGTTGATTGATTTGTTCTCAAATCGATGGTCTGAAACATCCGCTCATCAACGTGTGTTTGGGCATCAATCCTCTGATAATTTTCCCAAATATTTGGTTGTTGAATGTCCTTTGCGTCATCTTCTTCTGCTGAAAAACATCCTGCAAGTGTCATGATGGTGACCATGAACACAGCAAGGATTGCCCGTCGCATGTTCATGCCTCGGTGCAGTCTCATTTGAAGTCATTGTTGTGTTGGTAGGCGGTGCTTGAGTGCTTCATATAGACACGAAATAGCACGCATCGTTGTCGTTCCCATCCATGTCAAATCCTCTCCATTGACGCATTCACACCATGGCCGAAAACCCGAGATGCTCTCAACTTCATCACAAATCGCTTCACCTTCGGCGAGTGCGAATTCATGTGGCTCGCTTGAAAGTAATAGTCCTTCAATCTGATTCTCGACAATCTGTCGTGCGCTCACGATAGGGTATCCTGTTCCACCTTCTTCGAGGCGTGGTACTTTGAATCCGATGGCTTCGATGATGCCCCCTGCATATTTTTCTGGACTGACTGCCATCAATGGTTCATGCCAAATGAGTGGTAATACGACTGGTCGGATTTGTATTGCTGGAATGGATTCCAGAGCTTTTTGAATGCCGTTTGAATAGTAGTCGGCTTGTTCATTTTTTCCAATATGGGAACCCAATTCCTTCAACATCGAAGGCACATCCCTTGGGTGCTTAAGATGGCAGACAAATGTCTCGATGTTTTTTGATTGAGCCCACTGATATACTTCAAGAGGATTCTCATCACGATCGAGCACGATTAATGTGGGCTTGCTCCGCTCTATTTTCCCTAAGTTCGGTGTTTTTGTGCCCCCAACCACAACAACGTTTGAGACATGTTCAGCAGGGTGAATACACCAAGGAGTTCTGCCTACAACTTCATCGCTTGTACAGCCCAAATCAAAAAGTGATTTTGTGAGACTTGGAACAAGAGAAACTATTCTCAATTCCTCACCTATTCAACGCGAAACCAAACGGTTGCTCCATCGACTTCGAACGAATCGGTTTCTAGTTCCGGTTTCGAATTTGGATGATACGATGCGGACGAAGCCCTTGTTTCTGTGTTAATGTAATGAGCATCGTGGTCAAACAGTTCGGGGGCGTCAAGCATCCAAATATTGAGAGAAATTGTTGCTTCCATTGGTAAATCCATTTCCTTGCGCTTTGCTTGGATTCTTCGCGTAATGTCTCGGGCCAATCCCTTCGAAAGAAGGTCAGGTGTATCGTTCATGTCGAGGACGAGGCTAATCGAATGATTGTTTTCGTCTTCGAGCCGAAGCGTTTCAGCAGCAAATCCAAATCGTTCTGCTCGACGAGTTTCAATGTCATCTTCCTCAATTGCAACACCGAGAATTGAGGCTGTTTTGTTTCGAACTTGCTCAAGAAAAGCTTCGACATCCTCGATTTCACGAATCGCAGTCGCAACCGCATTCACTTCAGCACGAGCCTTAGGAGCGAGATTTCTGAAATTAGGTTGCAACTCAACCTTTTGGAATCGGTCGAGATTTGTTTCAACTTCAATGGATTCGACATTGAGTTCTTCTTCTAAGATCTCGTGGAAATCGGAGAGGTCTGGACCTGAAACAATCCACCCTTGAGCACATGGTAATCTCTGTCTTCGGTTATGATTGACACGAATTCGACGACCCGATTCCGCAAGTTCGCGAACAAGGTCCATTTTCTGCTCAAGTTCTTTGTTGTGTTTTGGCAATGTGGCTGTGAGTGCTACTAAATCAGCATCCCATAAATCAGCGGTTGCTCCTTCGGTAAGCCCTGGCGTACCTGCAGGCCACGGTGCTGTATGGACAGAAGTACCTTCGAGATTGCGATGGATCTCATCCACCATGAACGGTGCAACAGGTGCTACAAGTCGGCACACAGTCACGAGCACTTCGTGCAAGGTTTGTTGACATGAGAGTTTGTCCTCACTATGTCCTTCTTCCCACAAACGACGACGGCTTCGTCGAACATACCAATTTGAAACATCATTGACGACGAAGTCTTCAAGTTCTCGACATGCCTTATGGAATTCCCAATCGACAAAAGACTGGTGGTAAGAGGTCGAAACCGTACTTAGTCGAGATAAAATCCACTGGTCGAGAAGTGGTCGGCTTTCAATGGGTACATCCTGTGCCTGTGGGTCGAACCCATCCATAGCAGCGTAATCTGCGTGGAATTTGTAAACATTCCAAAGGGTCGAGAACATTTTCCCGTAGGTTTCTCGAACACCATTGGGGTCGAATTTGAGTGGATTCCATGGTGCCCCTGCAGTGACCATGTACCAACGGGTTGAGTCTGCACCCTCTCGATTGAAATGGTCCCATGGGTCCACAATATTGCCTCGAGATTTCGACATTTTTTTGCCCTCTGCATCAAGAATGAGGCCTAAGGAAAGGCAACGTTTGTAGCAGATTGAATCGAATACAGTGGTCGAAACGGCAAGCAAAGTGTAGAACCAACCTCTTGTTTGGTCAACGCCTTCACAGATGTAATCCACTGGAAACGTCTTGGCAAATTGTTCCCCACCATCGAATGGATGATGCCACTGTGCAAAGGAAGCACAACCAGAATCGAACCAGCAGTCCATCACAAATGGTTCTCGCTTCATCGGTAGACCGTTGGAAGAAACCAAGGTGAATCCGTCAACAACAGGTCGGTGCAGATCAACATCATCAGGGCATGCAGGATTATCAAATCCAGCAGATATGGCAGTTTTCACTTCCTCTTGAAGTTCCTTTATCGAGCCTACACACTTCATTTCACCATCTTCGGAGCGCCAAACCGGCAATGGTGTTCCCCAGTAACGTTCTCTTGAAATGGCCCAGTCCTTGATGTTTCGCAGCCATTCTCCAAATCTACCTTCGCCAACCCAATCGGGTGCCCACTCAACTTGACTGTTGAATTCGAGAAGGCGTTCTTTGACCGCTGTCATTTTGACGAACCAAGAATCCATGGCGTAATACAAGAGCGGGTGGTCGGTTCTCCAGCAATGAGGATAATCGTGGGCGTAAGATTTTTCCCGGTACAAAAGTCCACTGACTGGGCCTTTTTCGTTGCTACCACCAGGTGCTGAAAGTAAGTCGATGATGGTCCCATCGCATTCTTTGACATATCGACCATCAAGTTCTGGATGAACTCCTGCAACAAAAGCCCCGTCCATACCCACCGTATGGAAGGCAGGTAAACCAACTTCCATGCCCAGATTGTAATCGTCCTCACCATACATGACAGCGGTGTGAACAACACCAGTACCGTCGGTGGTCGTGACCCAATCAGCAGAGAGCACGGTCCACGCTGTGGTCGAATCTCCTTTCGGTACAGCATTGGGAAATAGAGGTTCGTAAGATTTTCCGACGAGTGAAGAACCAGTGAATTCTTCGATGATCTCAACGTGGTGGCGAAGCACTTCTTTCATGAGGTCCTTTGCGAGAATCAACTCTTCGCCATCGTTTGCTCCTCCACTGCCATCCCAATGCTCTGGTTGTGCTGAAATTCGGACACGAACATATGTCACATCAGGGCCAACAGCCAAGCCAACATTTCCTGGAAGCGTCCATGGTGTTGTTGTCCATGCCAAAATATACGCGTCTTCGTCGATGAGTTTGAATTTTACATACACCGATGGCTCTTCCACTTCTTTGTAACCGAGTGCGACTTCGTGGCTTGAGTATGATGTTCCAGTTTGGGGGCAATATGGCAAGACTTTGTAGCCACGATACAACAATCCTTTCTCGAACATTTGCTTCATGGCCCACCAGCATGATTCGACATAATCGTTGTGCAACGTCACATATGGGTTGTCCAAATCGACCCAGTACGCCATTCGTTCTGTCATCTCACGCCAAGCAGATTCGTAGGTCCAAACCGACTCTCTACACGCATCATTGAATTCTTGCATTCCAAATTCTTCAATGGCTTGGTTGCTCATCAAATTCAGTCTTTTTTGCACTTCAATTTCAACTGGAAGTCCATGTGTGTCCCAACCTCCTTTTCGCTCGACGAGGAATCCTTCCATTGCTTTCCAGCGACAGACGAGATCTTTGTAGGTTCTTGCCACAACGTGATGAATTCCGGGTTTGCCGTTGGCTGTTGGAGGGCCTTCAAGAAAAATGAACGGTGCCCCTTGCCTTCGAACCTCGATGGATTGCTCGAAGGTTTTCTCCTCTCCCCAGCGTTTGAGAAGGCTGTTTTCGAGGTCCACCGGATTGAGTTCTCCGACGGGTTTTGGATGAGGCATATTGAACGCCAACAAAGCCGATTTCTTCAAAATTCCTCTAATCGACCCAAAGACTTGGCCAATTGGAAAAAGCGTTTCATTCAAGACCTTCAAAGTTCACGCCAATGACATGGCGAGTGGGTCGCAAGCAAGAAACGCACTCTTGCTCGTTAGCATCTTTTTGTTTTCTTCACAAGTCGCGCTCTTCGAACAGGTCTCGATGACCACACTCGGTGATGAACAACCCATCGGAAAATCATCCTCAAGCCAAACGTCTTCATTGACGCTCAATCCGAATTCACCAAATACAAATTTCAAGTTGGTCCTTCCTGAAGGTGAACCACTTACATCAGCATCCCTCGAAATCGAGCCATACGCAACGGCCATGCATTCCGGATTTGTATGGGACGACAGCAGTATTTGGTCACATAGTGATGCGACAAATGGCGGAGTCAGCATTCAAGGAAACACCATGACGGGAACCTCTGCTGGAACCTTGTGGGATTTTAACAACGGTGCTCAAGGCTGGACGTTCTCAGGATATGGTGCACAAGTCACATCACCGAGTTGTGGACTCAACGGCAGTTCTGGAGGTTCAATTCGAACCTATGCTGGTTCATCCTATGCAACCTCACCCACCATCAATCTTGCAGGTGGAAGCAACATTCCATTCCATGCATGGGTAAGACAAGGTTCGAGCGGATGCGGAGAAGAACCGGACAGCAATGAAGATCTTTACCTACAATACAAAACGAGTTCAAACTCTTGGAATACCTTCCAAACATTCATGGGTTCAACCTCTGGTGGTACGGTGACGAATGTAGTCTACACTCTTCCAGCTGCAGCACTTCACTCCACTTCTCAATTCCGAATCTATCAGAACTCAGGCAGTGGTACATGTTGTGATTATTGGTTTGTTGACGATGTCCACATCGTATCCCCTCCGCAATCAAACTGGACGAGTCCATCACTTGGATGGCTCTCCGGCTCAACACAAGTTTTGTCGAGAAACACATACGCACCATTGTATTTGGAGGCCAATGTTCCTCAAGGTGCGTATCTGAATTGGACCGTAGTTGATGCAAGCGGATTGCCAATACCTGGTCTACGAGGCTCGAACACGCTTGTTATCCCAATGAGCGGTATCGATCATGAGACCTATTCACAATTTAGACTTCATCTCGAATTGACCGGCTCCTCATCTGGCATGCCGACGTTGTACTCCATTTCAGGTGACGGAACCATCGAAGAAAATTTCTACACCAATCCTGAGTTACGAGGCTGGGAACTCAACGGCAGTGTTTACAGTTCGTCAACTAACTCAGTTGCCGGTGGTGGAACTGATGAACTCATTTCACCTTGGTTCCTCTCTCATACCCCACTTTATGGAGGACAAGTTTCTGGGATTTCCTCGAATGCTTTGATTCAATATCGAACACAGCCGACCGAGCCTTGGAGTAACATCACCTTGCCACACAGTTTCAATGTCTCTGGCCAGATGAGTGGAGTTCAGTTCAGAATTTCATCCTCGAACGGCGGGCCTACAGGAAATTGGCAAATCAACGAACTTCACCATTCATTCTACGGTGGATTGCAACCAACACTTCCTGGTCTTGACCTCGGCCTCGATGGACGATTTGAATGGGGAGGTGGAGATGAACGAGTTGGAATGTGGGGATGGCAGAATGTGTTCGTGAACAAGAACACTGCATACACAGTTTCTGTATCAAACAGCAATCTGGGTTCCTTCTCGTTTTGGGCTCCACGAGATACAATGAAGTCGCTATCGCTTTCTTTCGTCGCTTCAACTGGGCATGTTGAAGCATTAGTTTTCTCTGTGCAAAGTCAAACCGTTGTCACGAAAAGTTATGGAACAGGGGTGCACAATGGGCTTGTTCAATTCAACGAGACGGAGTTTGCTGCCATCACATCTGCTTTGTATGGACTTTCATCATCTGTGGAAGTTCTTGGCACAATGTATGCTGAAGTTGATGTTGAAGTTGTCGGTTCTGGAATCGTTAACTTTGCAGGATTGAGCGCACCACATTATGCACGGACTCAGGTCAATGTTGGGCCAACTTCATCGTTTGTCATGGGTGTGAATGAAGTAAGATACGGTTCCGTGCCTACCGGAGGAAATGAAGAGATTACCTTGCCATTTGTGGCCAATTCAAGAGGCGGTCTTCGTGTAAGTGTGAACAATATTCAAACATCGAGCAGTGTGAGATTGATTGATGGACAAATGCACGAACCTGTTGCCATCATGACCCCGAGTGAACGTTGGCACACGATTGAAACTGAGTACACGGTCCTTGGTGGAAATATCCAATATCTTCGTCTTGATGTGTTTGGAACCTTGCACCATGCTACGGTTCTCTATCAGCTGGATGGGAATCCAGCCTTGGAAGTAGGAGATACATCTGCTATTCTTCTTCCGGAACTCAACAAATTTACTCACGACGTCAATGGCACAAAAGTCACCAGTTCCGCTACATTCCGAATTGCTCCATCATGGGATGATGAAATGATGTTGAGTGCGAGTTTACGACTTGTCATGTCAAATGGTGTTGCATCGATTCCATTCGTCCAAACATGGGGTTCAGCCTCTGACCAAGGTTATGAAAACGATTTGCTCATTCGTTCAATATCTTATACAACAACAGACGGACCTGCACCACCAACCCAACAATACCTTAAGGGTGGCGAACCTCTTGAATTGAGCATTCAAATTGGATTTGAGGGTGTGAACTCCGAAGATGCCTTCCCTGCTGGATTCGGAGAAGTTCAATTGTGGCGAGGCGAAACTTTGGTGGCTAATACCACACAACTTGATGGTACATACTGGAATTATACCGACACGATTCCATTCACCTACGCCGATGTGGTTTGGACCGTTAAGTTGGTTTCACTCAATGGCTCACATATTGGTCAGCCCTCGGAAATGAGTAGAACCTTCACAGTGGATTCGGTTCGGCCTAAGGTGATGGAAACCAATCTACCTCACTACGGATACCGTTCCCCAAGTCCAACTCAGACCATACAAGTCACCATCCGTGACCAACCTGTCCTTCCAACTAACGTGACACCAATGGTGTGGAGAGAATGGCTTAACGATTACAACATGAATGGATGGCCAGATGAAGATGAATATGTGCCAATGACGTTCAATTTACCCTACAACCTCTCAGCACTTACAGGATTGTACACCTTGCAACTTGACGATACATCAGGAGCACTCGGCCACAAAGTAGCGGTCTACATCACCGGAACAGACCCCTCCGGCTATCAAATACAAGGGGCGGGGGGGCCAGAGTATGACCAACATCTAATGATGTACCAATTAGGTGTATCAGCACAACCAAAAGTCGAACCTGATGCATTCAACTGGTATGGCGGACGAAAAGCATGGTTGCATCCCCAAGAAATATACACACTCAATGTTGATGTCAACGAGCCAAATGGGGCCTCCGACCTTGCCATTGTTGAGGTTGCACTTGCCTCCAATCAAGGTAGCGACTCTATGACCATAGCTTGGAGTTTTGAGACAGGAAATTGCACTACGATTTCACCTCATCTCATCATCGACGATTGCGAAATGAAGGCCAAGGATGGAACGACGGCTGGGCCATACGAAACCGATTTGGTTTTGAGCATCGATTTCCACCTAAGTTGGAGCACCCCCGACCTCGGTGAAACTCGTCGTGAACCCTCGATTCGAATTGAAGATCGAAGCGGACTTGATGTTCTTCGTACCTTCCCCGAGAAACGATGGCGATTTTCTTCAAACATGATGATTCCAGAAGAATCGGTCCAACTTTATCTATCAGCAGGTTCATTCCTTGGTGATGGTGCACGAGTTGTACCAAACACCCCGATGGAAATTTCAGGTGGGCTTGTCTTTTCAGAAACCAATTCTGTTCCTGCGTTTGATTGTGATGTGAATATCCTCTTCGCAGGACGTACCATACTTGCAACTGCTAAGGATGGAATATGGTCAACTGAATTAACAGCACCACCGACTTCTGGCGAAGTTCCTTTGACATGGGGTGTCGATTGCATTGAGGGTCAAGGGCAAGATGTGACCGAAAAAGAAACCTCGGTCAAATGGATTCTTGTTGATGGAATTGGGCCAGAACCAGTTGAAGTGCTTTCTCCACGAGCCCAAGCTATTTTGTCTGCAAGTGAGCATGATGTCCTCTTGACGGTCAACGAAATTGGTGGCCTTGATGTTCAATCCTTACAAATTCGTTGGGAAGTTGCCGACTTTGAAACAGGAAAAGTGCTCAGGGACGGCGTTGAACCCTTGATTCTTGAAAGCGAGTTCCCAGACGGCTTATTGCTCGAGTTATCGTCAAGTTTCAATCTCTCTGAAATTTCACGCGATATGCTCATTGACAGGCTCGTCGTCCATCTTTATCTCGAAGGTAGAGATCTTGCCGGCAACAATGTGATTGGCATTGGAGGTAAAGCCGCAGGTCAACCTATTCAAACATGGAATATGGAGTGGTTGCAACCTGAGTTTGAAATTGATTCAGCAGGTATTGTCTACTCAAGGTATCTCGTCGATGTTGCCCAAACAACTGCTGTGACCGTTGAAGTATCAAACAGTGGTACCTTGGATGGCGAAGTCGAATTGAACATCTATTGGATTGAACTAGATGGCACAAGTGCACTCTTGCAACGAGTGAAGGTGTTTGTCCCTGAAGGCGGAGTGGCTTCAACGACACTTGATTGGGCCCCTGAACGCCCAGGAGTACAATGGATTGAGGTTGAACTTGAAAACGGTGCACGTGCCAGTGGACCAACCATTGATGCAAGAGTTCCTGAAGAACTCACCCTTAGTGAGAAAGTGTTTGGTGATGCGAACCCAGTTCTTGGGTCAATTGCTGCTCTTCTCTTCATTGGAATTCTTCTCACCAGTTTGATTTGGCTAATTCGATTGACAGGCAATAGGGGCTCAAAGGAAGCCTACGATTGGGATGAATATTCTTCAGAATATGCAGAGGAAGACGACATCGATGAAGAGCGATTTGAAGAGATGAGTAATCGTAAGGAAGTGCCAAAGATTTCAGTGGCATCAACGGCAAGCAATGCTATCGAAACTCAAACAGAAGAGACCGATTGGGTCATGGGGGCCGACGGTTATTGGTGGTATCACGACAAAGAGAGCAATGAATGGTGGTACAAAGACGCAGATGGTAACATTGTAAAACACCCCTAAGACTGGCAAAAATGAGGTGTCAGGATGTCCATGATTGCACTTCTGCAAATGGATGCTACAATTGGTGACCTATACGCCAACCAATCGAAGTTAATGCAGCTTTCCAAAATGGCTCTAAGCCATGGTGCCACACTTGCTGTTTCAACCGAGTTAGCTATTTGTGGATACCCACCTCGGGACTTACTTCTTGAACCCGAATTTGTACAATCCGCATTCGACATCGCAAAGCAATCCAAACCTGCAATTCCTATGTTGATTGGCACGCCCATCCCACCAGAACATGAACGAAAGAAACCAACCAATGGCGTAGTCAAAGCCGAACCACAAACGCCCTCCTCACTTCAGGCTACTTCAATTGTCGCCCACAAACAACTTCTTCCCACCTACGATGTTTTTGATGAGGCGAGGTACTTTGATGCAGATGCTCGAACATCCTTGGTTCGTTCACTCGGTGGTTTTGACCTTGGTGTCACGATATGTGAGGACGCGTGGCAATCTGCAGGTCTCACACCATCGGCGTATGCCTCTGACCCGATCGAACATCTTTCGCAGTTTATTCGACAAGGTGTCGACCTCCATGCGACTGTCAATCTTTCCGCTTCGCCATACCATCAACACAAAGGCACGACTCGAATCAAAGTATGTCGAAATGCTGCCAAAACCTTGGGTCATCCATTTTTGCTCGCCAATCAAGTTGGTGGAAACGACGATCTGCTTTTCGATGGCCGTTCAATGGTCGCTTGGCCAGATGGAACAATCGTGGTCGCTCCCGCTTGGCGGGAGGGCGTATTGCTCGTTGACCTTGCCAACCCAGATGCATGTCAATGGGTCGATGCTGACTACGAGGGTGCGTTACTCATTGGTCATCGACTTCAACCTCAGAAAGTTGAGACCAAAGAAAGTGGGGTTGTAGCCAACGAAATACACGAGGTGGTTGAAGCCGTGACAACAGGATTAGCAGATTATTGCCGTAAGTCAAGTATCAATGGCATTGTTCTCGGACTCTCCGGAGGAATTGACTCCGCAGTTGCGGCCTGTATTGCACAGAACGCCCTCGGCTCGGAGCGAGTCATCGGTATATCGATGCCGAGCCGTTTTTCTTCCGAACATTCGAAATCTGACGCCGAGCATACAGCAACAGCTCTCGGTATTACCTACATCACCCATTCAATCGAGGAATTGCACAATGCTGCAGAAGACACCATCGGGCAACAACTTGCACAAGGTAACGCCGTCGCTGGCGAAAATATCCAAGCAAGACTGAGGGCACTCATCGTGATGGGTTATGCAAATTCAAAGGGCTACATGGCAATTAGCACAGGCAATAAATCCGAAATAGCACAAGGCTACTGTACATTGTATGGAGATATGGCAGGGGGGTATTGTCCCCTTGGCGATGTTTACAAAATGGAAGTGTATGCCATTGCAGAATGGTTCAATCAGTACGCCACTGAACACGGAAAAACTCCACCAGTCTCCCAAGGGACGTTGACAAAACCACCTTCCGCTGAACTTGATGTTGACCAAAAAGACGAGGATACTTTGCCACCCTACCCCCTTCTCGATGCTATTCTACGACATCATATTGAGCAAGGAGCATCGCAAGAGGAACTGGTCTCAATCGGTTATAATGAGGACATTGTGCTTGATGTGCTCGTTCGTCTTGAACGCAATGAACACAAACGGTGGCAGATGGCACCTGCCCCGCGAGTGAGTTCCAGAGCTTTCGGTCAAGGATGGCGACGGCCACTCGCTTCAAACCACGAATGGAGAAGTGAGCATAGGCAACGAATGTGAGAGGTGAATGCCGTGATGCAACCCATTCTCAATATTGCAGGATATCGATTTGTGGACTTACCTGACCGAGATGACCTTATCGAACCATATCAAAACAAATGTCAACGACTACATCTTAAAGGAACCATCCTTATCGCCCACGAAGGCATCAATTTTTTTCTTGCAGGGGTTGAACCAGCCATTAATGACTTCATTTCGTTTCTTGAACAAGATGAGCGGATGAGAGATATCCAAATCAAGAAATCGTGGACGGATTACCAACCGTTTAATCGAATGAATGTCAGGAAGAAAAAGGAAATTATCAGCGTCGGGTTGGACGATATCCGACCCGCTGAGTTCACTGGCCCCAGCATCACACCCAGCGAACTCAAAGATGCTCTCGATGGTAACAAGAACGTCAATCTCTTGGATACGAGAAATATCTATGAGATGAAAATTGGAACCTTTGAACATGCCATTGATTTGAATATTGAATCCTTTCGAGATTTTCCAAAAGCGATTCAAGAACTTCCAGAATCATTGAAAGACGAACCCATCGTGATGTTTTGCACAGGAGGCATTCGTTGCGAAAAAGCAAGTGCGATTATGATCGAGGCTGGATTCAAAGATGTTCGACAACTCAAAGGTGGTATTCTTGGATATTTCGAAGAGGTTGGTGGTGCTCACTGGAAGGGCAATTGCTTCGTGTTTGACCAAAGGGTCGCTGTCAATCCAGACCTCATTGAAACTGGTGAAGTCGTATGTTTTGCCTGTCGAACGCCTTTGACGATAGAAGAACAACAGCATGCAACTTACAAGGCTGGTGTATCGTGCCTATATTGTGCCGAGTCCAAACCTATTTCGCCTAAATGAAAAGCCACTGCTCATCATATTCGAGTAAATTCCACACAAACAATTCGTGACCTTGATTTCCGTCTTGTGCGATGAAAAATAGATGCGTTGATGAAATCACAAGTTCGCCATACATGCCTGATTGAGCATCGTTTGAAGCACCAAGATACGGATTGAACAAGAGTGTTGGAATGCCATTTTTCAACATCCAAAGGGATGAAGCATGGTATGTTGAAGCATCGAGTCCATGAGCGAGTAGAATCACTTGACCACCCACGAGCCCAACATGTTTTGGCTGGGAGGATTGAAACCCTGGCCTGAGGGTATCTATGACCGATGTTCCTTCTGATGTGCCATCAGTTTGACACAACTCATGACCGTATGCAGCAGATACACAATCGAAAAAGATGGTGTCGTCAATTCGTTCACTACCCGTTTGCTCGCCCACCGCAAGCAATTCTGTCGAAAGAAGGCCTACTTCAAGGGAATTCAAATCCACATAGTAGAGCATTGCATCAATGCCTTCGGTCACAGCATCAAACACGATTCGCTCATCGATATAGTTGAGTCCAATGTTGTCGCCAAGATGCTCTAGGGTCGTATCTGGACCATCGTATTCGAGGTCGGTAAGCCACAAGTATCCACCATCATCGAGCAGATGAAGGATTTGCTTGTCACCGCCTTGTGTTGCGATAAATGCCGTACCTTCTTGAGTTCTTGTCGGCATCGAAAGAACCGTATTGCTCTCGGAAGGAATATTCCACATTCGAAGATCATCATCGATAGCAACAACAACTTGAGTAGCACCATCGAGCAAGGCACTCATGTAGAGAGTCGATTCGAATACGAGTGCAAAAAATTCCCCGAGGTTCGTGAGATGATCTCGAACCATCACGATATCCGACAAGGAACTTTGGTGCATTGCTTCTGTGATTGGTTTTAATGATGTAGCATTGATCCAAGAAATGTGGTTGGACTGGTTCCACATTACCACGCCATCGGACCAAACGAACGGTTGGCGAAGCGTAGCATCAAGGACAGGGACCATCGTCCAGTTTTGCGGATGAACAGCCCACATTTGTTCTTGCGAACCGCTGTTGGCATCAAAGTAGACCCAAGAATCTGCCTGTGTACTTGTAAACCCAAAGTTGCGACCTGGAAAACTATCTCCACTCGGGTTCAGGTCAAACACGAGACTTGTGGTGTTGGAACCCAAGTCGAATCGGTGCAGTTCACATCCTAAGGTGCCGTCAACCGCTGAAAACAACACATGTGGGCTTTGCTCGAGGTGGGTCAGTTTGGCACAATTTAAAGAAAATGAATCACTTGTTCCAGCCACAATATCAGTTCTGCGTTGAGGTTCGTTATCGTCGAAACACAAATTGAGCCAATCTCGGATTTCAGATTCATGCAACATGCCATCGTTCGATTGACCCTCGCTACCTCCATCATCGATGCCAAAAGCGACCATAATGCCGCGGTTGCACAACCACTCGGGTGGCTGCATTTGTTCGACAAGTGCAGAAAACCCATTGCTCCCGTTCGTTCCTGACACTCCATCAAGGCCGATACTCCCATTGCAGAGGACCGAAGAGGAAACCACTTCGATTTCTTCGAGCATCCCGTTATGGTCAAGGTCAAGACCTGAAGAAAATTGAATTCCATCACCATTGCATTGTGTTGATGTCTGATTCAGTTGTTTGACATCAAGAAGTGCGATGTGACCATCTCCTCCTTTGAGACCGGGCTGTCCCTGCGGCCCACTCAGGCCTTGAAATCCATGGCACAAGAGGGTCGAGGAATCGATTTCATTGTCATCGAGTCGACCATTTTCATCGCTATCGAAACCAATGTGAATCATCTCACCACCTTCAACACAAGGTGAAATGTTCTCAAAATGTTCAGAAGTGGTCATTAATGTTTGATGGACGACATCACCTTGCGATTCATCTTTGTTCAAGAGGAAGTACGAATTCAAGGCTGTAGCACATATCAGTGCCACGACGCCAATGGCCCGTAATCTTCTGAATTTGTTCGATTGCTTTGTTCCTTGTGGTTGCTGTTTTGAAGGCATGGGCGGACAAATTTCCTATGAGATTCAAAAGTTTCCCCTTTCATATACAGCCCAGCGTAGAGGCGAGGGGTGAGTTGATGAACTGCAACGATGTGGATGGTGTATGGAGAGGCCACAGCGTCTTCAAGACCAACTTGAAGGCCTCGAGGGTAGCACTCGTCAAAAGGGTGCAAGGTTAGTTCTTGACCTCGCTATGACGGCTGGAGCGGAGAAGATTATTCCCGTCCAGCATGCCCATATTTCAGGGGTTTCTGTGCTGACCGGAGGGCATGGTTTACGTCGATTTCTTGCAGACCTTGAAAGTCAAAAAGGGCAAGGTGTCTGTATTCCAACCACATTAAATTCAGCAGGATGTGATGCTGAAAAGTTTGAAGACATGCACATTGCTGTTCCAGGTTTTCTTGAAGCACAATTTGAAATTATCCATGCCTATCAGTCACTTGGTATTCAAACAACATTATCATGCACACCATATGACCGAGGGATAGAACTTGAATCAGGTATTGGAAGTTGGGCTGAGTCGAATGCTGTATGTTATGCAAATACTTGGTCGTCACTCATGACAAATCGAGAATCCGGTTTATCTGCCTTGGCCACGGCCTTGACCGGTTTTGCTCCAGAGTGGGGTTTGCACCTTTCAAAACACAGACAACCAAATGTGCTTGTACACCTCGAATGTGATTTGCACCACCTTTCCGATTGGTCGATTTTCGGCGACTGGATCGGCAAACAAGTCCGACCAGATTGGCATCTTCCATTCGGTCCAATGCCGTACCTCATTGGAGCACCAGCTCATATGTCGTTTGCGATGAAAAAAGCCCTCACTGCGGCAGCAGCGAATTATGGAACACCTATGTTGTGGGTTCATGAACATTCCACTGACGGCATTCTTGAACTTGATGAACATGGACAACCAACGCTCAATGACGGGCAGTGGCAAGGAATTCTCCGATTCACTGAAGAAGATTTACGGCAGCGGTATGACGAACTTGCACCAAAGCGACCAGTCGACCTGGTGGTCATTGGCTGCCCTCAGGCGAGTTTGGAAGAAATTCGTATCACAGCGGCTTCTGTTCGTACATTTGCTGAAATGAGTCAGCGAGTGCAAGATGACCGTTTATGGGTCTTTACCAGTCGAGAAAATTATGACCTTGCGTTAGCCGACGGTAGTATTGATATTCTTGAGCAAGCAGGCGTTTTGATTCTAAAAGACACATGCCCAGAGGTTACTCCCTACAACCGTGAAAAATTCAATCATCTGTTGACCAATTCGATGAAAGCAGAACATTATCTTACAAGTGGACTTAACCGATTGCCAACAAGTGTAGCGACCATCCATGACTGTGTCAAGGAAGCATTTCAACCGTCGCAATACGATGACAATGAGAAGGGGGAATCAATCCAAACGCCTCCTCCCATATTGCAAACCACCAAAGTGCATCAATCCAATTCGTATTCAAGTGATGGTCAAGGTTTGCTCAGCCAAAATGATTTTTCAATCGTTGGTAAAGCTCTCGTGACCGACGTTCCCATCACCTTTCTTGGTTATGTGAATCCTGATACTGGCATCATTGAGGAAGAAGGGCATCCGTTGTATGGAGAGAGCATTAAAGATTCAATTCTTATCTTTCCAAAAGGCTCTGGTTCAACCGTTGCACCGTATGTTTTAATGGGTTTGTTGTATACTTCAAAGGGGCCAAAAGCCGTCATCAATCGGGATGTGTGTCCACTGACATTACCCGCATGTTCGTTGCTCGGTGTCCCATACGGGTTTGGATTTGAACAAGATGCTTGTCTCGGAATCAATACAGGAGATACAGTACGATTTGAACGAACAGGGCAGAGAGTCACACTTTCAGTCATTCAAAGAATTGAGGAATCGAATTGAGTAGAATCATCATCACAGGTGTGGCAGGGTTTCTTGGTTCAAGCCTTGCGGAATATTGCCTCGAAAAAGGGCACATTGTGACTGGTTTTGACAACCTTTCAAGAGGATGCATAGAAAATATTGAGGCAATCATGAGCCATTCAAACTTTGAATTTATTGAAACCGATTTGACGGCACAAGAGCAGGTCGCATTGACCTTTCCAAGTGCAGATATTTGTTTTCATCTTGCAGCCATCAATGGCACACTGTTTTTTCACGACAGAGCCCTTGATGTTATCTCATCCAATATTTCAATGACAATGAACGTGCTTCGTCAGTGCCTTTCAACTTCAACCAGATTGATTTTTACATCATCTCCAGAGGCGTTTGGTTTGGTGGAACATATGCCGCTTGAAGATTACAATGAATCCAAATTTCCTGCTGCAAGCGACCATCAACGATTTTCCTATGGTGCCACAAAATATGTCGAAGAATTAGCCATGCATTATGCTGCCCGTCAATCACTTGATGTTCGAATCGTTCGTCCATTCAATGTCTATGGGCCGCGATTGCGTGGGAAGAAAGACGGGCAGGTCATCGGACGTTTTTTCGGACAATTACTCAACAACGAGCCCCTTGAATTGCATTATGAAGGAACACACACACGGAGTTTTACGTACATTCAAGATGCTGTCGAAGGCATCTACAAAGCAGGTTTACTCGATGTGTCTCTCAAAGATGGAAAACCACTTGCAGGGTTATCGTTCAATATTGGTTCGGACAAAGAGCACAAAATGATTGATGTCGCTCATCTCTTGGTGCGATTGTGCCAAGAGGCTGATGTCGCACTTCCGGAAAAACCAATGATCATGATTGAATCCGGCCATCCAGGAGATTCTTCAAGGCGAACATGTCATCCACAAGCCGCCAAAGAACATCTTGATTGGGTTGCAACAACAACCCTTGAGGTTGGACTTCAACACATGATTCAAGAATTGATTCAAGAAGTGTCGTCAGGTGCACGATGAGGCTCATAATGGGTATCGATAACGGTTTGCTCAGAAGTCAGTAATCGGCCTATCCGATCGAGTCCATGTTGACACAACATGTTTGGAATCTGTTCAGGAGCCTCAGGCATTGAAAACCATACTTTGTTGACTTTGAGTAAAACTAATTTTGCTACGGCTTGAGGCATTTCATACTCTTGGACCAACTCGACTCCAAGTGCAGCTACAGCACGTGGTAGAAGGCCATTTTCGTCGGGTTGCTCTTCAAGATCAAGTGTCGATGCTTCCGATTGTTCAAAGTGAAGCGGACGTGCTGCGGTTTCGATAAGTTGTATAACCTCTTGTTGTCCTTGAAAGAAGTTCAAGGTTCCATGTTTTGACGTTCTTAAATGAAGTAAAGTATCCCTTATCTCCCCGTCTCTGTGCTTTGATAATGATACGATGATGTATGGGGGGGAAGTCGAAACATGCATGCATGACGTGATGGCAGAAAGGTTCCATTGGCCATTCCCTTGTCTTGTTGAAAACACCGATAAAGGTCTAGGTGAAACAAGCGCTGAAAGCCACTTACTTCTTTCATGGTGTTCCAGTCCTTCAAAATCAATTGCTACATGACTGGTTTGCGATACATGATGTTCAAACCAATGGTCAAGTTCACCAGATTCTATTTCATCGATAGAATGTTGGTTGAATTCTATGTAGGATTCCCATGGGCCAATTTCTTGTGTCTCTCCACGCTCATTCTTCCTCGCAATTGATTTGTATGCATATTCATTGCACTGTCGGAGGAACCGAACAACGATTTCCTTCTCAATCATGCCCCTCGCCTCTTTTCATAATCTTGTCGTGTCATGTGAAATTGAGCAGGATTACCCATCCAAACCTCATTTGAAGGAACAGATTTGGTGACTGTTGAACCCGCCCCAATAACCGCTTGTTCGCCGATGATGACCCCAGGTAAAATCGTGGTATTTCCACCGATGACCGCATGAGAGGAAATTTGCACTGGTGCCCATAATGTACTGTTTTTTGAGGGAGGATATTTATCATTAAGGATGACAACATTTGGGCCGATAAAGACCGATTCGCCTATATTTGTGGTATCAGCGATGTAAGCACCACCCTGAATTCGAGTTTGTGAACCGATGTTGACATTCCGACCGATGTGAGCAAGGGCACCAATCGATACCTGCTTCCCAATCGTTGTGCTGCTACCGATATGGCATGGCCACCAAGCACAGGAACCTTGTCCAAGGTCAATTTTTTTGCCTTGGAGGGGCTCATCAATCACACAAATCAACTCAAAATTGTAATTCTCGAAGGAGCATATCGACATGGCCAGTTGCTTTTACATTGTAACGTGCCCATGAAATCCTACCGTCTGGAGAAATGACAAAGGTCGAACGTGCAGTCCCCATGTATTCTCTTCCATAATTCATTTTTTTACGCCATGTGCCGAAGAGATGGTGCAAAGACAAATCTTCATCCATTAAGAGGGGAAAATTGAGTTCTTGTTTTTTGATGAAATTTGAATGAGACTTCTGAGAGTCTTTTGAGACACCAAAGACAACAGCATCATTGGAATTCAATCTTGCGAAATTATCCCTGAAGTCACATGCTTGTTTGGTGCAACCTGGCGTTGAATCTTTTGGGTAAAAATACATGATGACATGCTTTCCTGCACTCAAGTAATCTGTTAAAGCATGTGTATGACCCTGACTATCCGTTGCTGTGAATGATGGTGCTTGGTCGCCCTCGACCAAATGAACAGTTTCTTGCATGTTTTTACCAAATGACTCGATTTCATAAGATATTGTATTGATTTCCACAAAAAACTGTATCATTTTTTAGGTGAATATGGCCGATAGAACCTTTATATTCATTTTAAATAACAAATATTCACAATGACTTTGTCCAACGAATCCTTCCGATTCTTTCAAGAACTGCCATGTTCACGGGAGAAGTATGGTCGGGCAACGAATGTCAAGAGTCGCCCGACGTCATTTGAAGAAAATTCAGAAAGCCAACACAACTCACGGGCTTCAAGAAATCGCGAGTGCAATACAATTGGAACTCGACAAAAGGCATCTTTCGTACGACGAAGCATTGATTCTCGGCAATATATTGCAAAACCAAGCAGACCAATGCCCAGGCAATGAAATCGTTTACGCTATTTCGGATCGAGATTCGTACAGACGAACCTTGGAACTCTATCTAAGAGATGCACTTCTTACGAAGACGGAACAGATGTTGCTTTGGGAAGAGCGTCGCCGCCTTGGCATCAGCCAAACTGTTCATGACAGGCTTCTCGAGCAGTTACTCATCTTGTGGAAGAGGCAGGGACGAAAAGTCACCATTGAAAGTTTCCAAGACCCAAACCAACCAGGGGGTAGTGCCAGTGCATAAGCGTTCAGTGACCTATTTCCTCATCGGTCTGTTTTTGCTATCCCTTGCAACTCCCTTGGCTACACCTTCAACAACCCAAGCTCGTTCTTCACCTAACCTAAGTGTCCAATTGATTTCGCTTGACAATGCTGGTTCTATCAACAATGGAACGCACAATCTAGTCCAAGATGGTGCCACTCATTCTGTTGTCGTCATCGTCAAGAACAAAGGAGGTCTTGAAGGTTCAGGGACGCTTCGACTTCTCCACAAAGGGTCTCCTTCAGCGGACCCAGTTCAGAAGGGCACTCATTCTGTTTCCAACCTCGCTGCTGGCGCAACAACCTCGCCGATTGTGTTCTCATGGACTGGTACATTGGGCAATGGCCAAACCCTTATCGCTCGAATCGACTCTGTTGCGGATTCAGATTTATCAGACAATGAACAAAGCCTCTTCTTCGATGTGGTTGATTATGTTGATGCCTCGTTTTCCGAACAATTGGCAAACCCATTACCTTCGGTCAACCCCGGTGAAACAACAGCAAGAATTTCAAAAGACTTGAATTATTTCAACATATCAATTTCCAACCAAGGTGTCGATACATTTACCGCAGAACTCGAAGCAACACTCACCCCTTACGGTGCAGGATCACCATTGACGTTCTTATCCGGACAAGAAAACATGGGCCCACGTAGTCTTTACGATGTCCACTCCGGCCTACCTCAAGTTACGAAAACGCTTTCTGCGTCGTATGATTTCACTGGGGCTTCGTTTGTCGGTGACTGGAATTTAACCCTCACACTCAAACTAGACAACGGCCTAGTTGTTGAATCGATTACAGTGCTTGAAATTAATGTGACCTTTTCAAATCTCGCCGTGGTCATTACTCCAGCCCAAGACCGAACCACCGAACCAGGATTGACAACAACACTCACGTACATGCTTCAAAACATTGGGGACTCTGATAATTTCAACATTGATGTCGCAGATGTTTTGGGTTGGGTCGGCACCTCTCCAGGAAGCACGGGTACTTTTTCATCCTCAACCACAGTAGATATTCCTGTTTCAGTTCCTTTGACAGCAGCACGCAGTGAAGTGGAATCCGTGACGGTTACATTTACTTCGTTGACCGACCCTACTTACACCATTCAAGTAACCACGAAAGTCATGGCCGGTGAATCGTATGGCGTACTCGTCACAATGCCCTCAACCGTAACGATGCTTATTCCAGGCAAACCATCAACGGTGAATGTGACCATTAACAACACTGGAAACACACCTACCACGTTTTTGCTCACTGCAGGCCTCTCTGCTCCTGCAGTGAACTGGAACATCGAATTAACTGCCCAAGAAACGGCTACAGTACCCACCAACGGCGAGGTCATTGTTTCAGTGGAGGTTACGCCACCTCCCATCAAGAAGCCAATCAATCCAAGCGAATACAATCGTGCTGGTGATGTTCTTTCGGTTTGGGTGATGGCAACCGCAGCCCAAGGAGGCGTTCCGCACCAAGATTCATCACCTTTGGAAATCAAACCAGTACTGACTGTAGACCCAGGAATTGAAACGACCGATGTTTATCTCACTCCCGAAGAAGTTAAGCAAGCAAAACAAGGTCAGGGCGTTGATATCATATTAGATCTTGAAATTCAAGCACGTCATAACCTCATCACAAATTTGGATGGAACCATCGATTCGACGGTTACTATTGGCGACATTGTCTTTGAAACTGCCTCAACAGGTGGTGCAGATGAGAAAGACCGATGGTCAATACCGCCCCCTTCCCCTTCAATTTTTACCGATATGACTCTAAGTGAGATTTACCTCGCAAGCATCGGTATTCAAGGACCTGCAAGTGATTACCCAGTAGCTGGAGTACTCGAAATACCAGTCACGACCACTCCAACCCTCGGAGCAGGATTCCCTGCAGGTATCGAAGCCTCAGACATTGATACTGTTGTACGAATTCACATACCAGCCGTAGATGAAGTCGAAATCTTGCAATCCTCACCGTTTGAAGTCAATGTTGGAGAGGCAAATACATTCGATGTTGAACTTGCAAACTTTGGAAACAATCAAACAAGTTACAGACTCACCCTTGTCGATGAATTGCCACTTGATTGGACCGGGTCTTTTGCAAACGGCTCCGTCTTACAAATCATGAATTTGTCAAACGTTCGTGCTGCTGTTGCTGATTATCCCGACATCGAGGACAATCATATCTCCACATTCCCTATCACCGTCACACCCGCTGAAGACGCACCTGCGAATTCGATTGAACATGTCACCATCGTGGTTGAAAACTTGAATACAGGACAGTACATTAGTTCTCACGCAGTGGAATTTATTGTCAAAGAATCTATTGATCTCGAAGTCGACCCTTCCAGCCAACTCGTCAATCTCTCCGTCGGCGAATCAGTCGTGACAAGGGTAAAGATTAGCAACACAGGAAACACTCAAACATTGTTCAATTTATGGCTCGACGATTCATCAAGCGATGAGGTGAGTTTTGAAATCGAAACATCCGATTCAGTGCTTGTAGGTTCTGGCTTTGATTCAACGGTGAAGATACGCCTCACAGCATCCTCAACCGCTCGTGCAGACATTGAGTACAAAGCAACCCTATGGGTTGAATCTCCAGCAAGTGGATTGAACGTATCCGCCGACATCATTGCGAATATTTCTGAGAACCATGGAATTGATATTGACCCTGACATTACCCAAATTGCAGTCATTCCGGGAACGCAAGAGGAAATAACATTCAACATTACAAATCTAGGCAATTTAGCAGAAAATGTTCGTCTTGAAATCAATCATTCGGATGATTGGGAAATAGATGATGATGTTCAAAACATTCCTCTGTCCATTGAAGAAGTTTTTGCTGGCTCGTTTGTCATGACAATACCAGGATACGATGGTTCTGAATCCATGTTGAATGGTGCATCCCATACAATTACACTCACTGCATTCAAAGGAGACGAAGATTTTGTCTTGGACCAAGAGACAATAGAAGTCATCATTGCACCCAAGTTTATTCCTGAATTTGCAAATTGGCCGAGTGAAGTGGAATTTAATGCTCGAGACACACGAACTTGGAACGTAGTTATCACGAACAAGGGAAACAAAGATGTTTCAGTCGACATTGATTATGGATTATTTGAGGCTGGTCTTTCAACACCATCAACCCAATTCCAACTTGGCGCAGATGCACCTGAAAGTTTGTTTTTGCCTAAGGATTTCCCTGTGACATTGGCATTTTCGATTATTTCCACTGAACTAGAGCCAGACCTTACTGATGCAGCAGAACTTGTTCTAACGGTGACACCATCAGAGTCTGGAGTAACTGGAAGCGGCCAGCAATTCACAACATTATCGATGTCAAGGTTCTTTGAGCGACAACAAGAGATTTTCTCCCCTGTTGGAAACAATGATGTTGAAAGGTTGCTTCGCTACTCTCACATCCCTTCAGGTGTAGCCCTAACGGTTGAATATGAAATTGAGTTGTGTAGTTCAAACAGGCTTATTGATTTGGATGATTTAAATCTTAACGAATCACACTACCCTTGGACGTTTACTCTCGATGTCGATGGAGAATTATTCCCCCTTGATTTGACTGCACGATGTTCGCCATCAGCCTCACTCGGTGAAGACAACAGAGTCACTCTTCCACCGATCAACCCATACGCCACAGATTCATTCAAGGTGATCATAAATCCACCAAACCGACCAAATCTTCTTTCTGGCGATGGATGGAATTTGGAATTTAGGTTGTACCATCCAAATGAAAACGCCGGTTACTCTGTTTTCGATAGTGACATCTTCACGTTTAAACTCGATGATAGTGCAGACCCTGGCTATCAATCAATATCAATCGACAATGACCTTGGTGCTATGGAAGGAAAAGAAGTCATAGTATCTGCTGTAATCGTAAATTTCGGAACTGCACAAGCCATTGGTGTTCTACCAACACTCACTTGTGATGCTGCTGACGTCATAACTGAAGCTGACATCATTCCAATCCTCAATGATTCAGATGTCATTACAGTTGAATGGATTATTATTCCACATACCATGAATTGGTACGAAACCATCGCCCCAATCGATTGTCAGGCGAGCCTCACTGGGTTCCAAATGGAAGGAAATGTCGTCAAAAATGATAAGATTCGACTCGAAAACGTAGACAGAATTTCAGCATCACCTGATGTAGCTATAGCTTTTGGAGCCTTCATCGCATTGATGGTTCTCGCCTTCGTGTTTTCAAGGTTGAAAACACAATCTGAACAGTGGGGTCATTTCTCAACTTATGCAACCGTACTTGCACTTGGATTTGCATTCTATCTCATGAACATTGAATATTACGGTTATGGGATACTTGCTCTATCCGCAATCTGGATTTGGCGTTCGGCTTGGAAGAGTGGTGAAGAATTCCGACTCATCCATGAAGATTATCAACGTGCGAGAAAGGGTAATGCTACGGTATATGCGGACCATTTCCAAGCCTTGAAAGATGGCCGACGACAATTAACTCTTATCTTGGCTCTCCCAATTCTCGGATTGTACGCAGTAATTCTCGGGGTGCCTCCACAATTGCCTGATGACAACAGAAATCTCGGTTTCTTGGGTGCTTACTTCCTCTTTGTCGTATTTGGTGTCTGGTATTTGTTACGCAGGTCAGACAAGATTTACGGCAACTTGTATGGTCGTCTTACTGATGTTGAGGTCAAATCGGTTCGTCTGGACCGTGACCTTCGAGATCCTGCACGATTGCTCAATGAACTTGCAGACGATGGAATCGACTTTGAGAAATTCTTTGAGCCAGCAAACAAGCCAAAGCCAACCTTAGATGCTGCGTCGAAACTTGAATCAGTTGCAGAAAATGAATCAGAGCACGATATTGATGAAGGTGATATCGATGGCTGATAAAGACATATTCCGTGACGTTCAGCGTAGCCTAGATGGTTCATCTGTCACAAGCATGCTGACAGGCGAAGATTTTACAGACAACATTTCTGAAACGGAATCTGATATTCTTGATGCACGAACATATCTCGGACTTCAACAACTCACTCGAGCAAAGAAGAGAATTCGCCGTGCTGAACATAGACTTGGAACACTTGAGGAAGATGTTCTCCAACTCAGGCGAAACATTGCGATGGTTCACAGAATTCTTGCTCACAAGAATATTTCGCTTGATGAAGCAGAACTCATTCTCCACAAACTCCGAGACGCTTCCTACGAGGCCGAAAAGGGCAAGGTGGATGAAGCCGCAATCGAGGTCGAGGAACTACTTGAATCACTTATTGGTGGTAATTCATCGACGCTTAACCCATTTTTGTTTAGGCATTTTTGGATGGGCGTGCGAACGGTGTGGCCAGCAGGTGGAGAAGCGGGTTACTTACTCGTTCGAATCATCAACGATGGTCCAATTCCTCTCCCAATGCTTCGCATGGCACCTCCTTTACCGGATGGTTGGACTTCAAACCCATCAAGTGTTGACCTCCCCATCATCGGCCCTGGTGGCAATGTTCCGATTCGATTTGAAATCCGACCTGAAGGTCGTACCGATGAAATTCCATTGTCGAGAAAACTTGCAATTACGACAGCCTACGAAATGAGGTCTGGCGAAATTACAGTCACCGTTCAAGCACAAAATAGGTCGATGGAACCCCTTAGTGATATTTTGATTCAACCTTGGCTTCCACCTGGATTCACCGCCGAAGAAATACCATTCATCCCAAGATTGCAACCAGATGAATTGGCAACGCTTCGATTCCCGCTCTCAATACATCTCGGTCGAGGAGGTACTGCTTGACCACATCAGATTCCACCTTGAAAAGGGGGAAAAAACACAAAAAAAGGAAGTGAAAAAATGAAGAACGAAAAAACGAACGAAAACCGCGACAACATGGCGGCTATCGGTATAGGTGCAATGATTGTGTTCATTGCGCTTATCCTTGTAGCAGCCGTGGCAGCAGCCGTCATTATTCAGACGGCTGAGAAACTGCAACAGAACGCACAAAATACCGGAGAGCAAACAACGGATATGATGGCTGGTAGAATCACAGTGCTGAGTATTGTGATTGTAACAAATAGCGACCTGTATGTCACATTTGAATTGGCACCAGGTTCTGATGCCTTGGACCCAGATGATATTGCATTCCAAATCATCTGCCCAGGTGCAGCCGCCGGCGTTTCAAATGGAGACTTTGGAACAACCGCTGTTGGAGAAGTTACAACTGCTGCTCGGTTAGTTGGATCGACAACCGATGCAACAACCATCACGCCAGGTGATACATACAAAGTTGTATTGGACCCAACTGGAAATTGTGCACCAGCTGCCAATCAACTTGATACGCTGGCGATTCAAGCAGGTTCCGGAGGCTTTACCTATGAATTACTTCAATATGGTGGGTCAGTTGCTGCTGGAGAGGTGGTCGTATGAAGACAAACAATGAACTCCAGAATGAAAAGCAAGACACACTCGGTGCCATCGGTATCGGTGCAATGATTGTTTTTATTGCCCTCATTCTCGTTGCAGCAGTTGCAGCAGCAGTGATTATTCAAACTGCAGAGAAACTTCAACAGAACGCTCAACGTACTGGTGATGATACTGCTGACGACATGGCAGGAAAGATGATGATTTCAATGGTCGTTGTAGGTCAAACTGCTACCGATTATGAAGTATTTGCTCGACTTTCCCCTGGTAGTGAATCAGTTCCAGCTACAGGAATTTCTTACCAATTATTCTGCGGGGGAGCACCTGAAGAAGGAACTTTGGCAGCAGCTGATGTTCTTGACATGAGTGATAGAGGTACGACTGTGACAACACTCCAGCCTAACACTGGTTATGTTTTGGTGATTGATGCAAGCGGTGCAGCAAACTGTGACGCAGTAAGCGTTGGTGTAGGCGGTATGGTTCAAATGTACCTCCACGTTGACAACGGTGGCACAACATACGAAACATTGTCCATTGATGCCACAGCAGCTGGCGAACTCGTGGTCTGATTTCACCTAAGAATCCCAAACGGATTCTTAGGGGAGGGTTTACCAATGGCATGGCCATTTGGAATGGGCTCGAGTGGTAACAAGAGTGCAGAACAAGCCTTAACAGAGGAGAGAATGAAAATTCTCTCTAATGTCGCCATCGAGCAAGTTCCTCTTCCAAGTGAAGGCGAACTTGTCGAGGAAGATGCTTGGACGATCTCAGCGGGACCCACAAGAGCAAAATTGGATAGTATTGGCAGTGTTCCTACCGTTGCACAAGCAATGTCACCAAATCCAGTTGTTCAACAAGCAGCACCTGCATCTGTTGACACATCTGGTTTGGAGCGAATGCTCAGTAGCCGGCTCGACATGATTGAAGACGCAATCAGTTTGTTTGAGTCAAAAATGCAAAGCATGTCAAAGCATGCTGGTCATGATGACGATGAAGACGATGATGATGATGATGGTCATGATGTTTCGGAAGTTGGCGGAGATAGAATCATCACCGCTTCTGGCGACGTTCGAACGGTTGCTGGTACACAACGACTAATGGAAGAAGATAAAGCTCCGCTCGTTGAATTGTATGAGGCACAAGCTCTTGCAGCAAATCCATTTTTGATTGCACCAGAAATGCTTGGTTCGCATGAATCATCTGTCGGTGCACCAACTGTGGCTGCTTTGTTGCTTGACAATATGACTGGAATGGCTGCAGTGAGTTTCACTCAGAAAGCGATTGACTCAGGAATGCTCTCCTCAGAAGAAGGTAAGCAAGTTTTGGCTATCGTTCAACTCGCAAATCCGGGTGAATCTGAGGCTGCGCTCAACGACCATTTGCCACATAGAGCACTTCTGACATTTTCAGCCTTGATTTCATCTTGGCGAGCAATGAAAAATCTACGTGGGGAAGAGTAACATGGGTGCTTCTGTTGGTATTGGTGGATTGATCGTCGGCATTTCGATGCTTGTCGTGTTTAGCATGGCATATCAATCCATCAACGCTCAAATCGAATCCGGAATTGAACGGATTGATGGGGCAGAGAATCCAATACCAACATTCACTATCGACAATGCAGTTGTCTGGGAAGGAGCTGTGGTGAATGTCACCGTTTCAAGCGTTGGCACGAATTACAACGGTGGTGGAACAGTTTCTGCATCCGGTGCTACAGGCTCAGGGTTTTCAGCGACCTACACCACTTCAAGTGGAGGTGTAGCAAGCATTACCATCTTAACACCAGGGAATTATACATCCAATCCAACGATATCAATTTCCGGAGACGGCGATGGAAATGCTGTCTTCACTGTGACAAGAGGACAATACATCTATGCAAATCTAACCAACACTGGTTCGTCAGAAATTGCTTTCGAATCAATATGGATAAGCGTTGATGGCGATACGCTCACTCAAATGAGTTCGATTCATTCATCAATGATTGCTGATACGTTGGTCAGTTACGATAGGTCGTCAATACCTTCAACAAACTGGTACACAGGCGAAACCTTGTATCTTCAGTGGAACGATGTAGGTGCTTCAACAAATCCGACTCGAATGTCACTGACCGTCGGAGAAACAACACTTGGCACAAATTTAGGTTGAGGTGAGGACATGGCAGACGGTGGAGCATCATCTTTCATTATGCTGGTGACTGCATTACTCGTTTCTGGAGCCGCCGGAACTATTCTCATCGAAGAATGGGGTTCAGCGGTAAAAGCCATTTCGAAGAATCAACAAAAATCAGAACACGAAGGGAAGGTATCCATCGATTTTGCTGGAGACCCAATGATGGTTATCATGGACTCAGCAAGTAACAACGATATCACAATTTATGTTTTGAATTCAGGAGAAATTGAAATGAGTACTACAAATTTCCTTATCCTTATCAACGGAGATGAGCCAACATCGACATCAACCTCAATTTCGCCTTCGGGCACTGCATGGTTGTCAGGTTATGTTATGGAAATCACGCTCTCCGACGCGGGTTATGCCTCGTACGTCGATGGTGAAGATATCCAATTGTTTGTTACTGCTACATCAGAACCATTTGCTGGAAATTCATATTCAAGCACATTTTCAAAAGAGGTGAGACTTCATGAAATCTAATGATGATGATCCATTCATGATTGCACATAAACCAGTCGAAGACGGGTTTCCATTTGATTTGGAAACCGATTCACTTGCTGATTCGATGGGCTTGCGGTTGCCCAATCGTTCGTTATATGTCGTGCAAGGAAGTGTTGGAGCAGGAAAATCATTGATTGCTCAGCGATTGTCTTACGGTCTAGTTGAAAATGATGTCAAAGTTCTAGTGATTACAACCGAACTCACAACAAGAGGTTGGATTGAACAAATGGAATCCATTGGATATGGCGTAACCCATTCTATTCGAGAAGGCCGAATTATGGTCATCAGTAGATATGGTACTATTGCTGAATCTCGAAGCGATGTTATGATTTCTGACGTTCTCGATAGTCCCGCCGTCGCCATGGCCGATGTCATCGTTATCGATGCTGCCAGTGCACTTGTTCCAGCGAATTTAGATGCAAATGAACGATTTCAATTTATGCAAAAGTTGAGAAAGATTGCTTCACAAGGGCGTTCAATCATGCTTTGCATCGACCCAGATGAGATGGATGGTAGGCTTTTGCATTCTATGCGTTCATCAGCTGAATTGGTTCTTGATATGAAAACGGCAATGATTGGTGGAGATTTGAAACGAAATATCGTGGTGACAAGGTTCCTTCGAGCCGCTGGTCCGGTTCAAACCTCCATTGGATGGCGTGTTGAACCAAGCATGGGATTCATCGTGGATATCACTGCAGTCAGTTGAGGTTGATCACATGGCAGAAGAATCAAGATTTGCAAAAGGCGACCTTAATAGCGTCATGAATGCTCATCCTCACGTTGGTGAATGGGTTCGAGATTTTGAGATGCAACACGGTTCACGGCCAATTTACTATGGGCCACTCGACAGAGATGCAAAGAAACAAAGGCCACTTAATTTGATTTACATCACCAAAGAACCAATTTTTGTCCACATTTACGAACCACCAGAAGATGAAGAAGGCGGAGGGCAAATTCTCTGGTTTGGTCTTGAACCACAACTCACTGACCAAGAGGAAAATATACGCCGTCATCTTGTCGAAACATTACTCCAAGAAGCACCGTCTGCACCTACTTTTACTACCGATAATGAGTTTGAAACGATTCTAAGTCAAATGATTGACCAGTACACTGTACTTGATACTGAAGCGAATGCTATTGCACGGCGGCAAGGCCGGTTGTGGGAACTCATTGGACTTGATGATAAGCGTCAAACTGTTTCAGTCACTCAACGAGAACGACTACGATACATCGTCGTTCGAGATTTGATTCGGAACGGTCCACTTGAACCCCTTCTTTCTGATGAAATGCTGGAAGATATACACTCCGTCGGACTTAAGCACATCCATATGGATCACAAGGTCTTTGGTATGGTGACATCGAATATACGATTTCGCGAACGAGAATTGCTTTCAAGATATCTTCGTGCTATGTCCGAACGTATCGGGCGACCTGTATCCGACAACAAACCAATTATCGATGGTGCTTTGCTCGATGGTTCTCGTATCAACATTATTTTCTCTGACGACGTCTCAATGCTTGGACCTTCGTTTACCATTCGTAAGTTTGCCGAAGAAACAATATCAGTGACCCAACTTATCAAATGGGGAACGATGTCTGCCCAGCAGGCTGCTTACATTTGGATTTGTTTGGAATATGGTATGTCTGTCTTGGTTTCTGGTGAAACAGCGTCTGGTAAGACCACGACATTGAACGCCATCTTGCCATTTATCGACCACAATGTCAAAATTTATTCTGCTGAAGATACGCCTGAGGTGAAGGTTCGTCACAAAATTTGGCAACGGCTTGTGACCCGAGACTCCAAGAATGAGGAATCACGAGTCCAGATGTTCGACCTTCTCAAAGCTGCATTGCGTAGTCGACCTCGTTACATCATTATCGGTGAAATTCGTGGTGTTGAGGGGGCAACTGCGTTTCAAGCAATGCAAACAGGTCACCCCGTTATTGCGACTTTCCACGCATCATCGATCGTAAAAATGATTCAACGATTTACTGGTGACCCAATCAATGTTCCAATTCGGTTTTTCGATAACCTCAATTTTGCCATATTCCAGGAAGTCGTCGAGGCACCTGGTGGTGGAATTGCCAGACGTGTAACGGGAATCGACGAGGTTATTGGATACAACAAACATAGCGACGGCGTACTTACTCGTGGTATGTTTGAATGGGACGCCGTCAAAGACAAGCATTACTTTAGAGGTATGTTCCAAAGTCATTTGCTTGAAAATAAAATTGCTGCGATGGCTGGTTATGCGAACAAGCGAGACATTTATGATGACATGCAGAGGCGTGCTGCAGCAATTCAAAAAATGTGTGAACGAGATTTAACCCATTACGACGATGTGTTCGATTTACTCGGTATTTACTACACCAACGGCATGGATTCCTTTGAAAGAGCCGTTGAAAATTGGGTTGGCGTCAACAAGAAATGAGGTGCTGATACGATGGATAAAATGCCAATTTGGCAGATAGCCGTTCGACGCCTTGAGATGCCCATTGAACGCTTCTTTGCTCTCTATGTTATTCCAATCATGGTTGCGGGGTTGGTTGCAGCCGGCGTCATCATATTCATATCAGGAGGATTTTCCGAAGGGGCTCTTTTTGCTGGCCTTGCAGGAGTACTTTTGCTCATCATCTTACCACTCATTCTAGGGATTTCCGCAATTGGATTTCCACTGGTAGAGGTCACCAGGTCAGCGAATCTGATTGAAGCAGAGATGCACATGTTCATCACTCGAATGGGCATTTTATCCCTTGGTGAAGTAGGGGCACAATCAATTTTTGATATTCTCAAGCAAATGAAAGATTATGGTGAACTTGCTTCTGAAGTGAAACGAATTGAAACACTTGTTGACAAGTGGCACACATCCCTTCCAGAAGCAGCGAGGATTGTGGCATACCAAAGCCCGAGTCCATTGTGGTCAGATTTTCTTGACCGTATGGCGTTCTCTATCGAGGCAGGTCAACCAATTGATGAATTCATGCGAAGTGAACAAGAAACAATTGCTGAGCAATACAACACAATTTACGATACTCGGCTAGAATCGGTTGACACACTCAAAGAAATTTATGTTAGCCTTGTGACTGCTGGACTCTTTGCTTTGGTGATTGCGGGCATTCATCTCGTACTGTTTCAAGTTGGAGGAAATAGTGATACTCCAATCGAGATTGCAAATCGACTTCGATATCTTTTGCTTGCGACACTCATTTTCGTCTTTGTTCAAATTGGTGCCGTGTTTGCTTTTCGTGCCACGATTCCCAAAGACCAAACCTTTGCAAGAGACGAAATGGATACACCTTTCCGAGTGAATTTTCGAAGGTCGTTTCTCATAGCTTCGGGATTTTCTTCATTTTTGTTGGTCATATTTTCATTTTCAGCTATTTTTCTGTGGGAATTCCTCTCACAAAATTGGGACAAATATGGCCTCATATATGTTGTCTTACCATTCACACCCTTCCTCCTTCCTTCAATCATGATTGGAAGAGAAGAGCGTCAAATTCAACGCAGAGATGAAACATACCCCGATTTTATTCGAGCACTTGGTGGTACAGCCCAAGCTCGTTCGTCTGAACCCTCTGCAACGATTCGGGCTTTGCGAGGCATTGATTTTGGTTTACTCGACAATGCTATTGATCGATTGGAGAAGCGGCTTTCCACCCGAATAGATTCTGACCGTGCTTGGGATTACTTCAACGCTGATACCAATTCGGCAGTTATTTCTCGATACACCCGAATTTACATCGAAGGTTCACAATCCTCAGGTCAACCTGCTGACACTGCAGAGATGGTTTCGAGGTCAGTTGGAAATTTGCTATCACTTCGTCATCGACGTTCACTATCGGCAAATACAATGTGGGGAGTTGCCCTTGGATTGATGATTTCGAGTGTCGCTTCGCTCAATGTGACCATTGCTATTGTTTTGCAACTTGGTGAAGCCATTGCTGGTGTTGCAAGTAATTTCACTGATACGGATGTCAATGCCCTCTCGGATTTTGGAGCAGGAGTAGCACTGCCTGTCATGGAAGACCCTACTGGGGTTGATGATAATATTCGGATGTTCAAAATTATCGTTTCATTGATTATTTTATCTCAAATCATCTCAGTCTCGATTATCGCTACTCGTCTTCGAGGGGGAACAAGGACGAGTGCTCTTGGACAAATGATCACCTTGACATGGGTTGCAGGCATTGCATCTTTGGTGACAGCACTCATTCTTGAACAAGCCTCTGCCGTCTTTGGCGTTGGGACGTAGTAGTATGCCGAGAGGCTTTACTTTTTGTTGGCCTTATGTTCTTGTTCTTGCCGTTTTTTTGTTGATGCCCAAGAACAAATAGGGCATGATGTCAAATCGTGAAATCTTGCTGGGCAGTGTTCTCGACCAAAAAAGATGATTTGCAGATGAAGTTTATTCCAAGATTCTCGGGGAAAAATATGCTTGAGGTCTGCTTCGGTTTTTTCCACGGTCGTTCCGTTCGAAAGCCCCCACCGTGCTGCTAATCGGTGAATGTGTGTGTCAACTGGAAATGCAGGGACTCCAAATGCTTGAGACATGACAACACTCGCGGTTTTGTGACCGACACCCGGGAGTGCTTCTAATGCTTCAAAAGAATCTGGAACCTTACCATCGTGCTGTTCAACAAGAATTTCTGAAAGTCGTTTGATGTTCTTTGCTTTGGTCGGAGCAAGGCCAATTTGTCGAATGTCATTGAGAATAGTTTCAACATCCAGTCGAGCCATCGTTGATGCACTGTTGGCTTTCTTGAACAAAGCGGGAGTGACTTCGTTGACTTTGAGGTCTGTTGTTTGAGCACTCATGAGAACAGCCACAAGCAACTCAAATGCATTTGAATGGTCAAGCGGCACGGGTGTGGTAGGATACATTTCCTCCAGCATAGTTCGAATTCGTTCTGCTTTTTCTGCTCGTTTCATCACGACCACGTCTGAATCATTTTTCAACACGAATGCCGTATTCTTCACCAGTTGCCCATCCAAAGAACAACCCAAGGGAAATTGAAACGAGTGGAATTCCATTGCAGATGAGTGTTTCCAGCGGTTCTGTGCTTGGTTTTCCAGCGATGTACCACACAACAAGACCGAGAAACATTCCAGGGATGAACATGACGCCCCCCATGATGAGTGTTCTTAGGGTTCGCATGGCTAAACCACGTGTTGATGATTCAAGAATGTGTGTCTTATTCTTTTTGTGAAAGGAGAACATCAAGTTCGGAAATTGTTCTCGTGTTCAACACATCATGAGCCTCAAGCCAACCCTTTCTGCCGGCCATGACGCCGTACGAAATATCAGATAGCCCTCTTGTGGAATGAGCATCTGGATTGATAAAAATAGGGACGCCAAGTCCTTTGGCATGCTTACAAAGCCGCCAATCCAAATCCAAACGGTATGGACTTGCATTGAGTTCCATGGCCTTGAGCACGCCGTTTTGGTTATGCTCCGCCATGTGTTCAAGGACAGCAAAAAGATCAACTTCATAGCCTTCTCTACCTTGCAAAATTCTTCCCGTTGGGTGACCAAGAATCGTGGTTGAGGGATGGTCGATGACCTTGAGTAATTCTTCAGTGTTCGCTTGCTCATCTCTATTTCTCCACTTTGTCATTGCATGAACGCTTGCGACGACATAATCGAGTTCGGAGAGCACATCATCGGGATGGTCGAGTTTTCCACCCTCGAGGATGTCAGATTCTACACCGTGATACAGTTTGAAATCGACGCCATCCATCGCCCATTGCTCATTGTATTTTCGAATGGTTCTTCCTTGGTCGAGTAAATCCTCAGCGTTGGCACCATTAGCAATTTTCAGGGTTGGAGAATGGTCAGCAATACCGAGCCACGACCATCCTAGTTGACGTGCTGCATCTGCCATTTGTTCAAGGCTTGCTTCACCATCTGAGAGGGTTGTGTGGTTGTGGAGAGCCCCACGGATTTGGTCAGGTTCGATGAGCACAGGAAGTTGGCCGCTTTCTGCAGCGATGACTTCACCCATGTCCTCCCGCAATTCCGGTTCCACAAATGAGAGGTCAAGATGCGAGTAAATATCGTGCTCACTTGAGGCCGGAAGGGAAAAATGAGCCGCATCCATGCCCTTAAGATCACCAGCACTTGCTTCGGGAATGAGCCCAAATTCGTTGAGTTTGAGACCACGGTCAATCGCACGTTGCCTCATGGCAATGTTGTGTTCTTTACTTCCTGTGAAGTAGGCGAGGGTAAATGGTGCTATGTGTGGGGGAACTAGTCGTACTTGAGCATCAATGGTGCCTGAAGCCTCCAATTGTTCGTAATCGTCACCGCCGATAGCCTCAAGGACATTTTTATCGATGTGACCAAGTCTAAATTCTTCTTCAAAAATAGAGGTATCAAGGATTAAACTGATTTTCGAATCCCCCGCCCCTTTCACATCGGCAATACCCGAAAGATTGAGAATGGCGTTGGAGACGTCGTCCTTGTCGGAATCATGTACTGAAACGACGATATCGAGGTCACCTATCGTTTCTCTTCTTCGCCGAGCACTGCCGGCGAGTGAGGCATGTTGAACTCCAGGAATCGATGCGATTTTGGCTTCGAGAACCTGCCCATACCGCAAACCAACATCGAGACGTCGTCGTGCATGGAATCTCGAGAGCAGTTCAATGCCGTCCAGCATGCGTTGTTGTGTTTTTTCTCCAAAACCCTTCATGGGAGCAATTCGATTATCTTGTGCTGCCTGTTTTAGAGTGGCAACAGAGTCCACACCCAATTCGTCGTGCATGATTTTGATTCGCTTCGGTCCAAGTCCTGGAATGCCGAGCATCTCGATGAGACCTTGGGGCGTGTCGGTATGCAAACGAATCCAATCATCGGGCCAATCACCTGTGTTCATTGATTCAGTAATGGCTTCCCCGAGTCCTTTGCCAATGCCTTTGAGATTGAATAACTCCCCGCTTGCTACAAGTTCATTGAAGTCTTCAGATATCGAACCTATGAGGCGACTGCAGTTTTGATATGACCGAATTCGAAACACATTGGCATCTTGTAATTCAAGGAGAATGGCGACCTGATGGAGCATTTGAGCAACTTGATTTCTTGAAAAAAATGGAGGACCACTTGGTCGAGGTTTTGGAATTGAAAACGATGAGCCTGCCATGGTAAATGCACGGCGACGACCATTCATAACCTTACCATCAACAATCATGCCCACATTCAAGAAGCACAATCATCACCGAGCATCGTGGTCAATCCAACTTTTATTGAAACCATGGCAGAAGCAACTTGCTTTTTGTCGTTGATTTTGTTTACTTTTATTGCCACCTTTTCTCGTTCCGAACGTGCCGAACTCATTGTTCAAAACATTCTCTTCTATCTCTTGCTGCTCTGTGCTGGTATACTATGGATGCTCTACCTTTCGGGTGGTTCATTGTGGGGCTCGAACTATCTACCAAGGCCGCTCTCACTTTTCTGTATCATTCTTGCCATCTCTGCTAAAATGAACATCAAAGGACAAAATGTGTCGTTCGGTGCGAATCCACACACCTTGCGCAAAAAGAACAACCAACACGATGAACAAGAATAAGGCTCAAACAATTTCTCCTTGTGGTTCTGAATCGTCTCCGTTGTTTTGTTCTTCGGCTTCTTTCCTCATTTTATCATCGATAAATGAACGCATGTATTCTGGTAATTCGCCGTTGATGAAAATCACATCGTTGACTTCGGGGAGTTTCTTCAGAGAATAGTAAATTTGCATGGCGGTCATCGGGGTGGAGGAACAACCTGTGCATCCACCTTCAAGGGAGATCATGATGTTACCGTCGGTCGTGTCGACGACATTGACAACCCCGTCATGGGCGTCAAGAATCTCTTGGACCGAGCCAATTTTTTCAAGAACTTCGTCGGCTGAAATGCCCATGATTCAAAGCCACAAGCCCCCCCTCTTTGAACAATTTGATTCTCACTTGGGCTTCGTGAATTGAAATGTATGAGATAAACTGAATATTGTTCGCGATTATCTGCGTGATACTTATGAAGGGTTTCTAGGTCGCCGTCGGTAATAGGTGTTGTACATGATGGAAAATATACCAGAAATATCAGCAGGCATTGCAGTCGTAGGTCTTCTCATTGCGTTCATGCTGTACAAGAAAAACAACAGTATCAAAATTGAGAATGAAACTGTAGCAGAAATTACCGAAGAAATCCGGAAAGGTGCTATGGCGTTTTTGACAGCGGAATATAAGATTCTCGCAGTCTTTGTCCTCATTGTTGCAACTGGACTTTCTCAACTCAATGATGTTGAGACAGCATTAGCCTTCCTTGCAGGTGCAATCGCATCTGTGCTCGCTGGTTTCTCCGGAATGCGTTCAGCGACCTCTGCGAACGGCCGAACGGCCATGGCAGCAAAGACTGGTGGTCAACCTGCCGCCCTCGCTGTTTCATACAACGGCGGAGCGGTCATGGGACTTTCTGTTGGCGGACTTGGTCTTCTTGGCATTTCACTCATCGCATTTTGGCTCGGTGCAGGCACTGATAGTTCAACCATTGAAGCAGCAGCAGGTTTTGGAATGGGTGCATCGTCTATTGCTCTGTTTGCTCGTGTCGGTGGTGGAATTTATACCAAAGCAGCCGATGTCGGTGCAGACCTTGTTGGAAAAGTTGAGGCGGGCATTCCAGAAGATGACCCACGAAACCCAGGTGTTATCGCAGACAACGTTGGTGACAACGTTGGTGACGTAGCCGGTATGGGTGCTGATATTTTCGAGTCATTTGTTGGCTCAATCATTGCCGCAATGGTGATTGCAGACACTTCAAAGTCGGGGGCTTTCACATCGGATTATGTCCTCATGCCAATCCTTCTAGGTCTTATTGGATACCTTGCATCAATCGTTGGTGTATTCTCAATGGCTCTCCTCAAGAATGGCAAAGACCCAGCAGCAGCATTGCGAAACACCACCTTCATTGGTGCACTTCTGTTTTGGATTGGAGGATATGGAGCCATTGAAATGGGGCTCATCAATGTCGAAATGGCTGTTATGCATTCGGTCGTTCTCGGTTCTGTGCTTGGCATCCTCATCGGTCTTGTCACCGAATACTACACAGGTATCGAGCCCGTTTTCGGTATCAAAACACGTGCTATTCAAAAGATTGGTGAAATGTCCAAGCAAGGACCTGCAACCAATGCCATTGCTGGTTTGTCCGTTGGTATGATGTCAACATTCATTCCTATCCTCCTCATTGCAGCTGGTATTTACGGTGCAAATGAATTCATGGGCGGAGGCGACATGGGACTCTACGGGATTGCAATGGCTGCTATGGGCATGCTTGCAACCGTTGGTGTGACAATGACCGTTGATGCATACGGACCAGTTGCAGACAATGCAGGTGGCATTGCAGAAATGGGTGGACTCGGAAAGGAAGTTCGAGATATCACAGATGCTCTCGACTCAATTGGAAACACTACAGCTGCTGTTGGAAAAGGATTCGCAATCGGCTCAGCAGCCCTCACTGCACTTGCTCTCTTTGCTGCGTACTCCACGGCAGTCGGCGGTTTAGCACTTTCACTCAAAGACCCGAATGTGGTTATCGGCTTACTGATCGGTGGTGGCTTACCATTCCTCGTCGCTGCAATGACCATGGATTCAGTTGGAAAGGCAGCAGGCCAGATGGTGGAAGAAATTCGACGCCAATTCCGTGAAATTGATGGTCTTCTCGAAGGAAAGGAAGGGGTTAAGCCTGACTCAGCAACATGTGTTGACATTTCAACAAAGGCCGCCCTCAAAGAAATGGTCGGTCCGTCCGTTGTCGCTGTGCTCGCCCCAGTCATCGTCGGTGTCGCCTTGGGTGCTGAAGCACTCGGAGGACTCCTTGCAGGAGCCCTCGTAACCGGCGTCCTTCTTGCACTCTTCATGGCAAACGCAGGTGGTGCTTGGGACAATGCAAAGAAAGCCATTGAACAAGGACATATTGAAGGAGCAAAGAAGAACGATGACGCCCACGGTGCTGCAGTGATTGGTGACACCATTGGCGACCCATTCAAAGACACTTCAGGACCATCACTCAACATTCTCATCAAATTGATGTCCATTGTTGCAGTGGTTCTTGCAGGAACAAGCCTCCTTTGAGTTCTCATAGAAAGTGAAACTGTGGAGCGTTAGCCTTTCAAGAGGCGTACACGAGGCCTTGTTGTGCGAGTCCAACTCTTGACACTCATGATGCTGCTCGCTTTGCTTGCAGGTTGTGTGGAGGATAATACAACATATATGGGCACCACTGAAGATGGAGATTTACTTCTTCCTTCATGGGAAGTGGGCGATTCTTGGGTCTTTACGTTCACAACACCACAATTTGGACAGGACACGGCACGACTCGTCGTAGCCGAAGAGGACGATGGTGAAGGCAACTACATCGTCGGTATCTCATCAGAGCGAGAAGCTCAAAGACACGCTGTCATCAATCACAACCCTTTCCTCGGACGAATCAATCAGCAGACCTTAGGCGTCTACGAGCAAGGGGAGGTCCAGTCTGTCTTCTCCTTCCCATGGGAGTACGATACAACATGGTCATTCAGTCTCTTCGGCGAAGATTGGACTTCTGAAGTGGTCTCAATTTATGACAAGGAAATCCGTGTTGAAGCAACATCTTCTTCAGGCCATGTGCTGAAATATACATTTAGTTCAACCATCCAATTCTTGACGACATTTGAATGGGTAAATGATGAAGGAGAATCTCAACTCAAAATGGTTGTCAGTGAAGTAAAAAGCGGATACAATGGCGATATTTTCTTTTACCGTGCTCGAGACTTGCTCGATTCGACTTATGATTCCAATGACCAAGACGTGTATGATTCATTTTTTGATTCAGGACATCCAGATGGTTCGGAGTGGGATGTGCTCGTATGGTATATCGATGCACGAATTTCAAATGGCGGTCAAGGCAGCCTTGCAATGAAGGATAGAACAGGTGCATCCCCCCTGCTTCGCGCTTGGGGTTCAGGTGCAACAGAGCAGGGAGCTATTGGTACCATTCCCTCCATCACCGGAGAATACACGCTTACGGTTCAACTTCGAGGTGCAGAATCCAATCTACATCTTCGAGTTGCGGGGGCGTTATCATTTCATTGGACACTATGAGGTGGACACATGCCGACACTCATTTTGATGCACGGCATGACGGGCACAGCCGAGATGATGAGGCCATTTGCCCAGAAAGTCGTTCCTGAGGGTTGGACGCTTGTCGTACCAGAGGCACGGTTTATCCATCCTAAGCGAGGACATACATGGTGGAGGTATGAGGTGGAAGATCCCGATGCACCGAGACGGCAACAATTGACTAGAAGGGAATACATCGATGTCGACTCAAGTCTAAGCCATCTCGAACAGATCATTTCAGAACAAGCAGATTCGGGTCCCTTGGTCGTTGGTGGATTTTCTCAAGGCGGGGCGATGGCTCAAGAATTGCTACATTTGCCTATTGGGGATAGAATTGCGGGCGTCATTTGTATGGCATCAAGACTTATTCGACCGCTTGAACTTCGAATGAGGCTTGAAGATCTCGAGCCCAAGAAACTTTTTTGGATGCACGGAGAGAAAGATTTACGAGTTCCGATTGAAGATGGTTGGGCGATAGCTCATCTGTTTGAGGCTGCAGGTTGGGCTGTTGAATTGGTCGAACACTCAAAAGGTCATATGATTCCAATTGAATATCATGATGCACTCAAAGAATGGCTTGAAACTTTCAGCGAAGCATAGCGTTCGTTTGGTCAAATCCACCGATAAACTTTGGTTCACCCGACCTCAAATCAAACACGACAGGAACGGTTCGATGACCAGTTTCTCCAACAACTTGTTCTCTAAGTCCAGGGTACTGATCAAAGTTGTATTCAATGTAAGAGAATTGATGACGTTCAAGCAATCGCTTGAGTGCTTGACAATAACCACAGAAATTTCCAGTATAGATAAGAAAGTCGGTTTCTGCATTGTCTGCATGCGTGAGAATAACCGAATCGACCATGAACTTTTCAAGAACTCGATATTCATAAACATGATGTGAATGTCAAAATATTCAACTCTGTTCAACATTTGAAAAACGACATGACATAAACGAGGAACGAACTCAAGAAACTATGGGGAAGATTGTGGCGATGTTTGCGTCGACCGGAAAAAATGCTGATTTAGCGAAATCATTCGCTGAATTAGCCGATAACGAAGGTCATGAAACCACCTTGCTAGATATTTGCGGCCTTGAATTACCGATGTATACGCCAGCGGCTGATGATGCTCATCAAGAAATTCAAGGGCTCAAAGCGTTAATGAATACACTTGACGATTCAGATGGTTGGATTGTCTGTGCCCCAGAATACAACGGTTCAATCCCACCGGTGCTCAACAACATGATCGCATGGCTTTCAAGGGAGGGCGACGATTTTCGGCGGCTGTTCCGATTTCGAAGGGTTGCACTTGCAAGTGTCTCGGGTGGCGGAGGTCAAACCTGTATTGTTGCAATGCGACTCCAATTTGCTCATTTGGGTTGCACCGTCCTTGGTAGGTCATTAATCGTCAACAAAAATCGGCCTAAAAACCCCGACTCAATATTGGAGATAATTAGGGAGTTGATGTCATGATGTCCACAAATGTCCGACACATTAAATCCATTGTACCCACGCATGTTGTTCTCGAAGGAGGAGGCTTCAAAGTCCGTAGACCAGTTGCCATGGGTCGTTTAATGAGTCCTTTTCTTCTTCTCGACGAAATGGGTCCAGTCAATTACGGGCCTCGCGAAGCCATTGGTGCACCCGACCACCCACATCGCGGTTTTGAGACCGTTACGTACATGCTTAGCGGTTGCATGCAACACGCCGACTCAGCGGGCAATAAGGGCGACCTCAACCCCGGTGATGTTCAATGGATGACCGCTGGCAGGGGCGTCATTCACTCAGAATTACCTCATCCTGATTTTTATGAATCGGGCGGACTCATGCATGGATTCCAAATTTGGGTCAACCTACCTGCAAAGGACAAGATGATGGCACCACGTTATCAAGACATCATGAGCGAGGCATTACCAATCGTTGAGTCTGAAGACAAATTGATTTGGGCGAAAGTGATAGCAGGTAAGGCCTTAGGCGCAGAAGCCATCATCGATACCGTCATCCCCATCACCTACATTCACATGAGGCTTAAGCCCGGTGCAATCTACACGCATGAATGTGAACAAGACCACAACATCATGGTGTATGCGTTTGGAGGTAGCGTGAATATCGGACAAAAATCAGTTCAAGATGGTGAATTAGGATTGAGTAGCCCCGGTGAGTCGCTCACCCTTGAGGCAGGAGCCAATGGTGCAGAATACTTGATACTCGGCGGTCCAGAAATTAACGAACCTATTGCACGATACGGTCCATTTGTCATGAACACAAGGGAAGAGATTATGCAAGCGATTGGCGACTATAACAATGGCACACTTGCATGAGGGATGACCGTGAGTCAAGAGCGTGAACAAGCAAGTGCTTGGACATCGGCATTTAATCAAGGAAAATTCGTGCGTAAATCGAGCGAATTTCGAGATGTGTTTTCATTCAATGGCCCATTTATCCCTGAGTCAAATCGTTATCACCTGTATATCTCTCATGCTTGCCCTTGGGCACACCGCACGTTACTTGCTCGTACCATCATGGGGCTTGAATCTCACATCACAGTTGATGTTGTGGATTGGCGAATGAACCATGATGGTTCATGGTCGTTTAATCCAGATGAACCTGGGGCAACAAAGGATTCAATGTATGGCAGTCGTACTCTCGAAGAGATTTATCAAAAAGCCGACGAGAATTGGGGGCGAAATGGAAAGATTGGAACTGTTCCCGTTCTATGGGACAAAAAATTGCAGACGATTGTCAACAACGAATCACGTGAAATTATTCGAATGCTGTCGGAAAGTTTTGATCATCTTCGTTCTCCAAGTGGAATGAACTTAGCACCAAATGAATTGAGGGAAGAAATTGACGCTATGATCGATGCAAATTATGAAACGGTCAACAATGGAGTGTACAAATCTGGCTTTGCAAGAACGCAAGATGCATACGAAGAAGCCGTCGTATCACTTTTCAATCGATTGGACGAACTTGAAACCCATCTGGAGGGCCGAATGTGGCTTGTAGGCCAAGGTCAAGGGACATTAACCGAAGCCGACGTGTGCCTTTTCACAACCTTGGTTCGATTTGATTTGGTCTATGTGGTTCATTTCAAATGTAACTTGAAACGAATTCTTGATTATCCAAATCTCACAGGATTTGTTAATCGATTTTTGAGTCTTGATGGTGTTGAATCGACATGTGATTGGAATCATATCAAATCTCATTATTTTTGGTCCCACACCAATCTCAATCCTTACCGCATTATTCCATTGGGTCCGATGACCGGTCCTCACACCAAAAACGAGTGACGCAAAAGCCAGTTTGATAGGCCAAACATCTATAACTTGAATTTAGTAAGGCATGATATGGAAAGGTATTTGATACAGATTCCAAATTTTTGAGCAGGAGCAAAAAGTATGCGAGGCACCCACATCTGCTTGATTGGGTCAAATTCGTTTCAACTTTTTGCTGTGTGCTCCTGATGATCGAGGCGATGATGCATGCGAATTCAAGAATTCTCTGATTCTCTTCGATTTCGTTGGAGGGAAATGCCTCGTATCAAAAGACGATTGTTGATTGCATTCATCGTAGCGTTCGATGCTGTTTTAGGCTTACTCTATCAATTTGGAGTCTCAAACGGAATTGATGCCACACTCGGTGGAAACATTCCTGACGATATGGTTTGGCTCTCCCAATCTCTTCAACTGATTTCGATGGGTTTCTTGCTTGTCAAAGTTGTGTTTGATGATATCAAACCAGGATGGCCCCGAACAGTTATGATGGCATCATCTCCACTTTTTTTGCTCATCGTGGTGCTCATTACCATCGAATTACTCCTCCTTGGTCTTAATACGAGTAGCCAAATTAGTTTCAATTTGACGTCGATTGGATTTGGCACGCTCACATGGTCATCGACTTATTTGGCGATAGCCGTGGGTTGTACCCTGACCTACAGCGTTCAAAGATACGGTAATTTTGCTCAAAGTGAATTTTTCATGCTCGGAATGTATGTTGCCATCATGATGATGTGGATGGACTTCTTTTTTCCTCTTCATGCCACTCCAAAGGATGGTGTATTGATATGGTCTGTTCTCGTTTGGACATTGATTGGTGCTTTCATCCTCACAGGTATTGCTGGAATCGTCATTGACAGATTGGTGTTTCGTGGCTTTCGTGAACGAAAGTCCTCGCCTGATGTTATGATGATCGCATCTCTCGGTGTCGCCCTGGTTCTTCGTGCCATTGTGTATCTAAGGTTTGGAGCGGGAACAAAGTTGTTTGAGCCTGATGTCGATTGGCGTATACCCTCTGAGCAACGGTTTGAAGCACCAACCGTTGTAACAAAACTAAATTTGGGCGACAGGGCTGTCGCTGAGGGCTCCACATACACCTATGGCAGTTGCGAGCAAGTCGGCGTCGTCGATGGTGCACCCGTTTACGACCAAATAACCACGAATGGAACAAAGCCCCTCGTGGATATGTACTCTGTTGGTAGCGATTGCGTCACCGACCTCACTTCGAATTACACCTATTACAGTGCAGCCATGCCATTTGTGATCTTCGCTTCTGTGGGCCTGCTCCTGCTCCTCCTTACCAAAACCCGACTTGGCAGAAGAATGAGGGCCGTTGCAGATAACCCCGAACTCGCTGCAAGTTGTGGAATTAATGTTGAACGAGTACATATGACCAGTGCGTTTCTATCAGCTGGAATTTCGGGAATAGGTGGTGCAATTTTTGCAATGACTATTCGGTTTAGCCCCGAAACAGGATTCACATTGCTGTTGCCAGCATTTGCCGTTATTGTCCTTGGAACAATAGGTTCAGTCCCAGGAGCCATCGTTGGAGCCATTATCATTGGATTTGTTCGTTCAGTTTCTTCTCCAATTCTCATGGGCATTGGTGCCCCACTTGAACGGTCAAACTATTCAAATCTCGCTGAGGTCATGCCATATGTTCTGATTATTGCCATACTGCTCATCATGCCAAAAGGCATCGGTGATGCCTTTGACCAATGGAACATAAAACGAATACGAACTCGAGCTGAAAAGGAATTCACTCCGAACCAAAAGCGTTCAGCATTACTTGGCATCTTCTTTGCTCCCACAGGTATCCAACATTTCAGCATGCGAAATTCATTACGAGGTCAGTTGTATTTGTTGTCAACATTCATCGCTTACGTGCTGTACAAATTTAGCAACTTTGTTCGCGACCATTCCATAGCGAATAGGTCCATCTTCAATCTTATCACAGGTGGTGATTCAGCCATTGCTTTGAAACACGCACCGAGTACATTTTCCTCAGCCCAGCAAGAACAATGGTTGTTCCTAATGCACGGTGAAGAATTACTTGTTGCTATCCTTTCGAACATCGGACTGCTTCTTTGGCCAGCCGTTCCGATTTTGCTCTATCTCTTCGCATGGAGAGAAGGGTTCTTCATCTTACAGGATAAAGAAATGAAGAAAAGCAATCGATTTGAATCCCTTACGGCATCGTTAGCACTGACACTGAGTTCTCTTTCTGGACGTATTGAAAAACAATGGATAAACATATCTGAATATGCCGACAACATTTCCCGAAAGGCAAGTCAAGTTTCTCAAAAGATTGGAACAACCCTCTGGTTGAAGATGAGTGGATTTTTCACATCAAAGACAGAATCGCCGAGATGGAAGAAAGAACTCAATCGATTACGTATTCCATATGGTCGAGAAAGTGAAAAAGGTTCGTGGATTCTATTTGGTCTCCTTGCCATCCTCATGCTTGCATTCATCAATTGGCTTCCTGTTGCGGAGTCCGATAAGTCAGCCTTTGTCAAGACCTTACAAGTCTCAAACGTGCTTGTCACTCTTTCTATTTTTGCAATTCTTGCCATGTCGCTTAATCTGCATACAGGAATTACAGGTCAACTCAATTTCGGTGTCATTTTCTTTGCTTCAATTGGAGCGATTACCGTTGGATTACTCACAGCTCCCAAAGAATTGCATGGCTACGATTGGCCCATTGGTTATGCACTTCTGTTCGCCATGATTATTGGTGCGATCGCAGGTTGGTTCCTTGCCTATCCGACAGCTCGATTACGCAGTGATTATTTTGCGATCATCACCATTTCACTTGGAGAAATTGTACGGGTTCTATTGAGCGGTGAGCCTCTTCTTCGAGCAGGTTCTTGGGGTAGTGCTGTGGGCATTTCAAGGTATAAACTTCCATTCCAAGAGTGGTGGTTTTGCGGTTCCACGACTCCTCTTGATGCCAACGGAAATCCGCTTTCACCCATTGCATGTTCAAACACAGAAGGAATGGGAAGTATGGCTGAATCGGTTGGCGATCTGCTCGGCCTTGGGGAACCAGCACCGTACATGTTCGTTCTTGCAACCATTGGAATCCTTGGGCTTGCCGTCACCTGGTGGTTGCTCAATACCGTTCTTGCATCCCCTTGGGGTCGAATTTTGCGTTCGATTCGAGAAGATGAAATGGTAGCTCAACATCATGGTCACGATATTTTACGACACAAAGCAGCAAGCCTCGCACTTGGTGCGTCAATTGCGGCATTCGCAGGTGCACTTTGGGCATGGAAGCTCAATGGTTTCCAACCTTCATTCATGTCTCCTTCCAAAACAACCTTCCTCGTATGGGCTGCATTCATCATTGGAGGCGTAGGAAACAATCGAGGTATGCTCATCGGAGCAAGCATCATCGTTTTGATGGAATTCGTTTTCAACGTTCTCGTTGCAGCACAAGGAAGTAGTGACCTACCCCTTCATGAAACAGCTGATTTAATCGATAATTGGTTCAATCTCTTCGTTACTGAAACAATGTTGATGATGTGGGTTTGCTTTGTCATCATGGCTATTGCTTACCTCTTCAGAATCATACCCCTTCGCGAAACATTCCTTTGGTTTAGTGTCATCTTTGCACTCGCAACTCTTTTCTTTGACCAACGCTCAATCGATGAGGTGTTCATGATTGGCCAAGACCTACAAATCCGAGCAGGAATGGCGTACGTCAAAGTCCTGCTTGTTGGTTTATTGCTCGTCTTTTCACTACGATACAATCCAAAGGGGTTGCTTCCCGAAGTACCGTATCGGCCACCACATCCAAAGCAAGGCGGTGAAGAACAATGACATCACTGCTTTCTGTTCAAAATTTGAGAAAGGAATTCGGTGGACTTGTCGCTGTCAATAATGTTTCTTTCGAGATTGGAAAAGGTGAGTTTGTTGGATTGATTGGACCGAATGGTTGCGGCAAATCAACGACGTTCAATTGTATTAGTGGGCTGCTCGAAAAAACAAGTGGAACCGTCGAAGTGTTTGGTGTAGATGCTTCAGAAATGAGACCAGACCAAATTCAAAAATTAGGCATGACTCGAACATTCCAACATACTCAATTGTGGAAACAAATGACGGTCATAGAGAATTTACTTGTTCCACCAAGGAAACAATTTGCTCCAAATCCGTTGATGACCTTACTACGCGGCAGGACGAGAATAGAAGAAAAAGAACGGTTGGAAAAGGCATTTGCCGTTCTTGAACAACTTGAAGTGCCTCATATGGCTCACAACCTTGCAGGTGAATTGTCGGGTGGACAAAGCAAACTTGTAGACATTGGTCGTTCGATGATGGGAGACCCCCAACTTCTTTTGCTCGATGAACCAGTTGCTGGCGTAGCAGGTCCACTTGCTATGAAAATTTTCAACAATCTTAGGTCCCTTGTTGATGCAACAGGCATCTCAATTCTGGTCATTGAACACAACATGGACTTTATTCTCCGTCAGGGGGTTGACCGCATTATTGTCATGAATGAAGGCAATGTCCTCATGGAAGGCACACCAGATGAAGTTCGTTCGAATCGAGCCGTGATTGAGGCTTATCTTGGTGCCGCAGGTGATGGAGGTGAAGAAGAATGACACGATTACTTGAGGTTTCAAACCTTAGTGGTGGATACGGCAGTGTCCAAATTCTCTATGATATTGATTTGTACATCGATGAAGGCGAGTTCGTGACCATCATTGGACCAAATGGTTGTGGGAAATCCACATTCATCAAGACATTGTTTGGCATTGCCACCTATTATGGTGGAACAGTATCCTATCGTGGTGAATCGATTGAGAAGATGAGAACTGACCAGCTCGTTCGAAAAGGAATCGCATATGTCCCTCAAGTCAACAATGTCTTCCCAACTTTGACGGTGGAAGAGAATCTCCAAATGGGTGGCAATGCATTGCCCTCACCAATCCTCAAACAACGAATTGAACGGGCCCTCAATATGTTTCCAGACTTGCGCTCAAGAGAGCATGACCTCGCAGCATCATTATCGGGCGGAGAACGACAGATGCTTGCCATCTCAAGGGCGTTGATATCCGACCCTTCTTTCTTGTTGCTCGATGAACCTACTGCAGCCTTGTCACCGCTCTATCAACAACAAATCATTGAACGGATTGATAACTTGCGTAAAGAAGGCATCACCGTTCTTATCGTCGAACAAAATGCCCGCTTAAGCCTTGCTCGTTCCGATAGAGGTTACATCTTTGCAAGTGGTAAAGTCGTTCACACGGGTGACGCCGATTTCATTCTCAACGACCCAGAGATTGGAGAATACTTCCTCGGCTCTCACGATGACCATTGATCATATCTTTGGTACTTTTTTCCTCTCGTATCCCTCGACGGTATTGTATGCTTCTTCCTGCTCAACATAGGCTTGTTCATTGTGGGCGTGGTGTGTTTCGGGTTGAGGCAAGTCATACAAATCCTGATGGAGTTGATTTTCAAGCACGTCGTCAAGTTCAGTACGAATTCGTTCCAGTCTCAATGCTTGATGTGGACCGAGGAGTCGTAACATGACAGCACGCTCGTACAATTGAGCGATGACTTCAAGGTCTTCTCTTCGGGTTGCCATTCTCAATTTTCCTTCGTATTTCCGAGCCCTCCCCCCTCGAGTAATGAGACCAATCATAATCCAGATGGTGAGAGGTACACCAAGCAATATTCCGATGAGGTCCCATGCTCCAAGCCCAATAGAGGTTCCGGGTAACACGATTTCGAAGGTTTCAATCGGTTTTGATTTTGAATTGAACGGGTCTGTTCCAGCGTTGATTTCAGCAAGGTCGAGATGTCCATCGTTATCGTCATCTGGGTCGGCTTCATCACCAATGCCGTCACCGTCGAAATCTCTTGATTCTCTTGGGTCAGCTGGGAAGTCATCATCTTCATCCATGACGCCATCGTTATCGAGGTCACCAGGCGATGCGAGCAGAGGCAGAATATCGATGCTGTCGTTGTACCCATCGTTATCTTGGTCGAACAGATATGGGTCGGGGTTGTTGCCACTCAAATTATCACCGTATCCGTCTCCATCCTCGTCTATGCATTGGGTTGGGTCGGTTGGGAACTTATCGGGAAATCTTCCAATCGGATTATCGCCACAGCCATCCATGTCGATGTCCGACCATTGACTTGGTTCTGCAATGAACGCATCGGCATTCGTTCCATTCGGATTGTCTCCATATCCATCGCTGTCGATGTCCGACCATTGGGTTGGGTCGCTCGGGAACTTGTCTCCATTTGAACCAAAACGGTTGTCGCCAAATCCATCGCCATCAGAGTCAAGCCACTGGGTTGGGTCGAATGCGAAATCATCTTCACTGTCTTCGTAACCATCCCCGTCTGTGTCGATGTATCTGGTTGGGTCAAATGGAAATCCATCGCCAGCATCGCTCACGCCATCACCATCGGTATCAGGGCAACCATAACGGTCCGATGTACTATTACCGTATTCATTTGGACAAGCATCGCCTCGATTTCCAGCCCTGTTGTCCCCATAGGAATCACCGTCTGTATCTGCGGTCTGGGTAGGATCATACGGGAAGGCGTCAAATTTGTCCTCAACACCATCTCTATCGTTGTCAACCCATCGTAAAGGGTCATCAGGAAATCCATCGCCTTCATCGGAAAATCCGTCACCGTCTGAATCGATACAGCCAAATCGGTCTGCTGTACTGGTTCCATATACGGTTGGGCAAGCATCGCCTCGATTTCCAGCGGGGTTATCTCCGTATGAATCACCGTCCGAATCGGATGATTGCGTAGGGTCATAGGGGAATGCATCAAAACTATCCTCAACTTGATCGCCATCGGTATCGATGTAACGTAATGGGTCGAATGGAAATCCATCTCCAGCATCGGAATAGCCGTCACCATCGGAATCGACGCAACCATACCTGTCGATGGTCGAATTACCATAGGTGTCGGGGCAAGAATCACCTCGTGTTCCACCAATATTATCGCCGTATCCGTCGCCATCCGAATCATTGTGTTGCGTTGGGTCAAATCGAAATTGGTCGGGATTCGAACCATTTGGATTATCACCGTATCCATCACCATCGAGGTCTTTCTGCTGTGTAGGGTCAAATGGTAATGCATCAATGATGTCAGCGTAATTATCATTATCACTGTCAGGGCATCCTTGGAGTTCGATGGTGCTGGTTCCGTAGGTTTCTGGACAATCATCACCACCTGCACCTGCAGAATTATCACCATAGCCGTCGCCATCGCTATCCTTCCATTGTGCGGGATTTGCCGGATAGTCATCATTTGCATCACTAAATCCGTCAAAATCTTGGTCGGGGCATCCGCGACGGTCTTGGGTCGATGAACCCGCTTGGCTGGGGCAGTCATCACCATAATTGCCGCTCGTGTTGTCGCCAAAACCGTCGTTGTCGCTGTCAGCCCACTGCGTAGGGTCCAACACGAATTTATCGTCGATATCCGCCCAAGTATCGCCGTCGGTGTCGGTACAGCCGCGCTTGCCTTGGGATGAATTTCCAAAGGCGAGAGGACAATCATCTGAACTTGAGAATCCTGGATTGTCTCCATAGCCGTCGCCGTCACCATCCGACCACTGGTTTGCGTCGAGAGGGAAATCATCGTTGATGTCCGCATAGGTGTCACCGTCGGTGTCCGCAGCGAGAAGCGTCAACTCCTGAATTGAAGCATCGTTATGCAAAGCGAGCAAGGAGATGCTTCCTGCAGCAAGATGCGAAACGCAACCCGAGGTGGCAGAGAGAACAGTGACATTGAGGATGCCTGATGGTCGCCAAGCCAGAATTGAATTTCGTTCAATGGTCGACCCAGATGCAACTGTGGTTACTCCATTGGTGAGTGAGCCAGTGTGACAAATCGAAATAAAATCGAGGGTTTGAGTTGATGCCACTGCAATATCAAATAGGTCTTTTGAGGTGGTAAGTACATCGGTTGAAGATGTGTTTAATCGTCGGTCTCCAATCACCAATGCTTCTTTATTGAGCCATTTTTGTTTGAACAATTCATTTGTTGAACCTGCATCACTCTCTTCATGTGTGTCAATCGAACATTGCAATCCTTGTGAACCTGTTGTCCATCCTATGACTTTGAACACCATGCTGTGGCCAAAGTGGTAAGGGGCGAGTTTCATCAAATTGTCAGATGAGCATTCCTTGGCTCCAAAAATCCACCCATCATAGAATTCTGTCCCGCTTTGGTCGAGCGTTGAGGCAGTAAGCCCTAAGCCCCAATCACTAAAATCATCAGGGGACCAATCTGAAGTATCACCAAAAAGAGAGACAGATGAATCAACTGTCTGGAAAGTATTCCAATCTCCAGAGGTAGCACAATCTGTGGTCGCAAGTCCGTCGAGTGCGCCATTTGGATGAAGGTAGATGAATTGGTCACAATCAGGTGAAGGCGATAGAACATTCGAAAGGGTTCCAGTCTTTGTACCATATTGGACGGATGTTGAAGACATGTTCAACCAACCCACTGAGGCTTTATGGCTCACCGATTGGGTCGAAAGATCAACCATGTAGGTCGTAAGATTGTACCTTCCCGACGAAGTAGCACATTCATCACCATCGAGAGTTGTGCTGCCAGAATCTTGTTCATAACATCGAAGAACAAGAGCAACGTTGTCGCCTTTGGCGTCGACTGCTAAGATGTTGAAAGGTCCATAAGACGTTGAACCAACTTCCATTGATACGACATTAGCATTACCGATATCGTGCAGTGATAAATTGATGACACCCGAATCGTTGCTCACAACCAAAAGACCTTGCATGGTTGAGAAAAGTTGGGGTTGAGCATGCGGTGTGAAATGATATGGGTTCGACACCGTTCCATTTTCATGAATTTGAACGATAGAATGAGTAGCAGAAACCCCACTCCATGATTGAGCACCAACTTGGCCATTTCCTACATGAGAGACGAGAAGAGCAAAACTTGAGTTGTGTTCGATAAGGTCAAGGACAACTGCACCGTTTGAAATTTGGAAGTTCATAGCCTCCACGTAATCAGAATTTGGAGGTGTACTCGATATGGTTGATGACACGTCACCAAATGCAAGGTTTCCATTGTGTTCAGCCATCGGAGCAAGATAGGCTACAAGCAAGATGAGGACCAGTAATTTGGATTTCATCGGTCTTTGAATAGAACCCTCGTTTATGAATATAATGTGTTGATTTCATCTTTCATTTTCGTTGGTTTTTTGGAAAAGAAACAAAAAAACGCTATACTGCGAGCCATATTTTTTTGATAGTGCTCGTGCCGGGATTCGAACCCGGGTCGACGGGATGAAAACCCGCAATGATGGACCTGGCTACACCACACGAGCGGCGACTTGGCCTACAACCTCCTCTTCATAATGCTTCCTTTGGGTTAGGATACTTCAAACGGGAGTTTATTCAGCAGACATAGTGGATGGCTTTGATTTTGCTTTGACCATGAAATACCCTGCAAGCCCACAAACGATGACGAGAACGATGCCTAACAATAATTCGTTATCGAGGAACCACATAATTGCATCAAGTAATGAATCCCCGTAAAACCAGATGAGGATCGCTTCAGCCCCGAAACGGAGGCCTCTTCCGAGCACACCTGCGATAACAAATGCTTTCTTGTTCATGGCCGCCATGCCAGCAACCCAGCCGAATACCTTGTACGGTAGGGGTGAGAATGCGGCAACAAAGATGCCAATCCCACCGTATTTTTCTGTGAGCGATTGCAAAGTATGGAGGTGTCGTTCATACCCAAAATATTCAATCAATTGAACTCCAAGACGCTGCCCTACATAGTACCCAACCAGTGCTCCGGAGACCGATGCGATCGTGACAACCATCCACAACCAAAAGACAAGGGGGGCGTTGCTGCCTGCATTGAGCAACATGGGAAGATACAGGAGGTCAGGTGGTACAGGTTGGATAATCGCTTCAGTAAAGGAGAGCATTGCAAGCGCGGCAGGACCGAAGATGTCGAACCATTCGATGATGGATTCTTTCCAGCCCATACAGTTGGCTGTGGTTTTGACTTCATCAATGTAGTTGGTAACGGTGTCTTGAATAGGGGGTTTTTCAACAGAGTGCTGAATGCGAGTCCTTGATACTTCGGCTTTGTTGAATTGGCCACCTGAAAAAATCAACGGTGGTTGTTGTGCTTCTTCTCAACAACAAGAGATTGCTCAGTTGAGTGATTCAAAATTCATGTTGCTTGAAACCCTTGACATACAATGGATAGACCCTAGTAAGGAAATGAAGGCGGAAGCGAGACGATGTGCGATGCAAACAGGGGATTTGGCAGGACTATCAATTGTTGACCTTGATGTGCTGTCTCTCGCTCTCTCAACCCGAGGAGCTACACTTTATACTGACGATTACAGATTGCAAAACATTGCAAGAGCATTCGATATTACATTCGAGTCTGTTGTCGTGAAAACTTCGACAAAGCAATGGTCATGGCATATGAAATGTGAAGGTTGCAGAGCAACATCAAAAGTTCCCCAAGACTTTGACACAACGAGAAAAAACAACACGATTGAATGTGAAATTTGTGGTTCACAAATGAAAATGAAACGACAGAGTTGAACTATTCACTCTCTTCCATGGCTTCGAGTGCTTCGACTTTCTTTTGCAATTGTGCGACTGTCATGCCAGTATGGTCAATTCCAACCGCCTTTGCTCTGTCTATAAGTACTTGGTCAGGCGTCTTGCCACCAGCCTCTAAATCAGCGATCGTTTGTTGTTCAGTGTTTGCTTTGGTTGCTTCAGATAAGCCCTTCTGAAACTCGCCTTTTGACCTACCAAGGGCATTAGCGAGTTCTGGTAGTTTTTGTGAACCAAACAAAATGAATGCTAAGAAGATGAGAATCAAAACTTCAGGTGTCCCGATACCGCCAAACATGCTTAAACCTGCTTCAGCCGAGATGGTTGTAGTGTTCAAGGCTTTCGCTTGGAAAGAAGCTAACCACCGCTCATGGGTGGTAACAATGCAATTTCATCTCCGGTTTTGATGACCTCATCTATCGAACATCGGTCTCCATTTTTAGCAACGGATAACCCGTAACTTATCCACTTCTCAAGGCCAATAGAACAAATAAAATCACGAATGCTGGTGTTTGCATCGACCGTGTGCACGGATTGTCGTGCTCCGAATGTATCCACGATCGGTCCAAACGAGAGCACTTGGAAGGTCACGATGTCGTTTTCCATAGCCTTCATTCACACCAACATAACGGAGTTTATCAACGCAATTCTTTGTGCTCATGTCATGGGCGCAGTTTTGAGGGCAGATTCATTGTGGAAGGTGTATTACACCCATGAGACCGTGGTTGAGGCTGTTCGAGGTATTCAACTGACGATTGATACAGGCGAAATGATCGCCGTCATGGGTCCATCTGGTTGTGGTAAAACCACCCTTCTCAACGTGCTGTCTGGCATCGATGACCCATCAGCAGGTGATGTGTATGTGCACGAGAAATCGCTGTACAAAGGCACTGAAAATCAACGAACTGATATGCGGGCTGAACACTTTGGATTCATTTATCAAAATTTCAATTTGCTACCTGTTCTCACCGCAGTTGAGAATGTTGAACTTCCTCTCCTTCTCAACGGAGTGCAACCAAAAGAGGCGAGGAGTCGAAGTATCGAAGCACTCGATTCAGTAGGGCTTTCTGATAGGCTAAGCCACCGGCCAACCGAACTTTCGGGTGGTCAACAACAAAGGGTTGCGATTGCAAGGGCAATCGTCCATCGACCAGCCATTGTATTGTGCGATGAACCTACTGGAAATTTGGATTCTGCAACTTCGAAAGAAATCATAGCTTTGCTCAAAAGAATGAACCAAGAACATAGCATGACATTCCTTATCGTCACCCATGACCAATCCATCGCAGATCAATGCGGCAGAACTATCTCAATGGTGGATGGTCAAATCATAACCCAACAACACGGTATTGGTTCGGAGGAAGAATAGTGCTCCTACCGACAGCCATCGCTGCACTCATTGTCTTTGTGTGTAGTATTGTTGCTGTCGATGTTTTTGGGAAATCAGGTACAATATCCCGTTCAAAGAAGTTGCTCATCGTCATGGGAGCTACAACTGATGCAGTTCTCAGCATGCTTTTTCTCTCATTTTTGCCTCTGTCCACCTCTTCGTTGCTTTTCTCAGGTATTTTGCTTGGCATCATCAGTTTAGCAGGATTTCAAGCCATGCTCATACCTCAGCGGAAACTGGTGTGGAGGATTGCTATCGAAAATATTCGAAGGCGAAAGCGACAAGCGATCTTGCTCATTGCAGGCTTCATTATTTCATCTGCAATACTCTCCTCTTCGTTTATTATTGGTGATTCCCTCGACGCTACAATCACACATGAAGTTGAGGCTACTTGGACTGAAACAGATATCCTCATCAGTGGACTCAACCCCAACACAGGAATCAATGTCGCTTTTTCAGAGGAATTAGCCGAGCGTTTTTGGTTGCAGGCAATGAATGATGACACCTATGCATCCATGCTTCAAGGTCATATGCACGGTGTGTCGACCACAGCAGGTGTGTTGGGTCCAACAGGTTTAGGTGCCTCAAGCGTGACCGTACTCGCCAACAATGCAAGTTTGGAAGATGAAGGTGTGTGGCCAAAAATTGGAAGCGAATCCGAAGGAGTTCGCTTTGCAACCATCGAGATTCTCAATCAGTTCAATGAAAATGAACCATTTGTTGTTGTCAATCAAGCGTTTGCTGATGAACTTGAAGCCAAAAAAGGGGACAGCGTCACGCTCACACTTTACCGAGATTCACTCGATGGTTCGGGCCGAGAACGTATGTATCGGGAAGTTATCATCTACGAAGTAGCACAAATGCAAGGATTCGCTCAACGAGGTGGTACGATGCAACCTTCGTTGTTTGTTGACCTACCAACTGCCCAACAATGGTTGAACTTGGAGGGTAAAGTGACCAGAGCCGAGTACGCCTTTTTACCATCAACACCATCTGAGGACATCGAAAATTTTGCCGAAGAAATGAACTTGAAATTCAGCACAAGCGTGCACTATGCTGATGCTGGGCTCTTGGTCAATAAAGATGAACAGAGCGGTGGCCTGACGATTTCTTCAAACTCGGATTTCGGAAGAATCAATGCAACAACGGTTGAACGATTACGACATGAACTCTCAAACAACCTTACTGACATCACCATGTTAGAAGCAATTCTTGCCCCTATCGTCTCTGTTGAACACCAAAGCGAAGAACTCCTCTCCCTCAGTGATTCTACCATAATGGGATTGCACGCCACCGAAACTGCACTTTGGCATTGGTCGTATGCAGGATTTGGATTTGAATCGTTTTCAAGTGGTGATCCATGGGTGTGGAAACACCCAAACAATGGTATCGTCCATGGGTTTGCATTGAGTCAAGATGGTATTGGAATTGTTGCAACCTCAACGGGCTTTGTATTTGCCGATGAACGATATCCAGATGAAATCGAGCCAATGGAACTGGATAACGTAGGCGAAGCAGAATCCATTGTGATGCATGAAGATTTTTTTTATGGAATCGCTACGCAGGGGGACGAGATCACACTCTATGAATTTCGTGATGATGGCGAAATCGTTCAACAACTTCTGCTCGACTCATTTGAGTCAAGTCAAACGCTTGACATCTCACTCCATGTCGATGGTGCATTGTACCTGTTTCATGAAACGCTTCTCGAATCATCTTGGCATCAAGTACAAATCTATCCCGAATTAACGATTCAACCATTGCTAGAAGAGCCAGAAATTTCCACATCAACCAACAACGAATTGGAATCTTATCATGAACAATGCGATGCCATGTTGGGAATTCAGTTGAGTGAATTTGAAGCATGGTGCACAACTGATTTCGGGTTATTACGATGGAATCCGTCCACACAAACGGTGCAATCAATCCGCCTTTCTTTGTTATCTGATGTCGAAGGTGTTGGTGCCTTACCTCAACTTATTTTGGCGTTTGATGGTGATGCCACCTACACACAAATGAATGGTTCGATACGTGTCAATAGTGTTGTCGCCGACCTTGTCATGAATACAGGAATCTCATCACTATCCATTCACGGTGCAGTTCCTTTTGCTTATGGAAATAACACGCCCGTGGATTTGACCGTTGCGGGAGCCATTGTATCAATACCTGGTTTTGAAAATTTAACCAACATCGAAGATGTATTCTTTGCTCTTGGTTCAGTTGACGATGTCGAAACATTGGTTCTAGCATCATCGGGAGAACGTTCGTTACTATTGTTATCCTCGCCAACACAATCCATCAGCGAGGGAGAACAGCAGAAGATTTTCTCAGTACTCAATGATGCAAGTACCTTTGAAGGACTCTATCTTGAAATTTCAGCGGTTCAAATCGAATCGATTGAAGCCGCAGCAGAATCTTCAAAGCTTTTATCGGGTATGTTTGTCGTTTTTGGTTCCTTCACCATTGCTGCTGGCATTCTACTCTCCATCACCATCCTCATGTTGCTGTTTGAAGTAAGGAAAAATGAAGTTGCAACAATAAGGGCTCTGGGTCTTCGTCAATCTGATGCTCGTGCATTGTTCTTCTTTGAAGGCATGATTCTCGCATCACTCGGAGGTGCATTCGGTGCGATGTTTGGTGGGGTCCTTGCTTGGTTTGTAGGCGAAGGATTTGCGACAATGTTTGCTTCCGTTGGTGCAATTGGATTTCAATTCGCTTGGACGCTTGATTCAATTTTCATCGGTTGGTTTGCTGGTTCACTTCTCTCATTTGCCATCTTGTGGTGCATGAGTTGGTGGAATGCACGTCTCAATATTGTCAAGACGTTAAGGGAATTGCAACAATTTGTTGTTCATCAAGTTCCATGGTACCTCTACATCATTCAAGGTGCAGCATTTGGCGTATTGATTCTCGTTGGAACAGCACTGTTTCTTCTTGGCTTCTCATCGAGTTTGGCAAGCACACTTGTCTTACTTTTCGGCTTAAGCCTCATCACTTTCATCACACCTATTTTGCTATGGGAACTTCCAATTTGGTTGAGAAAGCGTCCGATGTGGTCAAGATTGTATCGCAATACTGCAAGAAATACCGTCGGTGTTCTCGGCCTTTCCTATCTTGTTTGGTCAAGCTTCTATGGCCTTCTCCTTCCAGATGGCAGTGTTGAATCGGAGGAACTTGCCCTCATTTTGCGTGGTTTGATACAGGTTATGGCTGGGGTCTTGCTCCTCTCCAGTCTTGCACCACTTGCCATCTCCGCAATGATTCGATTTGTACCATTACCTCCGAGAAAACGACTGCTCACCGTCGTTGCCTTGGCCCACCCACTTTCCCATCCGGTCAGAACTGCAGCGGTTGTTGGAATGTTTTCGCTGACCATGTTTTCGGTCATTGT
>JAUREO010000039.1 GCA_030827365.1 Candidatus Poseidonia sp. | reverse complement strand
CTGAAATGCTTGAATCTGCCCTTGACGATGGTGGCCTTGTCAACTTGTACTGGGTCGGTAGGGTCAATGATGCTACCATTCGCCATGATTCGGAAGTTGTTGATATTTTACGAGAGACAACTGCGTGGATGACGACCTGGGGCGAAGCATGGTCATATTGGTCTGCCCATAGGTGCTATGAAGTCGATCGTAGTATGGTTCAACATGAAAACAAGAGCATCTTCTACTTTGAATCATTAGTTACAGAAGCTTGTAGTGCTGTTCAGCCCGATGTGTGGAATATTCCAGTGACTTGGATTCTCGACTTTAACGGAACAGCCATACTTTCTATAGAAGTTGAAGGTCGTGAAATGCAAAATATTGAAGGGGAAAAAAACACGAAAGAGGGCTGGTTTTCAAATGGGACATTGCTTTATCTCAGTGTCAAAAAAGGAACAAAGGTAACGATTCAACTTGATAGCAATTCAAGTGAATATGACATCGTCAATCGAACCCAATTCTGGAATAATCACACAACTGCTGTGACGATAGCAGGTCATGCAACAAATGATTTGTTCCAATGGTCAAAGCGTTTTGATGAAGATTCTTTTCTTCGTTTTACATGGCTCCTCATTCCAAGAACTCTTGATGAAGGTGGGCAATGGATTCCTTATGCAGTTGTTTGCGTTTCATCCGGAACAGTTCTAACGATGCTTCACTTTATTCGAAAAGATACTGGCAAAACCGGGAATCAAGAATTTGCTCAAAACGAATCGGAGAGCGAAAATTAAAGCGAAGAGTTGATTTTGATGAAGGTCAGGCTGAGATTATCGGGGCGATAAAAATGGGTGATGATGTGCGAATCGACCCATGGTCAAGTTCCCAATCCACAGATTATCAACGAATAATTGACCAATTTGGCCTGCAGCAATTCGAACATGGGTCGATAGAGCAACCCACCCACTTGCACAGAAGGGGGATTGTTTTTGCACACAGAGATTTTCAAAACATAGGCAATGCACAAAGAAATTCACTTCCTCATGGCGTTCTCACTGGTTTAATGCCAAGTGGACAAATGCATCTTGGTCACTCAATGGTTGTCGAGCAAGTTCGATGGTTTCAGCAACAAGGTGCTGATGTATCGATTGCTGTTGCAGATTTAGAGAGTCAAGCTACTCGAGGTATACCTCTCTCCAAAGGATATGAGGTCGCCATTGAAGAGTACATTCGAAATTATGCTGCCCTTGGACTTGACCCGGATAAAACTCAGGTCTATTTTCAATCGAAGCGTGCTGTAGTTCAACGTTTGGGTTTTCAACTTGGTAAACGAACAAACCTCAGCGAATTTGAATCAATCTATGGTTTCGGAGGAGAAACAAATCTTGCTCATGTTCAGGCACCAATGGTCCAAGTAGGCGATATTTTGCACCCCCAACTTGAGGAGTATGGGGGATTAAGACCAATTGTGGTACCTGTTGGTGTAGACCAAGACCCGCATTTACGATTAACAAGAGGCTTGGCTTCAAAATCAAATTGGTTCAATGTAAAGCAAGTTAATCGAGGAGTGCTCATTGGGTTGTCACTTCAAGACGATAATGCTGATGTCTTTGGAATGCAAGCAAATGGTCGAATTGACAAGCAAAAAGTGTCGGATGTTTTTGCAATGGTCGACCAAAAATTGACGGAATTAGGATTTTCAGACATTGAATCAATACCAAAACAAGGCACAATCCAAGTGTTTTCTGCAACAACCCGTGACCTTCATTCTATTCGAATGGTCCTCCTGTCGATTGAAAGGAGATTAGGCGGCATGGGTCTCTTAGCACCATCATCAACATACCATCACTTTGCGGTTGGCCTAACTGGTGATAAAATGAGTAGTAGTTCGCCAAAGTCCACTATTTTCCTCAATGACCCAATCGAAGTTATCCAGAAGAAAATAATGAAAGCATATTCCGGTGGGCAGCCCACAATTGAAGAACATCGAAGGCTGGGCGGCAACCCAGAAACCGATGTAGCGTATCAATACCTCATGTATTTCTTTGAGCAAGATGATTCCCACCTCGAAGAAATTCACACATCCTACAGTTCAGGTCAATTGCTTGCAGGTGAGTTAAAGCAACTTTGTGCAGACAAAGCAACCGAATGGATGAAAGATTTGAAAGAAAAACGAGATGAAACTACCCATCTCGTTGAACAATTCATACGCCATGATTGACATCACCTTTAGAAAATACAGCAGGGTCAGGCCCAACAGGCAAAACAGCAAGCTCTTCATCCGTCAGTAACCGATGCTGAACATCGTCATGAAGTATGGTCGAAAGACCGTGAGGGTCAAGGAATTCTAAGGTAATGGCCATTGAGTCAGCGTTGCCAATATTTTGTAGATGATGTTTCATGTGTGCTATCTGTTGCAAGGATTCATCTGGTTTTTCGATCTCAGAATTTCCAAGTAAATCATGACTTACTAAGTCAATAACATCAAGAAATCTTTGCAATACACCTTCAACATTTGAGACATAACCGGTAGAATTGGAGCCGGGATTGACGAGCAAATCCAATTCAGGAATCTGAATCGAACAAGATGATGAACGGACAACTCTCGTATTCAATTTCTCCTTCGAATCAAGAACCATTGAAAGGCAACCAGGATTTTTTCCTTCGGGTGGTATAAAATCAGTTTGTCGCCAACCACAGGAGTGACAGAGCAGTGTAAGTTGGGTATGTTCACCAAAATATGGGATTTCATCGATGTGTGTGATCATCATGAATTGTCCTTTTATTCCACACATTGGGCATGGCATGTCGATGTTTTGTTCAAACATCCTCACACTTCCGTCATGTCATCAGGGTCAACAGCAAATGGTTCCATTTCAAGACCATCAACACCACGAACTCCAGCTGGAAGAATGAGAACTCTATCTTGGTTGAGTTTGATGATTTGACCCTTCAAATCAAGTTCTACAAAATCATGCAATAGTGAAATACTGGTTGAAAATTCAGTTTGTCGCTTCATGATTTGACCCATGTCGACAATGGTTGCATGGCCATCAGCTGCCCAGTTCATAAGTTGTTCAGTTCCTGTGAAATCATGTAATGTTGCGTACTGAAGGACCAATTTTCCAGGTAGTACTGGCACAGGAGCAAATGGGAATAATTCACCTAAATCATGATACTCGATGTGAGTCCTTGCTTTTTGGTCTGATGGTTGATGTGCTATGCTTGGCATTTGAAATGACTTCACATCCGACTGGTTTGGCCCTTCTTTTGGTCGTTCATTTCGTTCGAGTTCTCGTTCAGCAGCCTCCATGAGGTCAAGGTCCATCATCTCTGGGACATGCTGCTCCTCTTCAGCAAGTGGAGTAGGCGTAAACGCATCAAGTGAAAACTGGCCGTCTTTACCCGCCTTGGGCTTTTTTCTTCGCACAGTAAACCATCTAACTCACAGTTCATCAAGGCTTGCAAAGAATATGCCACATTGGATACGATTTCCGCCTTTCAAATACCCTACGAAAAAGGAATGTATGAAACCTAAGGTTCAAAGAGTGTCGGTGTGAGGAAGATACCATGTCAGACGGACAGACCATGCTGAAAACCGGAACGAGCACCGTTGGAATTACATTCAATGGTGGTGTTGTCGTTGGTGCAGATCACCGAGCAACTATGGGCCATTTTATTGCAAACAAAAGCGTTCAAAAATTATTCCAAATAGGAGAAAATTTGGCTCTCACAACTGCTGGTCTCGTTGGACATGCACAATCCCTTTCAAGAACTCTTTCGGCTGAGGTTGCCTTGTTCCAACTAAAGCGTCAACAACAAATGACGGTCAAGGGAGCAGCAACACTCACTGCGAATATCCTCGTTGGTCGACCACATTGGGTTCAACTCCTCATTGTTGGCGTCGATGACGAAGGCTCACATGTCTATTCAATCGACTCTGCAGGTGGGTCAATTCCCGACGTCTATTGTGCTACTGGCTCCGGTTCACCTTACATGTATGGTGTGTTGGAGGACGGATTCAAAGAAAATATGTCTGAAGCGGATGCCTTAAAACTCGCTGCACGTGCCCTACATGCATCAGGACAGAGAGACGCGGCATCTGGTAACGGGATGGACCTCTCGGTCATCACCAAAAAAGATGGATACCGACAACTGTCTCAAGACGAAATAAGCAAACTTCTCAAGTGAACTATCACATTCCCTGCGACTTTGTCGCACACTCTAATTTGAAGTGCGTTCAGCGTAGGATTGAGGTGATATTGTGACATTGACATTTAAAGAAATCAAAGATGAAATTGAAAAATTAGTTCCAAAACATGTCAACTACAGTGTTGACCTTGAAGCAGGAAACATCGCCTTAATCACTTCAGATTTTGAGGCATTTGGAGGAGGCGATGGACTTATTGGGAAAATCGCAAAAACGGTCAAAAGAAAAATTGTAATTCGGCCACCACTTGAAGATATCAAGAGTCAAGAGGATGCCTTGACCATCATCAAGGAAATTCTTCCCGATGAAGCTGGCTTAGGTGATGTGTATTTCGATGAATGTAGTCGTGAAGTCATTTTACAGTGTGAACAACCAGGTGACGCCGTCGGAAGAAAAGGTGCCAATATCAAAGATATTCGTGACCAAACAGGTTGGAGTGTCATCGTTGAGCGTAAACCTCCCCTATTCTCAAGAACTGTTCACGATGTCCGAGAATATCGAAATCAAAATTCAGAAGAGCGAAGAAAACTCTTGAAGGAATTCGGCCTAAACATCCATCGTCCGACAAGAACCGGGGCAACTTGGGCAAGAATCACTGCATTAGGCTCTTACCGTGAAGTTGGTCGTGCCTGTCATCTAGTGACCACCAATGAATCGAGAGTCATGATCGATGTCGGAGTGAATATCGCTTCGGATACTGACCCAATGCCCTTTTTCACAGCTCCTGAGGCTTTACCTCTCGAAAAATTAGATGCAGTCGTCCTAACACATTCACATCTGGACCATGCGGGAATGCTCCCCGTTTTGTTCAAGTATGGGTATCGAGGGCCAGTTTACTGTACACCCCCAACACGTGACCTCATGTTGCTTCTGCAAACCGATTACCTCAAAGTAGGCGGTGCTGAAGGGAAGCGAGCCCCCTATGATATGGAGGATATTCGAACATGTATGCTTCACGTGGTGGATGTGAACTGGAATGAAACCACAGACATCGCACCAGATGTCAAATTGACATTCCACAATGCAGGCCATATTCTCGGCTCATCTTCAGTTCACCTCAATATTGCAAACGGAAAGCACAACGTCGTGTTCAGTGGAGACCAAAAATACGAGAAATCTTGGCTTTTCGATGCAGCTAACACCATTTTTCCTCGTGTTGAAACCCTCGTCTTAGAGTCGACATACGGTGCTACTGGCGATTACCAACCTTCAAGACAAGAGGCAAATCAGGAATTACAAGATATTGTTTCTCGCACAATCTTACGAGGTGGTAAATTGATTTGTCCTGTTTTCGCCGTAGGACGTTCACAAGAAGTGATGATCGCCATCGATGAATTATTCCGTTCAGGAACTGTCAAGCCAGTTCCTGTTTGGCTCGATGGCATGATTCAAGAGGCAACAGCTATCCATGCATCTCATCCTGATTATTTGACCAATGCTCTTCGGAAATCTCTCCTCACTGACGATGGTCAAAATCCTTTCACAAGCGAATGGTTTAGGCCAGTTAAAGGTCGGGAATTGAGGGAGAGCATCATCATGGATACGTCACCCTGTATCGTACTTGCAACTTCAGGAATGCTCAATGGCGGTCCTGTGATGGATTACTTCAAGTCATGGGCTGCAGAAGAGAGAAATGCATTGTGTTTTGTAGGGTATCAAGCAGAAGGAACACTTGGTCGTCGATTACAAAAAGGTTTTTCAGAAGTCCCGCTTATCATCAATGGCAAAACAGAAATGGTCAAAGTAGGATGTGAAATGGTGACTATCGATGGATTTTCTGGCCACTCAGATTACCGACAACTGATTGAGTTCGTCGACCAAATAAATCCAAAACCAAAGAATATCATCTGTCACCATGGCGATTATCAAAAGTGCAATGAGTTGGGACATACGCTTCGTGATAAGTACCGATGCAGAACCTATGCACCAAAGAATTTGGAAACTGTTCGAATTCTATAGTTAGATAGACGGCATCTCTAAACCATGTTCAAGAGGATGTTCTAAGTCGTTGACTTGGTCGTCAATTCGTTGCCTTTGTTCGACCTTAACATCAACCAAATTTTGAGTATGAACGGTCTTCGATTTCGGTTCAAGGAGCATGTGGATGAGGAAATAGAGGGGCAACACCAAACTTGCTAAAACGAAGGCTAGCGTATGCTGTTGGTCGATGAATGTGAGGACTGGAAACAACAAATATAAGGCACAGCAGACCAAAACCAAGACTTTCCTTTGGCTGCTCATGTTGATGTCCTAATACCATTTTGTTCATGAACCCGTTGTGTCTGACCTATGGTATGGCGTCGGGAAAATCGAAATGTGAAGGCTGGCTTATGACCGCTATTGCTCCTTGGGGAGAAAATGCCGAGGATGCATTTGACCAAGGTCTGGTGGAATTGGGATTGGGTGATGCACGAATTATACAAGCACAGGGGGCAATGTTGCCAATTGGATTTACGGTAACAGCACCAAAACCACTTCCGATTGGTTCACTCGTGGAATGTCATATCGCATCATCGTACGCCTGGAATGGGTCGTCGGCATCTGCAGGGGTTGCTTTTGCCCATTGCATCACGCCTGAGGGTGATGAATGTTCAATCGTTGCGACAATCTCAACCGACCTTGATTACGAAGAAACTGTCCTTGCATTACGACGTAATTTACAACGAAAACTTGCAAGTCGTGATCTCGAAGTTACCTCATTTGATGTGGCTGTAGACGAAGTTACTGCTGGCCAAGACCATCATGGTGTTGCCATTGCTGCTCTGATTTTACCCGATTCACTCTCAATCGGAACGACTCGTACTGGACCAATTCGGGGCTCACTCACGCGGGAATCTGAAGAAGCACCGAAACCTAAAGTGCAAACGAAAGCTCCTGCTGCCCCTGCACTTCGCCCTGGTCAAAAAGGACAAAACAGTGGAACTGATTTCTCAATTTGATGCTGAATTGACATGGTTGAAACTCCTTGGCTTGTTATTCAATGCCCCAATTGCTCAATGTGCCATGGGTCGAAAAAGAAATCAGAACGTTGTCAACATTGCGGCTCGGCCATAGGAGAAAATGGAAAAGTCGTTGCAACGGCTACAACTGCACAGGCATTACAAATTCAGGTCGCTCTTGCGAACACTCCTGAAGAATTGAGAGATGAACTTCGTAAAAAATTGTTTGAAAAGGATGAGACTGCTGAAGAACTTGACGAACCCTCACTAGCAAGTTTGTTTTCTGCTTGTCACAAGATCTATGCAGTTCAGGAATTCATCAGCCACGAAGAATTAAGTAGATTTTTAGAATTAAAAGGAAGTTCAATGTTGACCGAGACTTTCATTGGACATTTGATGAGTGAAGGACTCATCCTACAACGTAGCCCAACCACATGGCAGTTCATAGAGTGAACTTCATAGGTGTGATTGTGTGCCCAAGGGTAAGGGCGTATGGGTTAGTTTGGCCTATACTCGGGCGTTTGGGACGCTTGGACCCAAGTTCAAATCTTGGTACGCCCACCATCAATATTTGATATCGTGAACCCATATGATGTGAAATCCGAATTTTGTTCGAACAAACTCAGAAGGTACTGATTCTATATCAGAGGCGAGTACCGCTTCTTCGAATTCTTTGACCATCTGACCTTTTGAAAATTCATCCAGTAGCCCACCTTTTTTCCCACTCGGGCATTTTGAATATTCCTTTGCCATTTTTTTGAAGGCTTTCAGCGGTCGCTTTGACTGTGATATAACTTCCAAGACTTCTTTTGCCTGAGGCTTTGATGCAACCAGAATATGTCGAACTGTGGCGAGTTGGAATTCATGCTCTGCGTTTGCCATGAGTTCTCAGCCTCTCTTGGGTACGAGCAGATAGTCTATCAAAAATGTGTGCTACGGTCCAAAACGAGAGTCCACTCAATAGTGAAGGAATACCAAGGGTGATCAACTCGATTTCCAATGTCGTATTCATTGGGAGAAACATTGACCAACCTAAAGCGTATGCAATAAATGCAAAAAGTGAGTGAGGCGTTCTGTTCGCGCTAAGAATCCAAGAGAAATTTCTCCGATGATGTTCAATGGTCATCATAAGTCCGACTTTTGCAAAAAATGGTATCGATTGAATGCCAGAAGAAGAATCGTTGTACACTGAACGAACTGGCATCTCCTTCACGCGAAATCCAAGGGTCGAAAGTCGAATCAACCAAAAATTAGGATACCCATATCCTTTCCAGGAATGTTGAAAATCCCATTCTTGAATGACTTCAGAAGTCATTGCACAATATCCACATTGTGGATCTGAGACCTGCTTTCCACTCGCGAGCGTTGTTGCTACCGTAAGAATACTCGTTGCGATTTTTCTTTTGAAGGGCATTCCATTTAATCCCTCTCGATGCAACGACCTATTTCCCTTTACATAATCTGCCTCTCCCTTGATGAGTGGTAGAAGAATTGATTCGAGGTCGTTCGGGTCCATTTGACCATCACCTGCCAGAATTGCACTTACAAACGGTGGATTGATGTGCTTAAGCAAATGCTTGTGGCCAGAATCTATTGCAGCACCTACGCCACGGGATTCACTTGAAATGACTACAACTTCTGCAAGATGCTGAGCTGCTTGAGCCCGCTGCCTTGTAGCATCTGTAGAATCGTCATCAACGACGACAATGTAATCGACAAATGACGGGATAGTTTCGACAACTTCTTGGATAAATCGTTCTTCATTATGAGCAGGGATGACAACGCCTATCTTGACGTGTTCAATCATATCTCATGGCCATGCCCTTAGCCCTTGAACATAACTGAAAGGACCTTTGAATCTTGGAAAGAGGCATAGTGTTCAAATGCACAATTGCCTCCCACTGGTCATGGCAAATGAGGAACTACACATTCTGTTCTTTGGCCATGATATTGAATTACGAATCGTTTCACTCATTATGAAAGGTCGCCAATTTACAGAACATGTGAGTTATGTAGACTGTGGCTCAAACGATGAGACCATTGAATTAGCTCAAGAAGTCAACTGTCCTGTTTTTCATTACGCAGGTGAAATTGTCGTTCAACACATGGCAGAATTTATTCTAAAACAATTAAAGTGGGAGGGCAAATTGCTCATGATCAACGTCACAAAACTTTGGAAAATTTCCGACTTACTGCTCGATGTCAACAGAGCAAACGAAGATTGGGATGTCTACTATGCCTTTCATACAGATGACAACGCAAACGATGAAGAAGATTCGTCAAGCATTCTAAGTCGAACAATTCCTCGAATTCTGGTTGCAACAAACTATGGATGTCAACAGTTGAGTGCCCTTAATCCGCTCGCTACAGCATCAGAACTTGACTCAAAACTCAAAGTACGTGTCATACATACTGGGCAGCGACCTGTCATTGTGGAGAGAGAATCATTAGCCACCGCATCTCGTTTTGCTCAGCTCTTTTATTGGATGCTTGAATCAAAACATCCGTTGTTTCTCTTTGGTATTCCCGGCATCATTTTGTTTGTCCTTGGCTACAGACTTTCAGGAAATTTAACTCATATTTTCACGGAACTCAACACGACATCAATTGGTGTGACACTTGCAACAATTGCAATGACATTGATTGGATTATTTGCAATGATGATTGCTATCATCCTCTATATTCTTGGCAAGCAAGTCAAAAGAATTCAATCGCAATATAACTGGCCAAGAAATTCCTAAAGTGAGGTATCATGTCTGTCCAACATTTAGTATGTTTTGACATGGACAGAGTCCTTGTCGACCATCTTTCAACATGGCAATATGTGTATGATCAACTTGGCATCAATAACGATGAATCATTCGCCCTTTACAATCAAGGCAAGTTGGATGAATGGGATTGGATAAAAATCGACCTTGCACTCATCAAGAGTTCAAGGACACCACCAGTTACTGACTCAGAGCTTCGCAGCCTCATGGTGGATATGCCTTTTATGAAAAATTGGAAAAAAACAATTTCAAAAATCCTTGAACATGGTGCTCATGTTGCAATCATTAGTGGTGGATTGCAACACACAGCACGCTATATTGCAGCACAATTCCCTTCCTCAAATCAATGGAGAAAACGTTGGGGGGGCATTGACCCTCATACGGCAAAAGAGCAATGTGATGGTCAAGATTCTGTGCTTCACGTGTTCTCGAATGGATGGCTTGTTGAGAGCAACAAAGAAGCCCATGATTCAATCAGTTCCTTCGGTCGATATCAGGTTCAAATGAATGGCAAAGGCTCAATCGTTAAAATGTTGCAAAGAAGGCTCGGTGTGAAAAAAGAACATACTGCCTCAATTGGGGATTCAGCGGGAGATATTGGCATGTTTGAAGAAAGTGAAGTTTCAATTTGTTTTAATCCGTGGAATGAAATTCCAATTCAAGTCGCAAAACATACCATTCATGAATGTGATTTGATGTTGGTATATGAACATCTTAAATCAAAATTTGAATGGAGTTAAGTTTATCCTTCACTCCTTTCATGGGGCATTCAATGAATTATGACGATGTCTCATCTATGTGCCGAAACTGTGGCTTCTTACTTGGCGAATTTATCCCTGGTATGCCTTGTCCGAATTGCGGAGAACACATGCATTGACTAAGGCCTCGTGAGTTCCCCAAAATCGGTATACAAACTTGGTCCTTTAGTGAGGAACCACATGACACCTAAACGACTTCTCGAATCCTCTGGAGTCGCATTTGCATTAGTTGAACATGGACCAGTGCAACCATCTGCAATGGCTACGTAGACTCGACCTTCTTTGTCGATATGAAGGTCATTAAAATCAAGCAAGTTTCGATTTGAACCACCAATGTCTCGACAATCCCCACTGTTTAAGCATATACTTCCAATTTGAACGGGGTCATCGGTAACCCTGTAGGTATGGAATACAGGATTTTCATCAAGGGCATTCAAACTGTATGTGATGTACAAATGATAGGAAACATTTCCTGTTGCGTAATGGGCATTCCCATCCCATGGGCTACCATCGATATTAGGCAAACCGAGTTCAGTTGAATTTTCGCTACCAAGGTAGGCGATTGCAATTCGACCTTCATCACCAGCCGATGTTTGTGGGAAAACAGATGAAATGACTTCGATTGGACTAATCCGGATGCTTTCTTGCTCCCATGTTTGGCCGGAATCGGTACTTCTCGACATGTAAATCCCTTCATCAGCACCAGTCCATACATGGTACGCGTTGGATGCGGAATCGGTGGCAACCTCTGAATTTTTACGCGGGTTTGGTGTTGACGTATCATCACCCATCGTTCGTTCAAACCATGAAAATCCATTGTCATCAGAAACGATCACTGTTGGCGTTGCAACACGAGGGGTCACATACACAGTTCCATCGGGTGCAGTGCTAATGGCACCGTGAAGTCCGCCATTTGTGGTTGCGAGACCCACAATTTGTCCTCCAACTTCAAATGAAGCCCCCCCGTCAAAACTTGTGAAGCAAAAGATACCAACGAGTTTGTTGTAACAATAGTACACAGCCGTTTCATAGAGTGTTTGTGAGATTTGTCCAGCAAGACCATAGCCTGTGTCGGTCCAAGGACCTGTAGCCAATTTGATATGGTCATTTATTGGGGTCGTTCCTGAATTGTGTGGATTACCAGCCCATGATGCTCCATCATTATCACTCCAACAAATCCATGATGTTTCGAGACCCTGCATTTGCACATTGAAGATTCTATCAGTCACTGGGTCTACCCAGCCGTAAGGGTCACTTGTTGTAAAGGAACAGGCAGGGCCCGTCACATCTTCCCAAGACTCACCATAATCACATGAACGCATGACTTTTTCCAGAGCGATGAAGAATATGCACCCAGTCGATGTGACACCGATACTCGGTTCTGGTGCGTTCTCGCCAATTTCACTAAAATTGAACACCATCTGAAGGGGTTCGACATCGATAGAAACTCCATCAGGACCAGTTACAAAGATTCGCTTTTGCTCCTCCGAGACAACTGGAATGTCATCACCAACCTCATCTTCACCAAAACAACCTGACAATGAGGCGAGAAGGATGAGAACACTCATCAAGATAGGATTGCCCCTCATGTTTCATTGGTACAAGCATGATGAAATTATACTTCCTATCCCATTGGCCTACATGACAAAGTTGAGTAACATCAGTATCAAGGCAACCGCAGTGACCAAATTGGGCGTTAGAGCTGAAATGGGACTTTTCAAGTCATGAAGGCTCAACAATTCAGTACCTCGATACACATTGGGTTTGAAGGAGACGCCTTTTTTGTTCTTGATTTCAATTAAAGCGGGAGCAATCGTCATATCAACACCTTCTTCTTCCAATTCAGCACGAGGTCTTGATTCTGCAACGCCATGAATAAACATCGGTTCTCCATAGGACCAGCCGCTCAAATCCCACACGTGTTCTGCTCTTTCAGAGCGAATATTCATGCCTCTTGGACCTGAGTAAATGCTGTTGTCCGGTCGCCTCCAATCTCTTTTCAATGAAGAACCATGGTGCTCAAGCAGTCCATAATCGATAGAGCACCCTCCAGTACCATCATGGACCATACTTTGATGAAAACCGGCATCTCCACGTACAAACACAGTTCGTGAACGGTCTTCCCATGTTCGTGTGGTGTTTCCTTCGGAATCGGTTTTAACAACAAGTTCTTCCCAATATGAAACCTGATTGTAAGACCAGCCCCATTGAGCCATGCCATTGGCTGATTTTTCGATATCGCCGTCGACGTAAACGACCGATGGCCAACCAATTCTCGGTCTTAATTGGCCATATACTTCAACATCACCTACGGCCATGGAACGAATTCGAGAAGTCGGCAAATCCATTGTTTGGCGCCAGGCCTTGATTTTTTTCCATTCCATGAACGCACCTGCTAACTGAATAATTGCGATTATACCCATGAAAAATAGATATGGATAGATATCTTCTATTTCTAATTCATCGATAACCATCAAGTTGCTAAACTCCTTTAGAAGTGCCATCCAAAGCATAATGATGGAGACAGTTCCCACCATCTTGACAACCATCTGCATAGAAATTGTGGATGGAACAGGCGTCCCGATGTTGTTGGGATGGTCGGAAAGCAGACCTGCTGCATCTTCTTTGTACGGCGACTCAGGATGCCAATCGTCAATTTGAGGCGGAGGGAACAACCAGCCTTCTTTCTTGGTCGCAGTCGAAGGTTCAGTTGCTCTTCCACCTGAACCTAGGTTGAAATGGACGACTTGAGGCTCAATGTTTTTGTTCGAGAGTTCCCTCATCACTCCTTGAATCTTTGAAGGGAATGCTTTGTGAATCGGAATGACCCACAAGAGTAACAAAAAGAGGTAGAAATTGAGGTCCCCTAGACCAACTTCTGCTGAAAATTCTGGTGTAAGAGGAACGTACCACAATGGAAACGTGATGACGACCAATCCCAGAATGAGCAAAAATAATTCTTTCCCACTCGGCATTTGAAATTCAAAAAAACGGGGTGAACTGACACCTTCTAACATTTCTTTCAATTCTTTTATCTCGGCTTGCATCGACTCCCCTATCGAACGATATTTCATTAAGTATCGTATTATCTTCACTCATGACTCATTTCGATATCATGACAAATCCTTTAGACGAAAATGAAAACAAAGGAACGGTAGAATGCGGTTTTTTAGTCCAGATTGTTCAAGGGAAATCCAGGGTTCATACTGATGAAGATGATGAAACATTTACCGATGAAGATTCAGTTTCATTGGTTGGGCAAACATCAATTCAAATCGAGGACCGATTTGATGCCATAAATCACGAAAGTGAAGTTTAAGAAATTCAAGAGACGATTGCAACTAGTGACATCATGCAACTCATCCCATTTTTAGTGATCCGCAAGTACGAAAAAATCAAGCAACACTGTTGGTGCTTACGTCCAAAAATCAAAAGTGATGGGCTTCATTTTATTTCCTTCAGCCCACTCGTTCAATAACATACAATACGATTTGAATCGATTCCAAGAAGGATGGTTGTATAGGGAATGCTTCTTTGCAAATTCACTCAATCTTAAAACAATGAATGTCGGTTGATTTCCCTGACTCAAAGAATATTGAGACAAGATTTGAATCAATGCAATTTTGAGCATTTGTTTCATGGTTTCAATCGTCTCTTGAATTTCTGACCAATCATCGACCCAAACATGTTCTTCATCATCGACAAGTGAATCGGCGAACCAATCCTCATCAAAATTCAACGCTTTGAAAGGTAGATTTGACTTCTTCAACAACTTTTGCACATTCGAAATCTCAACATCAAAAATCAAATTTGAAAACACCTCATCGTAATACCTCCTCGGAACAAAAGGGTCGATGACACCATAATCGTGAATCATCTGTTTCTGAGAATATGGATACTGTGTCCAATCGAGTGTGGGATTGATATACAACCAATTTGAATCACTCCACAGCGGATGTTCAATGTCTGGTGGCGGTGGAGGTGGCAACTCCCTTGGATACATAATGACCTGGGCGCCTGTTTCTATGAGCATTTCAATGTACACATCCTCGATATCGTGGCCTCTAAGAATGACTTTCTTTTTCTCTGGTGGCACATTTGATGCTCGAATATCACGAATGAGTTCGAAAATCTTGTCGATTTGACCTTTGGATTTCTCTGTTGGAACAGAGGCACCTCGTCGAAAGAGTCGCTTTAACCCCCCAGTGGCTTGATTGGTGGGGGCAAATGTTGAAGGTTCTGAAAAAGTATTGGTATCAATTGACCATGAGTTATCTTTAGGATCGTAAGAAGAAGATTGCTCACTTCGTGATTCAAACTGATACCAAAATTCGCCCTCATCAACTTGTTCGATTTCGTTGTGACCCTGAATCCGAAGCAAATCATTTTGCCAGTCTTGCGTGCGTTCTGGATTTGTCCGATAAACACGAACTTTGCCATACAAATATCCATCTTCTGGTGGTTGAATAGCTGATTGATTCACCTTCGTGACATCAAGTTGTCCTTCTTTTCGATTTTTGAGGTATGCCCTTTGCCTTAACAACCTCTTTTTTGTACGTTCTGATTCTGATGTTAAATCTTCGAGTGCTTCATTCATATCTATAATTGATTGCTGAAGTTGGGCCTCTTCGGTTATGTTTTGAAAAAATCCACCAGTTGCCCCACTGAGTTGTTCAAAAATCTCTTCAACATCCTCAGGTAATCCGAGTCCTATGATATGGAATTCAGCATCAATGCCCATCTTTTCAATTCCATCCGTTGCATGGATTGAGATTTCACCAGGTGCAAGAATCAGGGCATCTTGATCAAGTTGTGAGAGAGTTTCGAGCAGTACTGGAGGCAAGTGCCTCCCCGGCGTTGAATCTGAGCGTCGAAG
>JAUREO010000038.1 GCA_030827365.1 Candidatus Poseidonia sp. | reverse complement strand
TGTAGCAGAACACGGGTTGAACATCGACGTTGAAGATTTGAGTAAGGATAGAGAACTGATTATCGACGAAACTGGAACAGTAACGCTTCCACCAGACCTCCTCGTTCAACTCGGTGGTGCAGGTCGTTACACCGTTGGAAATGTCGCAAGTGGTTATCTTTCATTGCAGGGTGAAGCAATTGAAGCGATGGGCGCGCTTGTCCTCGCATCGAAGTGTCCAGCGTGTAAACACGTTTACGGTGAAAGTGAAGACCAACTTTGCCCCTCGTGTGGTTCAAGTAGGCCAATGGTTGAGAGTAAATCATGAAGCAATGGGTATCGCTGTTCGGCTACCTCGAAGGCTTTTCTTTTCTGATTCTGCTCTTTTACGCCATGCCAATCAAGTATATTGGAGGCGATGCGAGCGTGGTCTCGCTCGTTGGTGCAATTCATGGATTTCTTTTCATTGCCTACCTTTTCCTCATCTTTCTCGGTGTCGGAAAACAATGGAACAAAACGGCACTTCTCCACGGATTGGTTGCAGCTATGGTGCCTGCTGGCCCATTCTTGTTCGAAGGCATGCTCTTGGGCGGCGAATACGATATTCCAAACAGTGCTTGATTTCACCACATCGTATTACATGTTTATATGAGAGGAAGGAAAATCGTCGTCCATGAGCATTCTTCATAACACAAAACTCTGGTTAATCATCATCGCACTCGGCCACACCCTCCTCGGAGCCGGTGGCACCTTTGCAACGTACGGCAGCGATGAGCTCGCCACCATCGGCATGATGGCGGTCCTGAGTGTTTTTCTCTTCTACGCTGCCTTGATGCTTGAAGGCCAGGCTCAAGCCAGACTGGCTACGGTGCTCTGTGGGCCCATGTTCGTGTGGATGGCGCTTTGTGCTGCTATGGGCCTCGAGATGTTTGGCGACCCAGCCGTTCCCATGCCCGTAGGCATCATGCCACTGGTTCTCTGGGGCCTGCCTGCCCTGTCAGGCGTGTTGGGATGGAACATGGATGACGATGCACCCGCTGCTCAGGCCTGAGCATCTCGGTTGAATTCAACGATAATCTATTTGAAGAATTTGAGAAATGTGCACACATGGTCAAACTGATGTGCATCGATTGCGGGCAGGTCGAATTTGAAGCCCCAACGTTCAATGAAATGCTCACCGTGATGATGCCTCATTATTTTGATGCTCATCAAGACATCATGTCAGGTCAATCTCAAGAAATACAAGAGCAGTGGATGGAACGCCTCACGAAAGCATTCAATCAAGCCAAGGAATCACGATGACACACGTCGCGTTGGGCCTTCGCATTTCCAAGTGCTCGATGTGCCGTTAGGGCCGACAAGAAATCCATGAACAAGTGCCTCATGGATTCGCCGTTGAATGTCTTCAAGTTCATCGATAGCACATTGGACTTGCACCACGAGATTGAAACCGTTTCCACTGTTTTCGATGTGGCTATGATGAGGGAAACGACATGTGCCGTCGTGGTCCCAGTGACCACAAAGTTCGACGGTAACCGCACCTCCTGGTGCTCGTTGATCTGCGGCCTCATCAAATGAAATCGGTGTGCTGAGCGTGAATGAACCAAATTCAAGGGTCAAGAGACCAACTCAGGCTGCTTTGACCCCTTCGGGCCACAAGACGAGAATGAGTGTTTGACCACGAGTCTTTGGTGTGTGTGTTGATTCGCGTTCCATCCACACAATAGAGCCTGTTGGGTAGGTTCCATCTTCGTCCCAAACCTCTCCTCGCAAGACAACATAGGCTTCTCCGCCAGGATGCATGTGAGGCATAAAGGCGTCAACTTCGACTTCGCTTTGTGCTTCGTAGAGAACGAGGGAGCACTTGTCTTCACGCTTGAGCTTCCCAAGTTTGACACCTGTGCCGAAATCTTTCCAAGAAATGTTCTCTTCGAGCCAAGCATCGTTGATGTTGAAGGATAACCAATCCGACATGTCGTGTGTAAACACCATGAGTTTGCGGAGTGAGAAGTCAATGATATGATATTCGGTTGAATCGAAAGCATCGGATTCATTATTTAGGAGAATAACCAACCCCCTTTATGGAACGCCGAAGAAGGGATTTGTCTGTCACGATGTATCGTATACTTCTCTACTTGTCTCGAATGAAAGTGAGAGAGGATGAAACCCGTCGATTGATGAGAATTGAAAGGGCGACAGGAATCGAACGAAAAGAACTCAGACTCCATCTCCAAAAATTAGTTGAATCGGGGTATGTTGAAGCCATTGAAGGTGGGAAAACGGGAAGAGGAGGTCACACAATTATCACCTATGATATACTTGAATCGGGCAGAACCCTGCGAAGTGACTTGGGTCGATGGATCGATTTATGCATAAGAATGGAATATTATCCCAGTGAATTCTTTTTCCTTCCAAGTGATGCTTGATAGCGGGTGATTTAACCCCCTATAAACACTCTCGTTTGATTATATATTTCCGTTCTATCCGATGTTCATGACCGGCAAAAAATCCGTCGATAAGGTGAGCAAAGGTTTGAACTCACTCATTGATGAATTCTCATCCGCAGTCAAAGAAATGGTGAACGCTGGTGAAGCAACTGTTGTGCATCTCGCTGTTGGCTCAAGTCGAGTCATCAAAGCTGCGATCGACGCAACTGGGGAAGTCACCAAAATTACTGTTGAGACAGCTGGCAACGTCGTAGGAACAGTTGCAGATGGTGTAAAAAATGTGGTGAGCCATGTTGGTCATAAAAAGGAGGAAGAAAACGAATGATAGGTAGATTATTTGCGATTACATTTATCGCAGGAATGGCAGGTTTAGCAGTTGGAATGGCAGATAGCGCTTTCAGGCATTATTACTATAAAATAGCCGAAGGCGAAGATAGAAAATCACTCTTTGTCCATGATGTTGAAGCAGTAAAACATAATGAGGAAGGTGTTGATGAATGATTCCGGCAATTATTGGTGGTGTATTTGTAATTGCAATCGGGGTTGAATACCTCGCCCTCGGTGCTGCAGCAGGTACTGGTTATGGACTTGGAAGAAAATATGGTCGAAAAGCCTGCGAAGCATTGGATAATATCAAAATCCCACTTCCCCAATTCCACAAAGACGATTGAATAGTGAATTTGATGTATTTGATTGAGATGGAAGTTCGTGGGCGTTGAATCGATTTCAATTCCAGACTTTCCGCCTTCAGGTCCTTGGGATCTGTATGTCCTTTTTTTGATATGGTTACCATTCATTTTTCGGACGATTTTACTTTCAAATCCACTGTACAGAGTCATCAAGGCTTTTGCTCCTCACACAGGTTGGGCAGTGAAACAAATTCGTGATTTACCAATCCGTGGCTTTGCAATCTTAATCTTTAATGAATCATTTGCATTTTTGATACCGCCGCTCAGTGTGCTTATCTTGAGATTATTTGCAAATCCTGTTGGATGGCAAACTTGGGGTGAAGTGACCACCTTAGGTTGGATTTTACTCTTGGTCCTAATTATTGGATGGATTATTGCGGATCTTTTTCGGATACTACGTGTTCGAAGAATGCTGCTTGCAATCCTAAAATATGATATTGGAAAATTGCAAAAGATAGCAGACACTGGATTGAAGACCCGAAATTTTATTCGACGTTTTGCAAAGAAAAAAACCAAAAATACACCTGACGAATCTGACGCAGGAAAATCAGCCAGCAGAGTAGGAAAGCGGGCTTTGAAAGTCTGGGGATACAGGGCTTGGAGAGCAAGAAAACTAAGCCCTGGTACATTGCTTGCTTCTGTTGCGGTTGGTGCGGCGATCGAAGGAGCTCGAGCAGGGGCAGGTAAAGTATCAGACCTCATCGATGAGAAAATGCAAGAGAAATTTAATGAAATTGCAAAAACTAACTCATCAAATTTACTTCTATTATTCCTTCGAGATTTATTTATGGGTGTGTTACCTATTGTATATCTCGCCGCACTTAAACAATTTTTTTAATGGCCGTCACATTGATGCACTTCATCCATGTCGGATAGACTGAGGACACACATGTCTCAATTGATACTGCTGCGCCACGGCCAATCGGTGTGGAACAAGAAAGGGTTGTTCACTGGATGGGTTGATGTCCCCCTTTCGAAACAAGGTATCGATGAAGCAATGAACGCAGGTGCTCAGTTATCTGAGATTTCAATTGATGAAGTGCATGTTTCAAATCTTATTCGGGCCCAAATGACTGCTATGCTCGCCCTTGCAGAGCATCCTGGAACAGCCTCTCCACGCCTGTTGAACCGAACAGAATCAGAAGGCCACGAAGGTTGGGCGGCTTTACACGATGATGAGCAACCTATCCTTCCCGTCCATGTATCGTGGAAACTCAATGAGCGAATGTATGGTGAACTTCAAGGCAAGAATAAACAAGCCTCGATGAAAGAATTTGGGGAAGAACAAGTTCGTATTTGGCGACGTTCTTATGATGTTCCACCACCCGGTGGTGAGAGTCTCAAAATGACAGCAGAGCGAACACTTCCTTACTTTGAATCAAGTATTCTACCATCATTACAAAAAGGAAACAATGTACTCGTTGTAGCCCATGGAAACTCACTTCGAAGCATCGTTATGGCCATTGAAAAATTCACTCCGGAACAAATACTACAAGTGGAAATTCCGACGGGACAACCCATGATCTACGAAGTTGACGAGCAAGCCTCAACATTTGTGAGAACGAAGACTCCATAGGTCGAGTGGAGGCTGTGTTCCAGCCGAGAAACATTTACATCATGCCTTCATACATTCCTTAACATGCCTCTGCCATGGCGATTTGACGGATTCCCTGGGCGAATCTTGTATGTGGACCTCGACCATGGAACCTGTGTAGCAAGAGAGATTCCTCAGACGTGGTGTCTTGAGCACCTTGGTGGCAAAGCCCTAGCAACCAAACTGCTCGTTGAATGGGATACGACGAAGTACGACGAAGCGATGCAGAATCGACACCCGGTCAACGGCAGAGTTGACTCAGCATCTCACGCCTCTACACCTCTTCTCATCATGACCGGTCCTTACCAGGCATCAAAAGTTGGTTCATCAGGACGGGCAGTGGTCGTGACCCGTTCACCACTCACGGAGTGCTATATCGATACTTACATCGGTGGGAATTTAGGCCATGAAATTCGACGAGCAGGATGGGATGGCATCTTCATCACCGGTCAGGCATCGGACTGGCAACGTCTCGAAATTTGCGATGATGTCGCCATGTTACTTCCCGCAGATAACTTGCTTGGAATGACCACATGGGAGGTTGAAGAACGACTTAACTGCCTTGGCGAGTGTCTTTCTATAGGTCCAGCAGGAGAGCATGGAATCCGTATTGCTTCCCCATTAACAGCCGGTCGAAGAGCAGCAGGTCGTGGCGGCACGGGAGCCTCATTTGGATTCAAACGACTCAAATGCATCACCGTGATTGCGACCAAGCAAGCGGTTGAAGAAATTCGATACGCCCAAGATTTTGACCTCAATGAAGCGATTAAAACGCAGCGTTCTGAAATGGGTATGCGTCGAAAAGCAGCCGACCCCTTCTACTCTTTTGGTACGAGCAGAGGTCCTCTGTATGCTTCAGAAAATGGGCGAATGCCAACAGGGAATTATTCCTCAACCGATGGAAACATTCCCGTGCTTGCCCAACTCAAAGTCAGCGGAGGTTCAGGTGGAGTCACGCCTGATGCTGTGGCCCAAGGGGCAACACCCGTGCAAATTTCCATGCCGCTTGATGCGTTCAAATTATCTGGGGAATATTGGCACCAACAGTTACCCGATGCCAAACAATCAGGGTGCTGTACGCCATGTCCAATCGCATGTGAGGCGGCCGATCGGCCGACCATCAACGGTGAGAAACTCAAAGGAAGGCCACTTCATCACAACCGTGTCGAGCGACCAGAGTACGAAACGCTTGCAATGATGGGAGCAAATCTTGGTATAACCTCAAGCCTTGATGTGATGGACGGCAACGATGCCTGTAATCGCCTCGGCATTGATACTATTTCTGCAGGTGCAGCACTTTCGCTGATGTGCGAAATATCCATGCGTGGTTGGCTTCCTGAATCTTGGTCATCGAGTTTCCCAGCACCGTTTGCGTTTGGCCGATTTAAGCAAGGTGACGAAGTGCCTTGGGAGTTTGGTATCCCAGAACTTCCTCCGCTCGCTCTTCATTGTCTAGCTTATGCTACGCCAGGCGATGGCAGTCTCTTTGGTACACTTACCGCTGGTGCAGTGGTTGCATCCCATGTGATTGAAGAGATGACTGGACACCCTGCTTCTCGACTTACTGCACATTGCAAAGGTCTTGACCTACCTGCATGGGACCCGCGTGGAAAGCGTGGAAATGCGATGGCCTACATGACAGCAAACGTCGGTGCATCGCACATGCGTGCTGGCTACAAAGAACCAACGGGCTTGCCTGACGCTTCTGCCGTTGATTTGATGGAAGAACTCATCGAGAGCCAAAACGAAATTGTCATTCGAGATTCAATGATTTTGTGTGCTTTTGCAAAAGGTGCCACGCCTGATGCAGTGATGCTTCAAGCATGGCAAGCGATGACTGGTGAAGACTGTACTTGGCAAGATTTGCTTGACAGAGCTGCTGTTCAATGGAATCTTGCAAGGCGTTGGAATGTTGAGCATTGGCACCGATTGCAGATGGAGACCAAGCAGCAAGACATTCTTTCATGGCGGCTTCGAAAAGAGCCGTTGCCGAGCGGTATTGCATCGGGCATGGTTTCTTTTGTTGATGATGATGATGAAGAGGCCTGCCTCTCGAGATACTATGTTTTGCGAGGCTGGAATGCCAACGGTGAACCTCCTCTTCTAGTTTGATAACCGAATCTGATTTGCATTGAATTGAAGTTCAGTATTTCGTCCACTCAGCATTCGATCCTACTTGCCTGTAGTAATTTTCACCGTTGTATTGTAACCATTCAAATCCGTGATCATCCGTTTTTTGTGCTACTGTATTCACATCAGGTACCGTTGATTCGGTTTGAACATCTTCGGTTATTGCAATTTGCTCTTGAGTTTCTACAATAACTGAATCTTCAGCAGCACTTTGATTTTGATCTATATGTTCTGGTGCTGAATCTATTTTCGTTGTTCTTGAAAAATCCATTGTGCTTGAGTGGCTTGGAACGATTCGAAGTTCATTGTTCTCATACATTAATTCGTGAATTTCAATGCCTTTCTTTTGAACGAGTTGATCATCAAGCATCACCACATGTGACTCAAGAGACTTTGTGAATTTCAACATAGGAAGCCAAATGAGGGGATAAATCAAGATTAACATGACAACTGTAACAATAAAAATTGTTGCTGTATTGACAGCTCCTTCAAAAATTCCACCATTTTCAATTGAAGATGTGGAGATTTTCCAAGCGGTTTGAGAAAATAAGACAACAGAACCAAATCCGGCTACAACATTGGTCAAATCATTCGCTTTTTGACCGATTGGGCTCATTGACCTTGTCTTTTTATCAACGATACTCAACGAACTGAACTTCAATACGATGACAGGGCCAACAAACACTGTGATAAGTGGCGCGAACATGAGAATCGAAATGACCCTTAAATCGGTATATGCCTCCATAATCCTATCGATTACTGATGTATTTTCAAGAATGCAGTCTTTGTTACAAGGAACAAACACTTGCTCGATGGATTCATCATACTCATCACAAAAAAATGCATCAAATACAAAGGTACCATCTTCGCAAAACACTGCGTCTCTACCCTCTCCTTCTGCAACGAGTGGTACATTTGATTGGGCGATTAGACTAATGGCAAAGAGTAAAACAAAAATAGCGGTCATACTCAATTTTCTCGTAGACTTAAACAATTCAATTCTTTCGGACGTTGCTGGTAGCCTATATTCTGAAAAACGAATGAGGAATTTCTTGCCCGAACTGAAAACCGTAGCATACAAAGGGAGTATTGTTCGTATGAAAAAACGAGTGAAAACATTCCATAATCCTCCAACAATAAAATAGAAAAGAACAGCAGCAACCAATATCATTCCAGATGTAATTGGTACCAGAAGAAGCAACGAGACCATTAGGCCAGCGGTAATAAAATACTCTTTGATCGGATTGGTTTTTTCCTTCGTATCGTCCGACTCAATATCGACATCGTCGGGCTTTTGTTCTTGAGTAAGTTTATATTTTCCAATGAGAATAAGTAAACCCTCAAGCCAAGCCCATGGAATTGTGAGAAATAATCCTGCACCAAAGGTCAATACAACAAAAAAGAATTGAATAAATCCTTTTTTCCAACGACCTAAGTAAAAATTGTGTATTCCAATCATTCCGAAAAGAAAGGCTAAAAGAAATGCTACAACCTTACTTTTTGACTTCACTTCAATTTTTTCTTCCATAAGCATATATGAATGTGATTAATTATTAACTTTCTCAATCGTTCGATTTGGAATCATTTGAATATGGAACGCCTTCATCATCGACAAGTACAACATTCACACCAAATCCATTTTTGTGAAAGGCTATGAGTTGAAGTTCGTGAATCGAATGCCCTGTTGGTGCTATCCCGAGAACTGGAAGTCGATGACGGGCGAAAAAACCACGTTTCCTCGGCTGCTTTTCTTTAACGCCAAGGCTTCGTTGAACACCCTCATAATCATCAAACCACGGCAATGGCCCTTCAGGAGTAAACCGCAAACCAAGGATGAGGTCGACACCGGTTGTCTCCTGGGCGGCATCGGCATCAGCACCACTTGGCAAGGCAGGAGCGTTCGGGTGCGTATGGAGCCAGTGGGTGAACCTGCCCGCTCTTGAGCCTCTGTCTTGGGCGTATAATCCGTCGATCCACTCCTCCGGTAAATGATGAACAGAGTACGAATCTCCTCGATTGACAATGTGTGCTTCGGTGACGACAAAACCTTGGCCTTGAAACAAGTCTTGTTGTTCAAACTCACTTTTGTAGCGTTCATGCACCTCAGGAATCACAGGTTTGCTTCCATCGAAATCAAGACCGACGAGAATTTCATCAGGAAGGGATTGCAGTGCCCACCATACAATCTCCTGCAACACAGAACCACGAAAATGGATTTGAGCCTTGTATTGGTTTCGTTGTTTAAACGAATCACGGTTGTAGTCAGCCATTAACGCCTCAAGCCATGGCTCAACCATGCCACTCTGAGCACCTCCTTCTTCATGAGATTTCATGAAGAAAGAAACCGTATCTTTGAATAGAGTAACTCTGCACCCATATACATGGCGAGAAAGAAGGGGGGTTTCGGACGATTCCTTGGTTCAATCACAGGTACGCCATACGATAAGTTGCTCAAGCAAGTTGAGAAAGCCGTTGTCGAATTTGACGGTGACGACAAAGGACTCGGAAAGCGCCTTCGTCGCCTTGTTGATGAAACCGGGCAAAAGTACGAAGACGAGGAAATCGATGAGGAAGAGCACGACCTCGTTATCGAAGCCATTGAAGAAGCTGACCCTCGAGGGCGAACATTTGGAAAATTTTCCGATGACGACTCATTTTATGCAGGTGACATTCCTGACGCTCCAGAGTTAAAGACCGGCAAAAAAGTCGATTTGGACCAATTGATGCAGTCGAAGGGTGATGAATTTCTTGGTAGTTTTGGAAGAGACGAATTCGATGAATTCCGCGACAAGATGACTGAAGATTTCTTTGCCGAGGCCGATGCTGCTATCGCCCAAGGTGACCATGAAGCAGAAATTCGAACCGAACACCGAGTCTTTGGCGGTGCAGAATCGGATGTTGAGGATGTGAAGAAACGTATCGCAGCAGAATCTGATATACCCTCCGGAGGGAACAGAAACCTTGCCGCACCTGTTCCAGAACCAGAACCCGAAGTCGAACAAGAGGCGGACGATGATGGTTATTCAATCGACGAAAATGGTACAGAGTGGTTTGAAGATGAAGAAGGCTACTGGTGGTATCGTCCAGAAGGCGAAAAAGATTGGAGTCCTTACGAAGAATAATTTCTAAACACCGTCAAAAAAGGGACCTCAAATTTTGAGGTTGTCACGTCAGCACCTTCCCGCATCATCATCTCATTTTTACGGTCATCACTCGATATGGCAACAATAAGGCTTGGTCGTTTAATATCATTAGAATGAATGGCTAAATTCAATTCTTTGAGAACTTCAAGCCCTGTATAAGGTGGCATGTAGTGGTCGAGAAGCAAAACATCTGGCTCAAATGATGCGATCAATTCCACTGCTGCTTGGGAGTTCCAGTGTTGTCGAAATTCAATGTGTTTCATATCGATGCCTTGGGATTCCAAGATGACGCCAATATCATAACTGTCTTCAAACGCTAAGACTTTCATAGCATCACGATGGAATTGGTTGCTGGTCCCACCATGGGGGTGAAAGGAACCATCGGTCATCGTCGGCATCACGGTCAATGAGTGGCAGGCTGAGCACCGAATCAGCATTGTCGTTGACGGATAGTCCAATCGTGGCACAAGGACTTGGCAAGTAATCTTCTCCGCTTTCTGAGAGGACAAGTTGTATTGAATCGCCTTTTGATAATCGCACATCGAGTGGATTAAATTCCATTTTCATAAGGTAGGTTTGGAACGGTAGTGCTGGGTTTGCATCGTATCCACCATTACGGTATCGCACATCCATCGTTGCATGCCCCAATCGTAAATTTTCAGAATTGTACATGGTCGCAAAAATTTGACCGCCGTTGCACGAAAGCGTATCCACACTCAAATGAAGAGTCGGCATGCCTGAAATGTGAATGTCATTTTCAAGTTTTGGGAAGGAGATGATGACCTCGTTGTTGACGTTCACCGTTGAACCGAGCACATCGGTTTTGTCCAGTGAAACGGGCCACCATTTCATGTCTTCTGGAGGCCAAGTATCTTCGACATGCCACATACCATCGTTGGTTTGAATTTGAACATGATCTTCTGGCTCGTCACCAAATCCCATCAAATAATACCCGAACCAAGCGTACAATTCTACGGCCCAGTCCATTCGTGTCATGTTGGGGTAGGCTTCTTTGCCGTAGCCTGACATCAATTCATTGTGTCTGTCTGGTTGGTCAGGATAGTTGTGAGCCCACTGTCCTGCAATCGCTCGTGTGTGGATACCAGCGTCTTTGAGAAGTTGATAGGTGGGAAAGGCGTGGTATGGGTCGACGTTCCAATCCTGTAAGCCCCATACAAGGTAGACACTTCCTTCATAATTGGCAAGAACATCAGGTAGATGCCTACGTTCATCCCAGTAATCGTTCCATTGAGCCCCTCCGAAATCAGCTCCAGCCCAAGTTGTAATGGGATTAAGAGGGCCGATGAAATCGTCCGAACACATGCGTGCATCGTTGAGGGTTGGGTCTGCAGTACTCCCTTCGTACAAAGCATCGTAGACCATTGCTCTTGATTCGGAGGAGCCGTTTCTATAGAACATTTCTTGGACACCGATTGAGCCAGAAATGGGTACAATTGTTTTGAGGTAAGGTGATGGATTCTGGGCAGCTTCCCAATTTGTTGTACCGGCATAGGATTTCCCCATGAGCCCCACACGTCCATTCGACCAAGGTTGTTCACCAAGCCAATTGACGACTGCTTGAATGCCTACTTGCTCACCAAGTCCTTTCACATCTTGGCAATGTGTTGAATTTCCAGTTCCAAATGTTGATGCTTGGGCGAGGGCGTAACCATGTGGCAGAAATGTATCATAGACCCATTTTCCAACACCACCATCAGGGACGGTGTTTGGTGCTGAGTCGGCACCTGCAACACCTTCGCCGCCGAAATCGTAGTATGGGTGGATGGTCATGATGACTGGAATTTTTGTCCCTTCTGGAACATCTGGTAGCCAAAGAACAACATGCATGAGGTCTTCTTCAGGTGTACCAATATCTTCCTCGCTTGCAGGTAAGTCGACTTCGACATAATGTTCGGTAAATGGCAACGCAGTGTATGTGCCATTTTCAGGTAATTGACCACGCAAAGTGTCCATTGGCAAATCCATCAAATACCGTAAATGGAGCGGAGTAGTCCACCATTCATCATCGTATGTTGATTCATCAACCATGGAATCGAGAACATCGGTTCCAATCGTCATTGCAAGGAAGAGAAAGACAACTGAAACAGCAAATGTTGCGCCTGCTGATGCGTTGAGTTGTCGTTTGCTCGAGTGTTCATCCCGAGAATTTTCGACAACCTTGAGGGCTGGAAGTGGTGGAAGGTCCACAAGTTCTGCTTCAAATACATCCGAACCCCCTCCCTGCATGGCATAGCGTTGGTTCACCATTTCATGAGGCTAACGCTTTCATGATTTGAAATCAAGATTTGTGAGGAAGCATAAGTTCTTGTAGTTCACCTCAAGAGTATAGATGAGCATCATGCCTTCAAAAAGAGTCATCACCTTGTTGACATTCGCCGTTTTGGGTATTGTTCTCATTGGACTAAGCATCCCACAATTTGCAGAAGCAGATCGATTAGGTCAGCAATTTGCGAACGAATACGATGATTGGGTTTTGGAGAATTCAACCAGTGGAACAGTGATGGTCATTGATGAAGACGTCTACGGTGATATCGGGTTTTCATTTTATGTCAAAGCCGACCTCAAAGACGATGATGGTAACGGTATTTTCGACCATTGTGACCAAACTCACATCAATGTGACAGGTCATCCGCAACTCTCACCAACTCTCGATTCAGAGGAGGCGTATAACCATACAAACAACGGTGGTTTTTATTTCATGGTCGCCGAATCAGATAACTGTCAAGTCGAGAAGTATGACGATGATGCCTATGATGGACTTGCTAAAGCACAAGGTCTGCTTCGAGTAGGAAGGGCTTGCTATGGATGCTATGCTGGAGAAATGACCTTTTCAGCCAACCAAACTGTTTGGGTATCATATGACGATGAAGTCATTGTTGATTTTATTGAGACCACCGGCTCATCTTATTTCGCATCGCTCGGTTTTCTATGCAGCGGATTATTCAGCATATGTTGTGGAGTACTTATCTTTGGAGTGAGCCTCATGTTCAACAAAAATGACAAAGCTCCTGTCATGATACATCAACTCGGAACACATCCAATTGTCCAACGTCAGGTCGAACAAGCAGGTAATCCTCAACCGCCTTGGGCCTTAGGAATGGACGACGAGAATGTCGGAAAGTGATTTTTTCATGATGTTTGGAACTTCGGCATGGTCTGCTGGATAACCGACGGGCATGAGAAGCATGGCGTGTTCATGTGGTGGTCGCCCGAGCAAATCACGGAGAAACCCCATCGGCGAAGGGGTATGGGTCAATGTTGCAAGCCCCATATTTTGAAGGGCGGCGATGAGCATTCCTGCAGAAATGCCGCATGATTCATGCGAATAATAGGTGGGTCCAAACTCACCATTTGCTCGTAAGCGTTGAGAATGGCGAAACATGACAATGAGCCACGGAGCATCGGTGATATGCTCCTTAATGTCGTCGGTGCCCAAGGGCTCGAGAACTTCAGCCCATGCTTCAGGCATTCGCTCTGCGTAGGTTTTGCGTTCTTCTTCTTCCGCTGCGGCACGAATGACTGATTTCATGTCTTGATTCGATATTAGAACATACGTCCAAGGTTGGAGGTTGGCTCCAGATGGTGCAGTTCCAGCAGTTTGAATTGCAAGTTCAAGAAGATGTTGTGGAACATGTTGTTTAGAGAAGTGGCGAACGCTTCTCCTTTTGTTCATTGTAGCGAAAAAGGCCTCCCCATCAGCTTGCATCGATTCTATTGGTTTTTTCGACATAGAATAAGGAACCATGTCTGGACTCATACGCATTGCTACGAACTTTAGTCAATCAATGCTTTGGTGGAGTCAAGTCAGTTATGCAGTATCTGTGGCCATATCCTTGGGAAAACTTCGCAGGAGGGCCATAGCATGAAGCAAAATCGCCATTGCAATCACGGCATGAACAAATGACATCGCATCCATACCTCCGCTATACATTTCACCAAGGCCATATTGAATGACCCAGGCGACAAAGAGTCCCCATGACATGCCCTTCAATTTGCTATCTTCGGTTTTTGAAAGCATCACAAACACGGCAGTGAGTAAACACAACACCAAGCCGACTTGTGCAGTCCATATGTGGCTGTCGGCTGTATTTGCGCTATTTTGAGAAAGTCCGGTTGAGGCTTGCCCAAAAATCATGGCAACTACGCCAATGAGGCTGAATTTTGCATATTTGATCATGTTCATGTTTACATTGCTCATGGTTGCACATCTTCTTGTATGATTTTACTATATCGCAAAAAACACCGTTTTCCGTTCGTTTCAAATCGTATTGAGCAATGGCGATGACATGGCAGGAACGAGGCGTCATGCGATGTTTCTTTTCCTTGTCCTGTTCTTCATGCCTTTTGCCTCTTTTTCGGGTGTGGCTCCTCAGAGTGAAGAACCACTATGGAGGAGTGTCGGACTTGATCCGGAATTATGGTCCGACCGACCTGAAGCTGAAGATTCACCAATGATGCAATCATACACCGGAAATGCGGTGATCGAGATGAAAGTAAGTTATGTGGAAACTCATTTTTCTTCTCGAGAAGAGGGCATCATCATCATTGAATTGTTTGAACAATGGGCTCCAATCACCACTGAAAATATGATTCAACACGTCGAATCAGGTCTCTATGATGGTATTTTTTTCCATCGTGTCATCGATGATTTTGTGACCCAATCGGGTGACCCTGAATGCAAAGAATTGTTTCCTGCATATCCTTCAACAAGTCCACAATGTGGAAGTGGTGGAACTGGTGAAACCATCCCAATGGAACACAACGATAACCTAAGCCATGTGGATGGTGCTATTGGGATGGCACGTTCTACAGACCCGGATTCGGCTGATTCTCAGTGGTATATCGCAGAGACGGAGGCACACAATCTTGACCCAGAAAATCGCGATGATGAGGGATATGCAACATTTGGTATTGTTCGAGATGGCATGACGCACATTCGAGCCATAGCACGAACTCCCACATCCGACGATCTTACAGGTCTTGAAGAAGTGCAAAATCCCGCCTCTTCTGCTGGTCGACCGTTCTATCAAGCCAAGATTATCTCGATGAAAATGATCGGTGTAGCCGACCCAGACGGAATCATACGTTTTGGTGACCAATCAGAACCTCAAGAAGAAGGCTTTTTACAATCCCTGCTTGAAACTACGGTTGGAGTAGGGGTGATTTTAGCTATTGTCGTGGTTGTTGCTCTTGCATATATTGGTCGAATTGACCCGCCGCAATCCATTGAAAAACAATTCATTCTCGATGCTGAACTTGATGAGGAGGTTGTAGAATGAAAAAAATCGTATATGTGTGTTTGAGTCTAATGATTATCACTGCTGGTTGCACAAATCCATCGGCAGAAAATGTGGAAGAAACTGAACAACCTTTGTCATATTCGGCTGAGTATTTTCCAGAATGGAGCGGTGTTGACCACCTAAATCAGACTTGGACAAGTGGAGAATTCAACAATCAAACTGCATTTGTTGCATATTTTTCTGCTCCATGGTGTACGCATTGTGAACCGACTATCGATGCATACGACCAAGTCATTTCTTCTCACCACATGATGGTCTTTTCTAGAGAGAGCCGTGAGGAATATGCCGATATGCTTTCGTGGCATAATCGAACGGAAGAGAATTTGAATCGAACCATCGACCGACCATTTATTCTTTATCCATCATTGGCAGAAACAATGGATGTTCAATCAATTCCTCATGCTATATTTGTCAATGAGCAAGGCTATATTTACAATGTGCAAATAGGAAAAAGAACGAATTTGACTGCCATTAATGAGTTGTGGGAACTTACTCAGAAGGCCACGTTCGATGAAAACACAGGTTGGAATTACGCAGAGTAATTCACATCCAAATCAAGGACGACATGCCGAATTCTCGGGGCGTACCACTTCACTTTCTCGAGATGCGTTGCTGTAACTGCTACTTTCCTACCCTTGTTGATTGCAAGCGATTCAAAAAAACCAACAGTTTCTTCCACCCATGTTTCAATACGTTCTTCTTCAACATTCATGTGGATATGAAGAACACCTCCCTGTTGCTTCAAA
>JAUREO010000037.1 GCA_030827365.1 Candidatus Poseidonia sp. | reverse complement strand
TATGATTCTTGATGGTGCTCAAAAAGTGATTATTGTTCCAGGCTACGGAATGGCAGTCTCACAATGTCAGCATCAAGTCAAAGAATTTGGCGACCTCATTTCAGAAAAGTACGAAACTGAGGTGAAATATGCCATTCACCCAGTCGCTGGAAGGATGCCTGGCCATATGAATGTCTTGCTCGCTGAAGCGAATGTGCCGTATGAGCAACTCATCGAAATGGACGAAATTAATTCGGAATTCCCAGAATGTGATGTTGCACTCATCATTGGTGCTAATGATACATGTAATCCAGCAGCACGTACTGGCGAAGGGCCCCTTGCAGGTATGCCAATTATTGATGCAGACTTGGCACGAACGGTTGTGATTGTGAAAAGATCACTCTCAGTTGGATATGCTGGCGTGGACAATGACCTCTTTTATATGGACAAAACGATGATGCTGTTTGGCGATGGAAAAGCGATGATGACGGCACTCAACAATTCAATAAAGGAGTCATAGTCTTTGATTTTCACAAGGAATTAAAGCAACATTCAAATGACGAGTTTATGTGGTAGGTTTGGTGAACGAATGACATTGAAGCGTAAATTCATCCTTTTAACGCTCGTGTTCTCAATTTTACTTATCGCACCAGTTATGGGTAACCCGAATGGCCCACCTTGGATCAACAACGGCGACCCAATTGTTGAGACGGGTTGTACTTGCCACGGCGGTGGTTCACCTTCAACAGAAATTGTCCTTTCCATCTCGGGAGTCCCTCGAACATACAATCTAAGTCAATCGTACGAGATGACCATTTCATTGAGCCATGCTTCCAATGATGAAGGTGGCTTTGTGCTTCATGCCTATGAGAAAGGAGAATTAATTCCGGGTGTGGGTAGCCAAATTGTAAAGGATGCAAGTAATTCAGATGTTGCTGCACTGTCTCAATCTGAACCTGCTAATTCTTGGGTTATTACTTGGGTTGCCCCAGATGAAGACCTTGGCCCTGTTGCTTTTCAATTGGCAGGAAACGCAGTAAATGGTGACGGAATTCCTAATGAATTGGACCATTGGAACATTCTCTCCTTCTCAATACCTGGCCCTTCAGACGCAGCAATTGTTGCACTTGACGATGTGGCTCTTCGAACCATCAGCGTTGGCGATTATGACTCATTGTTCGTTGCGGTCGAAGACCCAGACGCACTTGAGGCAGAACGACAAGAGGGTATCGCCCATGATTTCTTCGCAAACGGCAACCTTTACTATTGGACTACACTCTCATTAATCATTGTTGGAGCAGTCATTCAAGGTGAATTTTACGAGCGTAAATTTGGAGGAGGCCCACCACATCTAGACATGAGTCTTGCTATTCCCCAAGGTATTCGCAGAACAATTGTTTCATTGATCATGGTGATTATTTTTGCTTGGAGCATAGATAGTTCACAATCTTGGGGCATTATCCTCGTGTTGGCCATGGTCATGTTATGGGCAATGTTTGGCGTCTATCGAACCATTGTCCAAGCACGGGCGCCAAAGATATACACTGATTTGATTTAGACATGTCATTCCTCAGCGATGATGACGTTGATGAACAGGTCTATGCTCACTTTGATGAATTAGCTCTTCGTGTCACAAACATTTTTGTTTCAGCAATGCTTTGCATCGGTCTTTGGTCTATGTATATTGATGATGTGCTGTATCGCCTTATTCAATTTTTCACGGTTTGTACATCTTCTTGTCTAAATATTTATGATCCAACACAATGGAGTCGAATTCGATGGTTTTCAACGATTTTGTTAGGGCTCATCTCCGTTAGCCCAATCCTCATGTATCACTCTTTTCAATTTGCTAAGTCCGGACTTTTGCCCAAAGAACGCAAGATGTTCAAATCTTGGCTCTTCTTAACTGAAGTGAGTGCCCTTCTCATTTCGGTTTTGTCCCTTTTCCTCGTAAAAATGCTCTTTGTAAAAGGACATCATTTTCACCTTGGAATGGGTTTGAAACCAAAATACGATATTGTGAGTATGCTATCAATTTGGATGGATGTTTCCCTTTTTCTCCTTCTTTTTATACTGACATTCTCCACATTTTGGTTGTTGCACATTTTTGGAATTCTGACCCGAGAAAATAATACATTATGGTCGGTTCGACTTTTTGGGTTTGGTACTTTACTCATTCTTGCATCCGTTTCCTCATTTCAAATTCAAAATGGAATCACGCTTGCCATTGCATACATCCTACTTACGAAAGCCATGCTGTCTATTACACTCAAAAATGGCAACTCGATTGGAGGTATTGATGATATTCTGGACAGTGAAGGCAAAAGAATTCGAAACTTGATTGTTGATTGTAGTTGTGACCATGCAATGGAATATTCAACACTCAAGCCAAAAAGCGGAATGAAATTGATTCAAACTGAATCTATCTGTACATCCTCTGAATCCAGAAATGAGGTCATGCATCAATTAATTCACAACAAGTGCACGCACCTAACCATCCTTGGATGCGATGGAAATGCTTGTCCGAAGAGATTTGACGAAAATTTGGACCGCCTAAACATTCACAAAATTGGGCTAAATTTGCATTCAATTGTCAATCGAAAGGGTGAACAAACAATACAACAAGTTGATTTTGAAAATCAATTAATGACCACTGAAATCATATATGGTCATGAAACTGTAAGAAAAAAATATGCCGAATTACAGGCCAGATTCGATGAGGTATTCGTAGTTGATTCAAAATTATCAAATCAACCTCTTGAACAGAACACAAAATTGATTCAAGCAAACCCAAAGAACGAATACATGTGAATGAGGTAGTGCAATGTTAAGGAAACAACTCTTTGGCTTCCTCACTGCAGGTTTATTTCTCTGGCTTTCCATCTTGACCCTACTTCAAGGTGAAGCCATTGACGAAGCATTTAACTCCATACAATATGATGTGGCGAACGAGGAAGGAGAGACTTTAGTGGGATTTGATGTAAATGAATCATGGCTTATTTTGCTCGTTGATTTTTCACATGACCGTTCAGACCAATCTTCAATTGACGAGGCAAAACAACTTATCGAAGAAAACGCAGCCTCATATTTTGAACAGGCGACTGGCCGCGAAGTTAATCTCAACTTTGTTGTGCACGAGGTCATTACCCGTGCTTCAAATTCATTGAGTTATTATGGTTCTGATGAAGGGGGTGAGCGTGATACAACACAAGGAGAATTTATGCCTCAATTTTTAGCAGAAGAGGCTATTGCCAATGTTGAGTTATCAGTTAACTGGAAAGATTTTGACATCAATGGTGATCAAATCGTGGATAGACTTCTCATTCTTCACTCAACCCGAGGACAAGAAGAAGGTGTGAGTAATTCAAACAGAATTTGGAGTCATTTTACATATTTCGAAGAACCTTACACGACCAGTGATAAATATATCATCAATCATTACACAATGGCAAGTTTGAAATCTGGGCAAAATGGAATTGGGACGTTACTTCATGAAATGTTGCACCAGATGGGTGCAGCCGATTTATACCCCGCAGAGGGAAGTGACTATTCGTATTGGAATGGAATGGGTGTTTGGGATATTATGTCAAGCGGAAATTGGAATGACGATGGAAGAACACCATCGCTACCATCAGCCGCTTCTATGGAACTCATTGGAATGCCAGTACACAATGATGTTGATTTAACATGGCCGCCTCATTCCGATTCACCATGTTTCGGACCCACAATTCATTTTGATGGAAGAAGTGAAGCTGGGAAGGCAATCAAAATTCCAATTTCTGAGGAGGAGGTTATTTGGGTTGAACTACGATTAAAACTAGGATATGATTCTTCATTACCAGGAAACGGATTTCTTGTCACATACCAGGATACATCCGTTGGAAATCTCAAAGAAAATTCAGTGAATCAAAATCCCAATACTCCGTATTTAGTGACCATTGAAGCGGATAACTCAGAAGATGTCATTAATGGAATAAATGAAGGTGAAGAGGACGATTTGTTTCAAAATGGTTCAACATTTGGTGCAGCTGGCGTATTAATTTACAACCATGACGGAATTCTTGTCGATTGGATTGGTGAGGTTTCATTGAATGACACTCATCAAGAAATTAAGTTTTATGCGTTAAATTGCACACAATATCTCAATCTTGAACTCGAAGATTTTGTTACACTTCAAGAACCAGATTCACCTTTTAAGATCAAAGGTGAATTCAAACAACCTTGTAGTTTTGATGTTGAAACCGACGATAGCCGTAGCATATCTGTCCAGCACACTGAAGACTTAGTAACACTCTCATTCGATCAGCCAGCACAACCAAAAGATTCTGTTCTTTTATCTGGAACTATTGCATGTTCGAATGGCGTCGTGCATTTGAATCACCGAATACTTTATTCTGAAATAATTCCTTTACCAACTAAACGATTTGAAAGTCAAATTCGTTATACTGAAACAACCGTTCTTCACATTCCAATTCCATATGAAGGTGAAGGTATTGAAACATTTGATGTGAAAATCGAAGGCCCACTCGGACGAGTAATCAATGATTTGACCTCGATTCAATTAGGAGGTCAAGGGACAACCCTCCAACTTGTTGTTGAACCCAATGGACTCTTAGTCAGCAACATGATTGTTGAAGGAACCATCGTTCTGCAATTAGCGGGTGTGAAAGAATGGAGATATGAGGTCTACTTAACAACCGATTCTAAAGAACCACTGATTGATTTTCTTGATAAGCCTTCAACAGTAATTTCGACATTTTTAGGCTTCACAAGTGTGGTGTATTTTGTATCAACAATTGCAACATTTTGGAAAAAAGAGAAAAAACAACAAAATCACCAATTTACTGATGTACAATCCTTGGGACATCAGGGATACACGAATGAAACAGTAGAAGTCGATGCTTGGGGCAGGCAATTGGATTAGGATGAATTCCAACGTGAAATTGTGATGTACTTCCACTCTTCATCAGCATGAAGATATGGATACGCCCATGCTTTGTTCACACCTTCAGATAGGCGTAATGAAAGGCATAATGATTCAAAATTGTAAGGTAAAAATTCGATGTCTGGTATCAAATATGGAGCGTGTTCATCTTCCATTGGTGCTGAATAAGCCCTCCAACAGCAACCAAATTTAAATCCTGGCCGTAGCATCAAGCCACGCAAAACAAGGTCAGTATAGAGTGATTTTTTGCCAGTTTTTTCTTCATCCGCCGGTTCCTGAAGAAATTCAACTTCCTCATTAGAAAAAAACAATCCCGACAAATGTGAAACCCCAAACGATGGAAGTGGCCATGCATGTTTTTGAGATGCCAGATACCATCCCTCCCTCGTTTTACGAAGGTGTTTAATTTGCTGCTGGAGTTCGGATTTTGAATCTTCATCCAAGGAATGAATTGAAGCATGGCTCCCCTGCGGGTCTAATTGTTCAATTTTGTATGAAGTCACATCCATTTCTCCATCAATAACGACGAGGAGTGCCTCAAAGCCCAATTCAAAACATGAGTTCGCCCACTCAATCAAATTCTTCCAATCAACAATATCAGAACTGTGTACCCATCGCAGAGCACCTAACGGCACATCACTTTGCCACTTCATCGAACGCTCCCAATATGCACCCCAGGTATCCTCGGGAAGGACAAATTCTCTGCTTTGGAGATTTTCTTGAGGAACGAGTATGTTTCCTCCGTTTCTAAGAACGTCATAAATGACAATTTCATAAGAAAGTGAAGGATGTTTTTCTATCAAATCTTCAAAATTAAACGATTTGGGTAGTGGAACATGTCGATACCAAAAACAAAAGACCAATTCAAAATGATTGATTGTGTATTTTGATTTTTGAAACATTCCAATACCGCTTTTTTGATACAATCGCTGTGCAAGAGGCAATTCGAGTTCCCATTTTCCATCAACAAACTTTGGAACCTCAATCGATGATTTTGGAGGAGAGCTGGGTGTTCGAGATTCATCTAAACTACGAATAGGTCGTATACGAGGTGTAAATTGACGACTGCTTCCGCCCATGACCATTGCTGTGGACTGTTGTTTTTGATTTCGTCGCACTAATCTTGATTCAAAGGCACCGATTGTGCTATGTGATAGGATTGACTCGGACTTTTAGGTGAGCATATGGTCAAAGGATTACTGGGACAGTTCTCTGCAGACCAAAGAACATTGCTGCACCTCTACGAACATCAAATCGGAAGAAATGCTTACGATGCACCCCTGGAAATAACTCAAACTGGAATTGCTGCAGCGATTTTTGTCCAACGAAAGCATATTTCAAGAACTCTTAAAAAATTGGAAGAAAAAGGTTTGATTAAATTCGAACTTCGACATATCGAAGGAGACAGACAGAGAAAACGAACGTATGAATTGACTTCGGTAGGATTTGAAGCGTGCCTTGAACTTATGGGGCATATCAAAAAACTGAACGTTCATAAGGATGGGAAACGTATAGAATTTTCATCGCATTTCCCATCAATACAGAATTGGCTAAAAATTCTATCACACATTGATGACGATGGAGTATGGCATGAACATCCACTTGTGTCACCAGTTTCAGAGCCTGAAGGAGACTTATCTTCAAATGGAATACTGGTAGAAGAATTAATTCGACGACTCTTTGCTCGTGCCTGGGAAGATGGGAAAATAACGAGAGATGAACAAAGTCTTCTTAACGAAGTTGTTCAATTTTGGGGAATTCATCCAAATAGGGTGGCCCTTATTTCTGAACAGGCACGAGGAGAACTTGGGGCACCTGAACCTGAAGATATATATCTTGAAATGCTCATTCAAGCGTTAGAGGATGGTGAAATTCAAGACGAAGAATTTGGATTGCTTGAAACGATGAAAAATGCATTCGGAATCGATGAGACGGCTCATCTTCGACTTCTCGAACTCGCAAAAAATGCTCACAGAGAAAATCCTCATCTCTCGGTTTACAAAGAAGCATTAAAAACTGCCTTACTTGATGGAATTATCACAGAAGATGAAGATGCAATGTTGCAAACACTACGAACCCAATTTGGAATCACTATAGATGAACACTTAGAATTTTTTGAAGAATTGCGGAGTTGATACCAGTGGGGATGACGGACGACGATCAAAAATTGCATGAACGATTTACGACGATGAAAAAGGCACTAAATCATCCATCAAAAGGAAAAGTTGTCCTCGTGGGTGATATTGTCCTCGACAGGTACATTCATGGTTTGGTTCAAAATTTGAATTCTAGAGCACCCGTACCAGTCCTTCGAGAAACCAGCAGGGAGGAAGATGCAGGGGCTGCAGCACATGTTGCAAGAGGATTAACTTCTATGGGATTTGACACAAAATTGTTTGGGGTTGTTGGTGACGATGAAACGGGTGAACTCATTTTGCAATGTCTTGAGGAAGCCAAACTGTCCACTGAAAATACAATTGTAATCGAAGAATACACAACAACCGTCAAGACTCGTTTACTTGGAAGCAGAAAGAGTTTGATTGGGGATGAGCAACTCATGCTTCGTTGGGACATCGAAGATGAAAATCCGGTTCCAAATGTAGCCCTTCAAGAATTGTATTCCAATGTAGCCCAAACCATCGAAGGGGCATCTGCTCTGATTCTTTCTGATTATGGCCTTGGCGTGGTCACCGATGAAGACACTGCACAATTGATTCAAAATGCAAAAAAGAATGGTGTTCCAATCATCGCTGACCCAAAATTAACCGGATTGCATCGAACGCAAAATGTGGAATGGGTTCTTTTCCAACAACAAGGAATGGAATTGATGCGAAGAAGAATCGGTGCTGATTCTGATGAGGATGCAGCAAACCAACTCATGAATGACCACCATTGGTCTCACCTCGTTGTTGTATCGGGAATTGATGGTGTCACCATATATACTCAAAACGAGTCATCCGTTCATGCACCTTGCTCCCTCTCAGAAGTTCGACAACTCATCGGGTTGTTGGATGCGGCTGCGGTCGCAATTGCAGTCGCATTGTTTCACAATTTTGATGTAGAAAATACAGCATATTTAATCAATGCAACTTGTGAGAGCATTCTCACTGCCGAGGAAATGATGAATTATGTCATTACAAGAGAAGAACTGTTGCATCGAATTGGAGAACACGCCTGGAATCTCCAGGTCTCCAAACGATAGGTGATGATTTGGGATTTATTCAATTTCCAACTACTGCAGATGTAGGTGTGTTTAGTTTCTCACCAACTTTTGAAGAACTCATAGATCAGTCTGCGAAGGGTATGATGTCAATACTATCCCCAAAATTATTCCCCCCGGATGACAACCAAAAATTACGCCAAGGTCAGTGGAGTTCCACTTTTGATGGACATATCGATAAAGAGATGATTTTATTGAGATGGCTTGATGAAATGTTGTTTCGGAGAGAAATTCAAAACCAATGGTATCTTGATGGAAAGATTTCTATTCAACATACGAACGATGGTTGCAAAATTTTCGCAGATGTAGTATTCATTGATTCTAATGAGATTGTTCCGGAAACTGAAATTAAAGCAGTGACATCTCACGACAACTTTGTTCGTTACCTTAATGCAAACGAATCATTTTTCCATGTAGACAAAAATATTCCTGAAATTGCTGGACCAGCATGGATTAGCCAAGTCATCTTTGACGTTTAAAATGGGAGAGCCAAGGGTGGACGCTCGTTGCCCTCGGCCAAGCCCACACACATTCTCCATCCCGTTACCCCACAGCACCCATGGCCCCAGGTAGGGCTGCTCCGTTCCCGGCCTGACCTAGTCCCCCGGTTATTCCATTCCCGTTTCCTTCCGGATACGGTTCAAGACACCCAGGTCATGTGGGGGCGAGACATCAACGTCCGCATGTGGAAACCAAGGGCCCGCTCTCGCCGCCCCAAGGCGTTCGGTCCACCATTACGACGATTTGTGATTTAGGGTACGCCGAGCTCCCCACCTATCCCGACGCTCGTTCATGAGGGTCATATTTCAATTCAATGGTGGAGTTATTCAAGATTCAGCCTCGTATTTCGAGGGGCAGGAAGTCTTAATTATCGATGCTTCAAGTACGTACTCACCGTTTAAATTGACAATTTTACCTTCCGCGTATACCGTTCGATTGTCATCCAACCCGTTTGAAACTGCTGCATTTTTGAAAGAAATTACAATTGTCGACGATTCTCCTTCAAGAATAAATTGCATTGTATCATTGTTTAAACTTCCATCGTATACCTCTCCACGTAGTGCTACTTCTTTACCAACAAAAGAGTCGGGGTTGACCATGATTTCATCAACTGTTCTTGTTGGTTCAGGACTTTCAAGGAGCATTGTAGAAAGAAGTAATATTGTCAACACCCCTCCCGTAACGAGAAGTCGATTGCGTCGGGACCACATTTCGATCACCACTCCCAGTACATCGTTTGTTAAAAACCATGGTCTCTACCTACGAGTTCATGAAAATGTGTGATGTTTTCTTTTTTCATTTCATTCTCAACGCCCCTAACAATGTGCTTGACAATACTGGGTCCTGAAAACACAAAACTTGAGTATCCCTGAATCAGCGAAGCCCCTGCCCGAATTGAACGAATTGCATCTTGAGAATTCATTATTCCACCAACACCTACAATGGGGAGCTTACCTTGTGTGAACTTGTATGCATGAGAAATCATTTCAACAGATCTGTCATGGAGGAATCTTCCACTTAATCCACCTTCCTCTCTCAACACTATCTCTTCCTTCGAATTGTTGGGTGCTGGACGAGAGGTTGTGGTATTGCACAACACAATTCCATCAAGATTAGCTTTCATGAGCGTTGTGAGAATATCTTCCAATTCAGTTGTGTTCAAATCGGGTGCTACTTTTACGAGCATCGGTTTTCGTTGACCTGCAAATTTTTCAGCCATGCTTTGGTTGCTCCTTTCACAATTTTCGAGTAAATCGAGTAGATGTGATTCGTCTTGTAAATCTCTCAATTGGGGTGTATTTGGAGATGAGACATTAATAACAAACACATCAACATGGGACCACAATCTTTCGATCGTTGTAGCATAATCCCGTTTGGCTTCGGAAAGTTCAGTAATTTTCGATTTCCCAATATTAGCCCATAAGGGTTGATGATGCATATTTCTTTTTGAGGCTTTTTTGGACAAATACTTGGCCATAGCATCTGACCCTATGTTGTTGAAACCCATTCGATTGATGAGGACCTGTTGTGAATCCAATCGAAACATCCTTGGCTTCAAATTTCCATCTTGTTGATGTTCTGTAATGCCCCCAATTTCGGTGAACCCAACGCCAAGTGTGGACCAACCCAAAAGGGCATGAGCACCTTTATCCATGCCCGCAGCTACACCAAAAGGGTTGTTGAAATGCAATCCAAATTGTTGTATGTTGAAATTACGGTTAGGATTGTATAATCCTTTGAGGATGAGCCGAGATATGAAAAAATGTGAACTTAATCGCAGGATTTTAATTGAACGGAGATGGGCTTTTTCGGAATCTTGAAGTTTTAGGGCAGGGCGTACGAAGAGTCGATAAAACAGCCCCATCTTTAAGAGGCATACGAACCATGTTTGAAAACTTGTCTTGACTTCGCCGGTATATATGCGGATTACAGACCCACTTTGGCCAGCGGTAAGAGAAATTTCAAGGCGAGTTCTCAAAGCATCAAAAGTTAACTTCATTTTTCCTTCAGAATTTGAAAATCAAATACATGAGTTCGATTTGACTGTTCAAGAACATATACCTTCTCGAATTGATTCTTCATTATTTACAATTTCAACAACTCAAATTTGGAGTATCCATACAATGCAAGGTACCATCATAGCATCCCCAAGAGATTCCTCAGACTTTTCTTATGTCTATGTGCCATTGAATTGTCATGAATTTTTGGTCCAATTTTTCAATTGCTGCAGAGAATTATTGGAGGCTGGTTATCCGGGTTGTGAAGATTGTATTCAAGATGGTAGCAGTACTTATTGGAATGAGGAAAACAACAGAAAAGAACTCAGTCAATCTCTCGCTTGAAGAATTCTCAAATTTATTCGTTGTAAAAGGAGAGTTCAAGTAGATTAGGCTGTGGGGAGTTATTGTGTCGATTGTTATCATCGCTGAGAAACCGAGTGTGGCACAAGACATAGCATCAGTTCTTGGTGTATCGAAAAAAACAGACCATTACTACGATAGTCCAGACCTAAAGATAACTTGGGCTTCTGGACATTTGCTCGGCTTGAAAATGCTAGATGACTATGACCCCAAATTCAAGGATTGGCAAAAGTCCGTTGAAGATTTGCCTTACATTCCCAAACAATTTCAATTTCAACCCGAAAAGCGAACAAAAAAACAACTTGATGCAATCCTCAAACTCATCAAAGAGGATGGTGTTCAAGAGATTGTCAATGCTTGTGATGCAGCTAGAGAGGGTGAGTTGATTTTTCGACGAATTATTGAATTCGCAAATCTTTCAAAAAAAATATCTAGAATGTGGATTCAATCAATGACGCCAAAAGCAATTTCACAAGCATTTGAATCAAGAAAAGATGGCTCGGAGTATCAATCATTATCGGATGCTGCATACGCAAGAAGCGAAGCCGATTGGATCATCGGAATGAACGGCACCAGAATTGCGAATAAACATCTTCCAAGGAGAAAGGGGCAGAAAGTTGCCACTTCACTTGGCAGAGTACAAACGGCTACATTGGCAATGATCGTAGACCATGAACTCGAAGTCCTCTCTCACATTCCTGAACCTTACTGGCAACTCCATGCAACATTTGCACACAAAGGCGGCTCTTGGACCGGTAAATGGTCGAGGTCAACCCCTACGCCTGCAGAACAAAAGCAAGACAGAATTTATGAACCCAGCGAAAAGCAAACTCTTGAATCAATTCTTCAAAATAATTCATCAGTTTCCGTTGATGAAATCACACGTACGAAGAATGAACGACCTCCTCTAAATTTAGATTTAACAAACTTGCAAAAGAAAACAAACTCATTATGGTCATGGACATCAACAAGGACATCAAAAGTTGCTCAAGACTTATATGATTCATTCAAACTGATTACCTACCCTAGAACTGATTCACAATACCTACCCGAAGACATGAAAGATACGATTGTGGAAACAATTCAAAGTTTAAGCCAGCAGAATAATTACAAACAATATTCAAAAAATCTCATTTCAACTGGATTGGTTAATCAAGAGAGAAATTTCAATTCATCAAAGGTTTCAGACCATTTTGCAATTATTCCAACCGGTGAGGCTCCTAAAGCAAAATTATCTGGTGACCATCTCAAATTGTATGATTTTATTGTTCGTAATTTCTTGGCAAGTTGGTATGCAGAATCCGAATGGTCAGTTGTGAAACGTATTGCAACCATCGAAAATGAAGTCTTCAGCAAGGAAGTTGAAATTCTGACGACTCCCGGTTGGAGAGAAGTTATTCCCAAAAATAACACTACACCTGATGATTGGTTTAACTTGAATAATCTGCCAGAACAAGCAACGGTTTCAAGTTTTGAATTTTCAGAGGAAACAACAAAACCAAAGCCACGTCTCAAAGAAGCGGGGGTCCTTAGCCTCATGCAGAACGCTGGAAAAATTTTGGACGACGATGAATTTGTTGAAGCAATGAAGGATAAGGGTCTTGGAACACCAGCAACCCGAAATGAAACCATCGATAAATTGGTTGAAAAAACCTACATTCGACGTTCAAAATCCAGTACAATCTCAGCGACTGCTCACGGAATACAACTTATCGACATCTTACGCCGTATACCCATTGAATGGATTACATCCGCTGAATTAACTGGAGAAATGGAAGCATCATTGATTTCTGTTCAGCGTGGTAAACTACCCAAATCAGATTATATGGGACGAATTATCGAGCAAACTGGAGAATTGGTTTCTAAAATTCGAAATCACGATAGGTCAACTCTCTACCAATCAGAAGATTCAGTTGGTTCTTGCCTGCTCTGTGGTCAATCCATCATTGAAACCACAATGTCATATCAATGCGAAGCCAACACTGGGAAAGGCAAGGGATGTGAATTTGTCATTTGGAAGGATTCCAGTGGCCGGTGGTACGACAAAACCACTGTCAAAAGATTACTTCATGATCGACAGATCTCTAATTTGCACGGATTTTTTAATTTCTCAGGCGAACAATATGAAATGGATGTTAAATTAGAGCATAATGGTCGCGTTTCAGCACTCAATTCGACAACGGAACTTGTAAGTAATGAAGATATTGAAATTGCATCGTGTCGAATGTGTTCGAATGGTACGATTCGTAAATCAAGCACATCATACCAATGCGATAACAAAGATTGCAAATTCAGGGGTATGCAAAAAATCATGTGCCATCGGGAAATTTCAACCGATGAGGCAAAGGTTCTCTTCCAAACTGGTAAATCCGAATTATTTGATGATTTTATCTCGAAGAAAAATACTCAATTCAGTGCATATCTCATCATCAAAGGCAATGGCATTCGATACGAATTTCCACTTCGAACAAAAAATGATGAATTGCCTAAATTTCAAATCGCTCCGGGCGTCGTTGCTTTGTGTCCAGTGCATAAGTCAGAAATTGTTGAAACAGAGACTCATTTCCAAATCACAGACCATTCTGGAGAGTGCAGAATCCAAATTGCAAGGCAAATTTCAGGAAGGGAGTTAACGCGAGAAGAGGCCAAGGTTCTTATTGAATCAAAGGAAGTTGGACCCTTTGAAGATTTCACATCCAAAGCAGGTAAGCCTTTTGCAGCAGTTATTTACATCAAAAAGAACGAATCGATTGGGTATAAATTCGCCAAACGTTCTTGAAACACTCCTGCACGAACAATGTTGAAGGGTCTGCAAGGAGTCGGGATAGCGTGGACGAAGTCGATGTTGTGATTATTGGGGCTGGGCCAGTTGGAGGTTATGCCGCTCGGTTGCTTCGGGAACACAATGTCGCAGTTCATCTCATCGAAGAGCATAGTGAAATTGGAAGGCCTTTTCAATGTGCAGGTTTAGTCAATCCGAGTGCTATCGAACGAATCGGGGATTACTCCTCTGTTCTTCAAGAAATTGATGGTGCCCTCATTCACGGTCCAGACGGTACTGTTGTTCCTGTAGGAACAGAAGGCGAAATACGAACATATTCCGTATGTAGAAAAAAGTTCGATATGCTCGTCGTTCAACAAGCAATTGAACTCGGTGCTACAATTTCTATGAACACCAAAGCCATTGATGCCGACATAACAGATGAGGGAGTACGATTAGAAATCAACCAAAATGGTGAGATGAAACAGATTCACTGTAAACTATTGATAGGTGCAGATGGGGCACATAGTTGGACACGCCGTAAATTCAAAATGGGATATCCTAAGGAAACTATGATTGGATTTCAAACCGAAGTAACTGGCTATCAATCAAAAGCGAGGTGGTTGGAAATGTACAGTGGTCGTGAAGTAGCCCCGGGTTTCTTTGCGTGGGTGATTCCAACGGGTTTTGATACTCATCGAATTGGAGTTTGGTCGACAGCAAAACATATGCAAGATGACAAATCAATTGAATCCTATTACAATACATTGCTGTCCCATCCACTATGGTCTGAAAAATTCAAACATGTGAAGGAAATTTCTCGGTATTGTGGTCCAATCCCAGCGGGCATGGTTCGATATCCAGTAAAAGATCGAGTGATGCTATTGGGCGATGCTGCTGGAATGGCCAAACCAACTACTGGTGGAGGAATTGGCCCTGGTTTTGAACAAATTTCATTAATCGTAGAAACTCTTTCAGGGCTTATTCAAGAAAATAAATTGGGAATTGACAATTTGAAAAAACTCGTTGCAAAGCCTTGGTCAAAGATGAAAAAAGAACAGGACAGGGCACGGAAACTACGCAACATCTTGGTATCTGACTGTGACGATAAGACATTGAATAAACACTTCAATGCATTTGCAGACCCGAAAACCATTGAACTCATCAACAAGGTAGGTGATATCGAAAAACCAGTTCCTTTAGGCATTGCCCTTCTCAAAAATGTTCCAGCATTTCGACCATTAGCATTGAAAACTGGTGTCAAATTGGTCTTAGGTTCGTGATAACTTGGTTGATTTAGAATCTGTGTCTAAAATTAGGTTTCCCCCCTTTGATTCCTCCCGGTGGAATCCAGAATTCATTCCTATCGCGGTTCACCGAGAAAATTTAGGTCAATATCGAACAATAGAGGAGGTCAAAAAGAAACTCGAAACCGTTCATCCACCATTCAAAATCGGTGATGAAAATTCTTGGTTTGTCAGACATGAATATTTCTACAAGGGGGAAGAAATTAATGTCGATAGGAATTCTCAATTTCTTGACACCAACAAATTTCCCACAATTGTCAAACGCCAAAGAAGAGGTTGGTATTTACACCCCCACCCAATTCACTCTTTGGTTCGAAGATTGATTAAATTCTCAGTCATTGTGCTTTTGATATGCCTCATGTACTTATTCATTGAACCGGTGCTTGCAACGTTTGGAATACCCGGTTTAGGCACTCAAACCATCCGATTTGGTTTACTTGATTACCCATTGTTAGCATTCCTTGTGGTTCCCTTACTGTTTGCACCTATCTTTATGAGAGTTTATGGAAACTTTTCAGACCTTAGGGCTCAACAGAAATTTCTCAAGGCAGAAATCGAAAACCCACATATCGTTTTTCATTCACAGACATCCTCAAATTCGAATCTTGAAATTTCTATCGATTTTCCATATTGGGGCGAACAGTGGAGAGATGTCGAAGTATCTTGGCAAGTAGGAATATTACCTCCTTCAAGGGAGGCTTTACTCGCCGCACATCAAAGAACAGAAAAAATGCAACCACCTCCAGGTCTCTCAACCGAATTACCACACCATTGGGAAGCAAGTCTTGATGATGGGACAGCTGGCGGAGAAGATGCCCCAATGGATTCGCGACTGGTGAGTGGAGGACTGTTTCTTCGCCCCATGAGGATTTGCGATAGAGGTCAAAGTTTACCTTGGAAGGAGGGAGAAGTTTTGTCATTAGCTCCCCCGCCGATAATTTGGCCTGGAACGACCTGTACCGATCTCATTCGAATCCATTGGGAGTGCATCATCACAATTTATCGAAATGAACTCGCTCCGCTGTACTACGTTCAACCACTAAAAGTCCATTACCCCATTGAAAAAATAAATATTAACCAAATCACAATTCATGATGGTCGAATTGAGTTAAATGATGAACATCAAACAACAACTTGATGTGTGTCAACTACATAGCAAAATTATGGGAAGGCGTGCATCGTCAGCACTTTTTTTCGTTTCTATTATGCTCTTGGCAGGTTGTACAGCTTCTGTTGAGGAAGATAATGACAATAAAATTGATACTATCGTGATTCAACCAAGTTCGGTTGAAATTACTTGGATCACTCTCACAAATGAGGTGACAGTTGGAGATGATGCAAGATTATCATTCACACTACAAATTGAACCTGTCATCACTGTTTCGGTTGAGCCTCTCATTATCAGTCCATCGATTTCACAGATAACGGAGTTTAACTGGACTCAAACTTCAAACATCTACAACCTACAATTCACACCTGAGAAAATTGGTGATTATCAAATTAAAATTAGTATAAGAGAAGGAGAAAACTCAGGTTCGCTCTTGAAAGATTATGATTTTTTAGCCACAATAACTACACTTGAAGCCCAGCAAGATGCCCCGCTCCTTGATTATCCTGCAACAATCTTCTTGGAGGAGCCAGATATTGTTTGGATCGAAGGTAAAGCAATACATGCTGATGTTTCAAGTTGTACTTTGAAATACACCATCTTAGGTGATGAAGGCACGATTGAGGTCGACGAAGATGGAAAATGGAAAGCATTGTTCGATTTTACAAAAATTAAGGAATCTGTTGTTGTTGGTTTAACGGTAACTTGTGGCTCACAAAACCAGAAAACAAGTCAATATTCAATACAAGTTATTCCTGAATTC
>JAUREO010000036.1 GCA_030827365.1 Candidatus Poseidonia sp. | reverse complement strand
AAATTCTTGTACTTGAGATTTAAGATTGGCAACTTGTTGTCGAGCAGTTTGTACCTCAGCGACGATTCGTTGTATTGCTTCCATCGTTTCCATTGTCTCACTCATCCTTTACGAATTACTTCGAGTTCTTTAAGGACATTATCGCATGCAATAATTCCCCTCATGCGAGTGTTCCACATGGCCCGAAGATCTTTCACATTTTCTTCAATTAAATCAAATTGAAATGAAAGGTCACCTAATCGAATGACCTCACAATCTGTTGCTAACCCGTCGGCTAATGCTTTCGAATATATTGCTGTTTCAGAGATGATGGTAGCGTTTAGTTGCCACAAGGGGAATTCCCCCTTCACTCTTCTTCGGATGCTTCTTCAAGAGATCGCTCGTATTCAATTGCTTTTTGTTGAGCGATATACGCCATATCGGCGGTTGTAGCACCTTCAACTGCTCTTCGAAGAATTCGATTGTTGAAATCGGATGCTCGTGTAAATGGTTCCCAAGCACCACCTGCAAAGGTGTGGTCGCATTTGCCACAAGCCCAAATGCCAACGGCTTGGCGAGTAACCTTTTGGTATTGGCAAACTGGACAAGTGTACTTCTTTGACCGCTTTCGCATTGCTGACCCCGCATTTCGGCGGACGGATACACCATACCGTGCTCCGAATCGAGCGGTTGCTCCTGCTTTCTGAGTTCTCTTTGCCAATCAGTTCCCCTCCTGTTCTGCTACCAAGTTTCGAAGTTCTGCACATCTTTGTTGGGCCACTTCAAATATCTCGGCAAATTCAGCGGGAGTGAAAACCCCTTTTAGCCCCTTCTGTAATGAATGGACATGGCCCTCGTCTCCCAATGTTATATGAATTCGTTCATCTCCACCCAATTCTTCCTGTTCCGAAGGGTCGTAAATGAATCGTCCACCAACTCTTGTGAATGAGGCCATGATTGGTGTTCCATTGACCTTGAGTGTGTAATCCTCTCCAACATCAAAACGTTGAGCAGGAACTATTGCCGTTCGCAGTGCTGCAATTGCAGCAAGTCCACAGGCATCGAAAATATTCCCTTGGTCTGATAAAACGTGAATGTCAATCATAATTCCCCATACTTTTTCACCAGGGACGATACATAAATCATCCATGTCAATGCAACCTGATTCTCGAATTCCCCTGTCTACGACTCGACCAAGTTCAATGGATTCAGGAGAAGGTGGGCCTGGCTCATACTTTACGTGAGCGACAGGTCGTAATTCGGCACCACACATGAGCGAACCTTGCGTTGGTCGATCTGGCCAAGGAGCACGGATTTCAAATTTTACGCCGGCATAGACAATCGTTCCGCCAATGGTTACTTTTGCGGAACCTTCAGCATTGTAGAGACAATTTGTTTCAAGGGTGACCCCTCTTCCTTCCCAACGTCCTCTTCCATCCAATCGTTCATCGACTGCTGCTAAACGACCAAGTTCTTGTCGAAGTAAACTTGGGACGAGTTCAACCATCACGCCTCACCTCGTTGTTGCTTCTGCTTAAGGGCATTCACCATAATATCGTGAATTTCTCTTGCTGCTTTGAAATTATATTCCATCGCTAAATTAAATTCGTCTGGAGAAAGGTCGCCGTCCATTTGCAAAAACGCAATCTCACCGGTATTTGGTAGAATACCTGCTGGTAAATCTGCTTGACCGTAGTTGTCTTCTGCTTTATCTAAATCGAGAACGACGATGTTCTCAATTTTTCCAGACGCTACACCAATCATCAAATCTCTCATTGGGATGCCTGCATCAGCGAGTGCTGCAGTTGCTGCGGTTATGCCAGCACATCGAGTCCCTGCCTCCGCTGCTAATATCTCGATTTCAACTCGAATCTTAGAGCGAGGATACAATTCAACAAGAACAACAGATTCAAGAGCTTCTGCCGTGACTTTTGAGATCTCCTGTGATCTTCGGTTGAATCCAGGTCGAATTCTGTCTGAAGTTGAAAATGGTGCCATATTGTACCTCACGTCGATCACTGCCCTATCTTGTCGTTGAATTTTTCTTGGGTGTGCTTCCATTGGCCCATAGACTGCAGCGACTGCGACATTCAATCCATGAGTGACCATTGCTGAACCTTGTGCGGCAGGTAACACACCGACTTCAATAGACACTGGTCTCATTTCATCAAGAGCACGACCATCAAGTCGCTTCCCATCTTCACGTAGTAGTTGTACATCTCCATATCCTCCCATATTTTTCACCTCAATTTAGTGCATTATCAATCATTGATTGTAATTCTGACCCATTTAAGCAACCTTTGAACTGCATCAATAAATCTCGAACATTTCGCATGGCTTGAACATCACCATCGAACCAAATTTGACCGTTATCAGTCGCAATAATTCTTGCATTGGTGTGTTCTCTCATTTTTTGCAAGTTTGCATTCTGCTTTCCAAGGAAAATTTCAATGAGATGCGATGGAAATGCTTCGACCGCTCCCTCTGCAATCTTTCGAAGGCCAACGCCTTTCATCGTCAAAACAACGTTATGACTTTCATCAACTTCTTGGACTCTAGCAAAGACAGCATCACCAATGTCGAGGTGTTTTCTTGATTCACCGAATTCTACTTTCCAAGGTGCAAGAGACATTGGAAGTAAACCTTGGAACGGTCCATTGATATGGAGAAACCAAAGGTTGCTACGTACTTCAACAATATATCCGATGACAAAATCACCGGATTGTGGCATGTAGGAAGAATGCGTCGGTACAACAGAAATTGTGCTGTTGACATTTTTCATGTAACCAAATTTTGTTGAAAAGAACTTACCGTTTCTTTCCACAACTCCGCTTCCGTTTCGCAACCCAGAGGAGGAGCCCAATGCTTCTCCCGGGGTCACGAGGCGCTGCTCGGCGCCACTGTGACCGTTGGACATTCTTTTCTCTCCACTTGCGGGCACTGATGACCCCATGATAAAGGAAACCCCTTGACTATCGAGCGGTTAAGATAATTCTTTGACTTCAATATCACTTGATTTTTTCATCATTTGACCGATTAATTCGGCTTTAATTGCGGCCGGACATTCGATGACACAAGCCCAATTTCCATCGGCTAGCCATTCTTCCCGTTGTTGATATTCACGCAGAAGTTGATGGACGGAACCATAGGCCTGTGGAGGTACTTTCACAGCCATTTTGGAGTTTTCAAATGAGAGTGGAAGAAGAGGTTTCAACTTGGCAATAGCCTCTTTTACTTGGGTGTCTAATCGTTTGAAAGGGTCAACGGAAAATCTTGATTCTTCGAGTGCGAGTTCGATTCGTGTTTTTGGATGTGGCGATTTCGAACGAGGATCTACGGCTTGAATGTGAATACTATGAATGATTTTTTGACGCATTTTTTCAACCATTTCCTTTCGTTGCTGAGTTGTCAATTGGATGCTGCCTTTTTCCATGACTTTATCGACGATAGCATGAATCTCGAGGGTGCCAAAAACGTCAAGCAACGTTGACTCTGTGTGGCGCTCACCTCCACGAGCATCCTCAAAGATTTCATCAAGCACAAGAAATTCATCGAGGTCAACCTTGTCAGGACAACTCCTGTACAATTCGACCATTGATGGGTCAACAAGTAACTCAAATCGATGGCCGGAGTGCTCATATCGTGCTAAAACCGCATCGTCGAGACTGACCATAACTATCTTTCATTGATTTTTTACTCATCGAGAGGCTTAAGTCTGTCAATTTGTTTATTGACATCGTCTCGATTCAGGATTGAATATCCGTTTTGGTCCACAACAACGACTTCAACCGCATCTCGATTCAATTCAGAATCGTTTGCATCTCGGAGTGCTTCAAGACCCATTTTCATCGCTGCGTTAAGCGTTAGGCCTTCTTTCCAATTTTGTTCAAAGTATTCGACAACTGAGTTTCTTCCACTTCCAATTGCTCCTGCATGATATGACTGATAGGCCCCCGAGGGGTCAGTTTCGTAAAGATGAATGCCGTTGTCGTCAACGCCACCGATCAATAAAGCCGTACCAAAAGGCCGTGAACCACCGTATTGAGTAAATGATTGTTTAAAATCACACAATTTTTTGACAAGAACATCTACAGGAATGTCTGCTGCGTAAGTAATTCGGTTGACTTGAGATTCGACACGTGCTCGTGCTACAAGTTGTCTTGCATCTGCTACGAGTCCCGACGTGGCTATTCCAATGTGGTCAGCAATTTTGAACATTTTTTCAATAGATTCAGGAATGATAAGGCGGCTGGCGATTCTTTTGTCGCACACGAGGACAACTCCATCTCGAAATTTCAATCCAGCAGTGGTTGTTCCACGCTTCACTGATTCTCTTGCATATTCGACTTGAAATAATCGTCCATCTGGGCTAAATGTAGTGATACCGTGGTCATATCCTCTTCCGCTTGGCTGCATGTCCATTCCTCCTGACGACACTTTATATGATTGGGGGTTCAAAAACTTGATTCCTTATTGCCATGTAAACTGGCTCAATCAAAAAACCGAATGCTCAAAAAGAAACGCGAGTAGCACATTGCGTGCGAGTCGCCATCATGAACTCAGGTGGAAAAGATTCTGCTTCTGCTTGGTGGTGGACATTATGCAGAGGATGGGAAATAACGAATCTCATCACTGTCCGAGTCACAGGAGGCGATTCACATATGTTTCAAATTCCAGGTATTGACGTATCCAAAGTCCAAGCAGAAATAGCAGGAATTACTTACACTGAAGTTGAGGTAGGGGGTGAGCAGAATGAGGAAATTGAAGAATTGCGCTCAGCACTTGTCCATTTGGATATTGATGGATTAGTCGTAGGTGCGTTGCGTTCAGATTATCAGAAGTCAAGACTTGAGCGAATGTGTGAACAATTAGACATTCATATTTGGACACCATTATGGCACCAAAACGGTGAAGCGCACGTGCGACAATTAATTGAAAACAAGTTCAAGGTGATGATTTCCGGTGTTAGTTGTGAAGGACTTGATGCTTCGTGGTTGGGTAAGATATTGTCAATGGATGATTTTTGTGATTTGAAACGACTTTCTCAAAAATTTCGCTTTCATGTTGATGGGGAAGGTGGTGAATACGAAACCATAGTGTTGGCAGGGCCTCATTTGTCGAATGACATTACAATCAAGTACGATACACACTGGGATGGGAAAAGAGGGTCTATTCACATCACTGAATGCTTTCCCTGGCGAGTGTAACGCACTCATCAACCAATTCTTGTGCCACGCCTATGTGATTCATAGGATTGAACATAGATTCCAGTTCTTCCACTGAGAAAGATGCTGCAATTTCAGGGGTTCTGCAACATACATCGAATAACTCCTCTCCATTGTTGATAGCCATAAACGAGGCAGTCCTCAATATTTCATGTGCTTCGTCTCTTGAAATTCCATGGTTGACAAGTTCAATCATCACCTTTTCCGCCATCACAAGACCTTTTTGTGAATGAATATTTTCAAGGCACCGTTTTTTGTCGACCCACATGTTTTGAAGAACAGTTCTTGTCTTTCTCATCACATCTTCACACAATGCTGATGCATGTGAAAGAGTAAATCGTTCGCTGCTTGAATTTGCTAAATCCCTTTCATGCCATAAGAGAGCATTTTCGTAGGTTGGAATAATCATAGCACGAACGATTCTTGCAAGCCCACTAGCATTCTCAGACATGATTGGATTTTTCTTGTGAGCCATCGTTGATGAACCAACTTGCTTCTCAATATCAAATCCTTCTCCTGCTTCAGCAATTTCTGAACGTTGCAGATTTCGAATTTCTTGGCAAATCTTTTCGCAACTTGTCGCAACATTGGCGAGCCATGACACATATTCGACATATCTATCGCGTCCTACAACTTGAGTTGTTACAAGTGGAACTGTAAGGCCGAGATGTGTTAAAATCAAATGTTGTAATTCTCTTGCATGTTCGCCTTGTGCTGCACCTGTGCCTACCGCCCCAAGGAATTTCCCAACCGCAATTCGGGGAGTAGCTTCGTCCAACCGTATGAGTTGACGACGTAATTCATCCAACCATACCGATGCTTTGAGTCCAAATGTGATTGGCGTAGCAGCTTGACCATGCGTTCTTCCGAGCATGACGGTATCTCGTTCTCTTTCCGCAATATCAGCACATTGTGAGATAAGTTTGCACAACTCCTCACGGAGGAGAATGATGCTGTCACGTAGTTGCAAACCTACCGCCGTATCGACGATATCATTTGATGTGGCTCCTAAATGAATGCACCATCCAGCTTCTCCGGCTGCTTCTGCCATTGCCTTGGTTAAAGCCATGATATCATGTTTTGTCTCTCGCTCAATTTCATTGACGCGTTCTTTCGTTATATCGTTCGGATTTGAAATATTTTCGACCATCTTATAGTCTTCTTCGGAGACTTTTCCTAACTGCCAATGGGCCCAAATCAATGCTCTTTCCACTTCGATTTGACGTTCGTGACGTCCATCTTCAGACCAGATGTGTTTGAATTCTTGGCTTCCATATCGGTAATCGAGTGGGCAGAACGCCATAATGTGGGGTAATAGGCTCGAATCAATAACCTTCCTATGGAAGTCTTAGGTGATGAATTTGTCAAGTTGATAAATTCACTTGAGAAAAGGCGAGACGAACTAAAACGATAGCTGCCAATGCACTTAATGCGAAGACTGCACCTATAACTCCTGACATGTTGTACCAAATTATTGCCAACCCTACGATTGAAAAATAAGATATTGCCTGACAAAGAGCACTCAACTTCATGAGGAGTGAATAATTCGAATCATTTAACGTTTCTTTTGATTCAAGGACAAAGGCTTGCACCATGAAATAAACCGCTTGAAACGGCATACTCGCAACAATGATTATCAATGCAAATTCTCGTATATCTGTCGGATTGTGTTCTTGTTCCAAACCATGAAACAGCATGATGGCAAGATTTGTCCCAAGTAAAGAAGCCATGATCGACCAACGCAAGTCAGTCGATGAGCCCGTTACTTGGCTTGCAGGTCCCGTCATCGATAAGATTGTAATCAATTCGTATAATGATATTTACTCTTCTTTCGTGCTAAAAAATGCTAACTTTTGTCCTTTCTCACAATCGCATGATGAGGTTCATGATGCCACCTGTAATGGTAGCCACAATGAGCAACAATATCATCATTGCAATTGGGCCGTATTGATTTTTATCATCAAACGCTGTTCCAAAAAAACCGTCCCTTGAGATGGCGTGTCCAAGACTGTCTGCAAGCTCAAATTCGGGGGCTGGTCTGCGGGGAATCCTTTCCGTCGAGGACCACGGTTCTTTGGCCATGGCTCTGTGAAAGAACCTAATCAATTAGATATTTCGATGAATACGCTTATCAAAACAATCATTTCCTCCTTCTAATCAACCAAGTTTGTGAGCAGGTTCGACTTAGAAATGAAAGATGTTCGCATCCATCTTGGTGTTGAGGGAAGTTGTGGAGGTACATCTATTGGTCTTCATCTCGCTGCGAATGAAATATCAAAGAAAAATAGAGTACTATGGGCAGGTGAGGATTTGCCTCCACCACAACGATTTTCGCAATTATTTGCTCATGTACCGCTCACAGAATCCTCTCGTTTCCACGCTATGTTATTTGGTGTAAAATTTGAACGAACCATGGCTGAATTGGTTATTGCTTGCAACTCATTACCTGGCGTAAGTCTCGTTGTACTCGATGATTGGTGCGAATCAACTGGAAAAATCTCAATAGAACGCATCGGCCACTTACAAAATTTATTAGATAAAATACCCAAAGGCATTGGGTTGTTATGCATCTCAAAAGGTGGTATCAACATGAACGGCGGCGAGGAACCAGATTTTTCCCCTCGATCGACATCAAACATGGGAAAAATTGGTTTTTCTATGGCTACTCTTGTGAAGTCGAATGATGGTTACTCAAGAATGCTATTTTTTGACAACGAGCCAATAAACTTGAAAATTAAAGATGATGGATTTCATCGAATTTAATTCATTGCTCTATATTTTCTTCGTCTTCGCCAAGAAGTTTCGCCATTTCATCGAGAGCATCATCATCCGGTTCCTCAAAAACTTGAGGATTTCGAGCGCCACCTTCAAGTTGGTCTTCGCCGGCTATTTTTGGCCCTGACTTCTGCAAAATGTCCTTTCTGTTTTGCATTGCCTTTTTCGAAATAAACCAGACCATCACGGCCAGAAACAAAATGAGAACAATGGAAACGATGTTTCGTTGGGTTTCTGGGTCCATAAAGCCTGTTCGTGACTCCCCATATTTAGTCGTCTCGTCAAAAATAGAGTCTCATTACAGATTTAGTGGTCTTGCGAGGTGGCGTCGTTGGTCATCAGGGGGTTCTAACCACATCTCTACAGGGATATTGGGAATAAATGTGTCAAATGAATCCGCTTGTACATTTTTGCATGTCGGACACCTTATGCCTTGTCCTTTACCCATTGATTTCATTGTTCGATCACAAGATACACAATTTGGGCGTTTTTTCTTTCTGGGTTCAATGAAGTCGATTTTTAGGTTTTCCACATGAATGAGGCCATCGGAATCTTTCAAACCCCGTATTGAAATGTCGTCGCCACATTCAAGCAATTTAGCGTATCGATTCATTAAGCCACTCTCATAAAAAATCTTGAGTAGTTCACCGTTAGTTCCTCGTAAAATCACATGCCTATTTTGTATCTGTTTCGATTGGATTTGTATGTTGAGCACTGATTCAATATGGTCGTTCGTCGCTTGATTCGTTCGAAACAATCGAATACCAGAAATTGATTCCGTCTTCGAAGAGTTTGCAAGCATTTGACCAGAGTTGACGACAATATCCTGATGTAATCCACGTACTCCAAATAAGACAGGTGAGTTGCCTTTTGGACTGACAAGTTGACGTTGATTCTTTGAATCCATAGACAAAAAATTCCCATCATAGTTATTGATTTCTTCTAATGTTTCTAAACAAATTAATCGCTTTGATGTTGTTGATTTCCTGTATGCAATAACTTCCCAAGTCGAAATGTTGGCCCTCCAAGCCACAGCACAAGTTGCACCAATTTTTCCATTGCCACCAAAAGAGAGGAGTGACTTAGGGAGTTCGTGTTCATGCACAATTCCACGGACGCCCCTATAGTACCAGTGTTCATCTGGTTGGTCTTCAAAAACAACGAGACCAGGATCGGAAGCCACCTGCTCTCTCGAAGAATGATGTGATGGTTGTACTTGCCCTTTTAACGGTTCAATGAATTGATTATAGTATGAACTCAATTTATCAAGAAATTCATGTCGGTCCTTAACACTGACATGTGCACATACTGCTGCATTTCCACGAGTTCTCCTTGGAGCAAAGGGCCATAGTCGAACAAGTCTCGCTTCAATGACTTCGATATATGGGTCCAAATCACAAAGCATACGATGGAAAATTTCGGTGGTACAACCACCTGCTAATGAGTCGGTGTCATCCAATCCAATCCACAAAGACTCAGGGATAGAAATCATCTCCTTCATCGTTCGCATCAAGGATTCTTGGAATGATTTTTTTCAAATTTGAGTCATTACGAATTCTAAAAATTCGAGTGCCAAACCCCCAACCAGCTCCTTCATCAGTTCTACGGTCTCCCACCATAACATCAAGCGGATGGTCGGGAATTGGTTTCGCGTTAAACCAATTTGTTTCAACAAAATAAGGCAAATGTAGTGTTGTCATTCCATATTTCTTTGAAAGTCTTGGCGAGCCTTCTCGAAGAATCGATGCGCCGAATCGTAATAAGGTGGATTCTGGTTTTCGACATCGACAAGAAGTTGAAAATTTATGAGGGCAAGCGAGAATTAAATCGATTTGGGCATCTGGGTTAATATATTCTAATTGTTCAATCATGTGCTCATGTATTTCTGCTAATGTGTGATGGTCCCATAATTTTCGTTCAATAGGAGATTGATTTGTTATGATGCAGATGGTGTATCCAGCAATTTTCAAACGAGCAATAGCATGGGCGGCTCCTTCAATCAAATTCATTTCACTAGGAGAATTGACGTAGGTACTGTAACCAATATTGATGACACCGTCTCTATCAAGAAATGCAATTGGAGCATCGTCTTGAACCTGAAGAGGCTTTGAGGGATGAAATTGATAGAAAGCCTCACTCATGAGGTTAGTGAATCGCCTGCCCTTCAAATTTTTTTGGGAATATTTGTTAAACACGACACCATGAGAAGAATATGGCACTCCAATCGGACATGACCGCTTTGTTCAGTGTGTTCGGCATGTCGCTCCTGGCCATTTCTTGGATTTATCGAAAAAAAAACATTGAAATTTTTGCCTACCTTGGTTGGTTGTCATCTGGTTTTTCTTTCTTTTTGATGTCTTTTCAATATTTGGAGATGAGCGATTACATTTTAACCATCCTGTGTGCTTTGTGCCTGCCACTTTCGGTAGGTATGGTGTTATGGGAAAGAAAGAACGATGATGACACGAAAGATGCACGATATTGGGCTAGGGGCACCGTTGCCTTTGCAGGTGGGCCTTACCTCCTTGTAGCATATATCCCATGGCTCAGTGTACTCGCTATTTGGTTCGTTGCTTCACAATCTGCTCTGTTTCTTCAATTTGCGACTGGAACTGACATTAATATTGGAACGACATTTGTCAACACATCCTCTGGACAATACACTTGGAATGATTGGGATGGAAACAAATTTTTCTTCACAGATTTTCAAGGTGATTATCCCTTCCAAGCCGAATTACTCCTTGCGGACGGCTCGAGCATAGGGATCAATTTTGTTTTAGCATGTACTGCTCTTCAGTCGATGGTTCTCTTTATCGGGGCTATTTCAGTGCTAAATTTATCTTGGAAAAAACGCATTAAAGTTCTTTTTCTCATCGTGCCATTCATACATATCATGAATGTATTTCGAAACGCCGGATTGATTTGGATGCACATGACGTATACCGAATGGTCCTTTTTTGGATTGTCAGTCTTCGAATTTGGACACACATATATTGCGAGGTTTGTATCGCTTTTTGCAATGTTCATCATCGCTTTGGTCATGTTTGATTTATTGCCTCAAATGCACAAAAACATTATGACCTTGACAAGGCAATTTAGGAAGAATCATCAGAGTTAGACCACAAAATCCATGATTTGGAATCTCCTTGAATTCGGTAAAAATTATTCCCAGATTGAGCAGGATACTCTAACCATTCATACCCATTCTCATCAACTTGACCTTCCAAAGTTTCTTCTGGTATAAGTGGTATTGAATCACTTGAATCTGATACTTGTTCTATCTCCTCTTCTTTACGAACAAGAAGTGATTCATTCACTTCATCTGTGGATTGAATTTCGGTTTCACGCTCTTTTTCGATGGAATAATCTTCAAACGATTTTGTATCAAATTCATCTTGAACTTTATCAAATTCATCTTGAGGCATTTCTTGATATCCTCCCATCATTTGCGGCTGTAGTAAACTTGTTCTCGGTTTTGAAACCATGAGTATTTGAACCAAAAATATGGCTAAGAGAAGAAGTACAACAGCAATCTCAATGAAATTCATCGAACTTTCTTCTGAGTCCGATGATACTGAATCATCTGTGACATTTAGGTCTTGATTGCTCATGCTATCGTCTGTCGAATTATCTAAAATATTGGTGGTATTTTGAAAGGTCTCGTTCTCATAAGTTGTATTTTCATAGTTTGTGTTTTCATAGGTTGTGTTTTCATAAGCATATGAATTGTTTTGGTATTGATTCGTTTCATTGAGATTTGTTTGATTGACATATGAATTGTTTTCATAGGTATTATTGACATATGTTGTATTTTGATAATTATTTTGAACATTTGAGCCACCTCCGGAATCTGGTGCCTCACCATTGGCACATCCAGATGTATCGACCACTTCTCCTAAGTTCGTTCTTTGACATCTGTCATACAGATCTCCAACTCCATCACCATCATCATCCCAATCTTCATTCCAATCGTGACATCCATCGCCATCCAAATCAACAGTTGGATTTGTCCTCCAACCAGGAATACTGGTCGGGCAATTATCATCAACATCGGGAACACCATCGTTATCATCATCTGTGTCTTCTCCGACATCTTGACACCCATCTCCGTCATAATCAGTAAATCTTCCAGAGCGCCAATCTACAGTTCCGTTCGGACAGAGATCATCGATATCCAAGAAATCATCATTATCATCGTTCTCATCTTCTTGGGAATCCAAACATCCATCCCCGTCATTATCAGATGTTGAGTTTGATATCCAACCTAATGCACCGCGTGGACAGGTGTCTTGTAAGTCAAAAATCCCATCACCATCATCATCTTCATCTTCTCCTTGGTCGATGCATCCATCACCATCGATGTCCGTTGCAGGTGTTGAAATCCAGCCCAATTGGCCTGTAGGACATGAATCATTTGTATCATTGACGAGGTCATTATCATCATCAAAATCCTCAGTCGTATCTTTACACCCATCTGCGTCATAATCTGTTCGTATTGAAGGTGGTGAAGCAACACTGGTCCAATTTAAGTCACCCGTTGCACAGGAGTCACCACTGTCGGTTACGCCATCATTATCATCATCTGCATCTTCATTGTAGTCCAGGCAACCATCGGTATCATGGTCTGTACTCGCGTTACTCAGCCAGTTAAGTTCGCCCATTGGACAACTATCGAGAACATCAGAAATGGTATCCCCATCATCATCGCTATCGCACAAATCGCCTGTTTGGTCGTTATCGTAATCATCTTGATTTGGATTATAAATCGATGGACAGTTATCCCTTGAATTCGTGATGCTATCCGAATCAGCATCAGGACTCATTCGGGCAATAAACATGTCAGTACCGTCGGAGGTGGTCATAGTATCCAAACCAAAAACATGGTCTGAGGTTTGGTACTTCAAGTCACCAGCAACCAATATGGATTGTGTCGAGATGGCCGAAACTGCATTGATACTGCTTTGTCCTTCGGGTTGTTGGGCCCATTCCCATGAACCTGCAGTGGAAGCCACAGCTACATATCCTGTGCCTGATGCTGCAAGTGTGGTTAAGCCAACGCTGATGACACCAGACTTCTCACCTACAACCACAATGCTCTGGTTGCCGACAAATCGAACAGATCGAATTTCATCGTTTGAAGAACCACCAAGCGAAATAGCCCAATCCCATGAAGTCGTTGTGTTGTTCCAGAATACGAGCATCCCATCTCTTCCTCCACCTGTGTTGACCGAACAACAATTTGGATACGAAATAGATCCTTGGAACCAACCTCCCACAACAACATCGCCGTTTGCATTGATGTCGATTGATTTAATGACATTGTCATTATTGTAGGCTGATGGTGTTCCAAGAAGAACCGCTGAGATATTATTATGATATAATCGAACGAGCCCACCTCGATATTGGTCTGTATAGGTATTTGATCCTGAGGAGTAACTGTTCCAATATCCACCTTTATCATACAAAATCGCACCACCATTCGGGTCGCCGCGAATGATATTTGCTTGTGCGCCTTGATATTGACCATTTGAAGCAAAAACTTCATCCCAATCTGAACTGCTTGCATTCCACATAGCAATGCAAGTTCTCCACGTGCTACTCAGGGAACGAACCAATGTACTGTCGACGGTGATACTTCCATAACATGCACCAAGTGCATACACATTCCCTAAACCGTCTACTGCAATATCGTTTTGAACATAATAATCGTTTTGAAAATTGATTTTAGAATATGTTTCCCAACCATTATTTTGAGTCCATGAAATGACTCCATATTCCCAACTCGTGGATTTTTGGATCACATTGGGAATGAGTAAAGAATTGCTCCAAAACAAACTAATCCAAACTGTACCATTAGGTGCTGTATCCATATTAATACCCATTTTTTTGTGGCCGTAGTTGGTTGAACTTCCCCAATTTTGCATTTGTTCTCTTGTTCTGCCGAAGGTCAATGTGTCGGCTGAAATCCAATTGCCGTTATTGTCAATCACTGCCAAAACTAATTTTTTCTCGTCAAAAGTTCCACCCGTTGCATGTTGTCCAAAACGCAATCCTTGGGATTCTGAGTAAATTAGGACCGCAGTCCTGGTAGAAGAAATTGGTTCGATGTCGATGACTTCTTCAAGCCCGCTGATGCCAACATACGACTCCATTTCTGATGAAGTCGTAGGACCCAAGGAATTTGTTGACATTTCCCATTTTGTTCGAACAAGAAAACCACCAGGGGCATCTGAAGGCATCGAATATGTATTCGAAGTGGTGTATGTGGAGGTTGTTCGAGGGAAATTGTTCCATCCTGCTGTGATGTAATCATTTGTCGAGGTCGTATTCTCTACCGCATCAAAATCAAAGACAGCAGTGTAAGGATATGAACGATAATTGCTTGTTGAAATAGTTCCAATATTTGTAATTCCTACAATCATTGCACTCCAATCTGAATTACCTGGATAAAAATTTGAATATGTATTTCCACCAGTCTTGAAATTAATATTCCCACCTCCTTTTGTTATAAAACTTAGACCAAGTTGAGAACCGACCAAATCTATGCTTGGCTCAATAGATTGCCTATTCCAATAATAACTCGTTGAAATGTAAGTTCGAAGAGCCCAACCGATTGCTCCTACATTGGAAATTTTAACAACATAAACCATACTGGCGTCAGCACCATAACTGATTTGAATTGAGCCCCATGTCATTGAGTTTGAATTTGTACCATTGTAGAAATGCTCTCCTGCAACGAAAATATTCCCTGCAGAATCAACAACGACTGAAGTTGCACGGTCATTTGCTGAGGCAATTGGCATACGTACCCATTCAACGCCGTTCTGTGGTGAAACGCGCATAACCACACTATCACTTCCAGTTCCACCTCCGTGAGTGATGGTTGTCTGATTCAATGTTAAGGTGGAAGACGCAAATTCTCCTACAGCAATGGTCTTGCCGTTTCCATCGAAACTGCAATCATGAAGTATATCCCTGCCAGAGTTTCCAAACATCATGCCGTTTTGAAGTGCACCAGAAGAAGAAAACCAAGAGAGGAACATATCTTCATTGCCTGCATTCGTATACGAAGTAGTATTCATCGTCAAACTCGGGCTGGAGGTCCATCCGCATGCAGTAATGAGCCCGTTTGAAGCCTGAGAAACTCCCGTGATGTTATCATAACCAGTATTTGCTATGGTTTGAAACCAAGTAAACGTACCTGTGGACGCATTAATGTGTGTAATGAAACCATCGTATGAGCCTTGATTTGAATGGGTAATTATACCGATTGAAGTTTGTACTTGTAATTGACTTGAATCAGAAGTTCCGACAAGGAGCAAGTCATTGTTCTGATCGAACACCATATCATTGACATATTCATCACCAGAACCTCCAATCACAGAAAGCCATAGCCATTTATTATCATAATTTCTTTTTCCAATGAAAATATCATGTCCGCCTGCATTGAGAACATAGTGTGAGTCAAGATGAACACCTCCACCTCTAAATATTCCAGAAACAAAAGCCGTCCCATCGACAAGTGCCTCAATTTCTCGAATCCATACATAGCCCGCTTCGTCGTCTTTCTCAACCCATTCCCAACCGAGGGGATTTCCTGAACCTATGACCTTTTGTGCATCTTCATGTTCTAAATCAAGACGCAGTGAATCATCATTTGATATCATTCCAGCAAAAAGTGGAATCACAAACAATAGAATGAGCAAATGTGCCCTCATGGAGCAAGACAATTTTTAACAAATTTAAGGGTAACTCACCTATTTTTTGGGCGTCCAATCAGCGGAAAAGTTTACCCTCTTCCATTCTATTCCACTTCCCGAAGGATACTCCAATATTTCTATGCCATCTCTGACCATGCCCATCAAATCCGGAGGTGGTTGCTGCAGAATTGAATCTCCATTTGTGATGAACGATTCTTCGACGTCGGCTAATGAACCGGACAATATGAGGTCTTCTGATTTATCATCAATATCATGCCATTTCATTTCATGAACATCGTTTGATTTATTCCTCATGACCATCACAAGTAAGCCCATAAGAACCAAAAGAATTACACCTCCGAACGAGTACAGCATATCATTGGCGACCATTGGAGCAATATCTGCGTTATCACCTACGCCATCGTTATCTGAATCCTTTGATTCCGAAGGATCTTCGGGGAACGCATCATCAATGTCATTGACTCCATCACCATCTGAATCAAATGCGTTGTAGGTTGTAGTGCACAGTAATTTTGCAATTTCGAATTCTTCGGCGTTCATATAATCATCATTATTGTCATAATAGTCAAATGAATATTGATTGAGCCAATCATGGTCTACAACATGAGATGTTGGGATACCTTTGTTGCTGCTATAGACTCCATCGTACGAATCAAGCACATTTTCAATTTCATTCGCACAATTACACTCGATTTGTACAAATTCTCTAAATTCAATTTCCTTATCGTCATTAAAATCATAAGAATCAAATCCTATTTGTCTTGATTCAGACAGGTCCAAAACACCATCATTTGAGGTGTCGAGAGATTCAAAATTTTTCTCTGCAAGTTCTTTGCAACCAATTAATTCACCTAGAATTTCTTCGTCAGGCACAATGTCAATTGGAATGTCTACGGATTGCCACTTTGCTACGAGCCCTACATCGCTAGTATCAGTTATTGCAGATACTCTTAGAAGGACAATGCCTTTTGGTAACAATTCTACAAAGAGGTTATGATTTGTTCCTTGGTTTTCAGAGGAGAGTGATAGAGGGATCATTTCAGCTTCCATACCATCATCACCCCGGTTGGGACCCCCATTGCCTTGAAGCATGAGTTGTTCGCCTTCAAGAATCAGTTGAACATCTCCGCTACCGCCGTAAGAACGAATTTCTAAATTCGCTGCCGTTGAAGGCAAATCGATGAAAAAATCAAGGTATTTCGATTCTGGAATTTCAAGCCCTTCAATTGGTTCAGCATTAAAAAGTTGAATAGGTTCTCCGTCGTAATCCCATATATATCTGGCTTCAAATTCAGCCACGATATTTACTCCTGAAAAGATTGACATACTAGTAAATAATGCTGGAATCAATATAGTAGATTCTATCTTTGAAGGTGAGAATTACGAAGAATTGATGACAGTAAATTATTTCTCGCCTTTAAGATTATTCAAGCT